>JAYUUS010000233.1:0-3057 GCA_043754435.1 Rhodanobacteraceae bacterium
TGAGGAAAATTTCACCCCTAACGCTGCTATTCTTATGGGCTTCTATTTCATCCAGGCTATCTCAAAATGTTCGCCAAAACCATGACCATTGCAGGCTACGACCCTGAATTAGCCGCAGCAATTGCCGCCGAAGATCAACGCCAAGAAGACCACGTTGAGCTAATTGCCTCTGAAAACTATGCCAGCCCGCGCGTGATGGAGGCGCAGGGGTCGCAAATGACGAATAAATACGCCGAAGGCTATCCAGGCAAGCGCTACTACGGGGGCTGTGAATATGTTGATGTCGCCGAGCGTTTGGCAATTGAGCGCTTAAAAAAGCTTTTCGGCGCGGACTATGCCAACGTCCAGCCGCATTCAGGTTCACAAGCCAATGCCGCCGTTTATTTGGCGCTGCTGAAACCCGGTGACACCATTTTGGGGATGAGCTTGGCGCACGGCGGGCACTTGACGCACGGGGCCAAGGTCAATTTTTCCGGCAAAATTTTTAACGCAGTGCAATATGGTCTGGACGCAAACGAGTTACTGGACTACGAACAGGTAGAACGCCTAGCGCTTGAGCACAAGCCAAAAATGCTGGTAGCAGGTTTTTCCGCCTATTCGCAAGTGATCGACTGGGAACGCTTGGCAAAAATTGCGAAAAGTGTCGGCGCATATTTCTTTGTAGATATGGCCCATGTGGCCGGTTTGGTGGCCGCCGGTGTTTATCCAAGCCCCCTCCCCTTTGCTGATGTCGTAACCTCGACGACGCATAAAACCCTGCGCGGCCCGCGCGGTGGCTTCATTATTTGTAAGTCCAACCCCGATATTGAAAAGAAATTTCAGTCGATGGTATTCCCAGGCACCCAGGGCGGCCCGCTGATGCATGTGATTGCGGCGAAAGCGGTGGCATTTTTAGAAGCGCTGGAGCCAGAGTTCAAAACCTATCAGGCGCAGGTGGTTAAAAATGCGCAAGCGATGGCGGATGTTTTAGTGAAACGCGGCTTTAAGATTGTTTCAGGCGGCACGAAAAACCATTTGTTCTTGCTCAGCATGGTCGGCAAAGAAGTGACTGGTAAAGACGCTGAGGAAGCATTAGGCCGCGCACATATCACCGTCAATAAAAATGCGGTTCCAAACGACCCAAGGCCGCCTGCGATTACCTCGGGCCTGCGCATTGGTACGCCCGCGATCACCACACGCGGCTATAAAGAGCCGGATGCGCTGGCATTAGCGCACTGGATTGCGGATATTTTGGATAACCCGAGCGATGAGAAAGTGATTGCCGGTGTTAAAGAAAACGTTACTTTGCAATGTAAGCATTTCCCGGTTTATGAGAAATAGCGGATATTGTTCGACAGGAATCTAGCGTTTGAAAAACTATTTGGAGTCTTTTAGTGACTGATCAAAAAGAAAGTTTGGGCGCATTTCCGTTTGTTATCGCAGGCCTATCATTTATTCCATTGATCGGGATTCCTTTTGGTATTTTAGCGATAGTTTGGGGGCTGGTCACTGACAGATTGCGCGGTAAAATGTTGGCTTTAATTGGTGCCGCAGGCGTGTGTTTTTCAATTATATTGTATGGATCATTTTTTTATTTCGGGTTTATGCAGCGCGGTGGAATCTATGATGACCTGCGTTCAACTCTTGCTCAAACAACGATTAATTCTGCTGTTCAACAGGTAGAATTTTATAAACTCCAATATGGGGAATATCCAGAATCTTTGGAAATACTCAAAAAATCTTATCCACCGACTGCAATGGTGTTTGTTAATGACCCTACCGACGTTAATTTTACTAAGCCCAGAAACTTTTTTTACGAAAAAATAGATAGCGATCATTACTATCTGTTGGGTGTAGGCCATGATGGCAAGGCTTTTACAAAAGATGACTTGCTGCCGAAAATATCATTAACTCCGAAAAGCAAAATAGGTTTAGTGATTAAGGTAATTTAGGAGGTAAATATGTTCCTAAATGCTCTCCAATTCGCGCTGTTTTCCTGGTTAAAAATTGATCTCAGCCAGCCGCGGTTTAGTCACCTAGATCGCGGCTTGATTGATCAGCTTTTGCAGTTGTCTGAGCAGCTCGGGCAGGCCGCATTAGCACCGATTTCGCATGTGCTGGATCGGCAAGCGCCACAAATAATCGACGGCAAAGTGCAAACGCCTCCTGCGTTGAAAGATGCGCTCGCCGCGTTGGCGCAATCTGGGGTTTTTGCGACTTCAGCCCCATTGGCGGAAGGTGGCACCGCGTTGCCGTATGTGATTCACACGGCAGTAGCCAGCATTTTGAACCGTTTTGATGCGCCGATTTATGGCTATGTGCTGCTGACCCAGGGTGCGGCAAATTTGATTCGAACCTTTGGCAGTGCGCCACAAAAAGCGCGCTATTTGCCGGATATGGTCGGTGGCAAATGCTTTGGTACCATGTGTTTGAGCGAGCCACATGCCGGTTCCAGCGTGGGTGACGCGCGTACCAAAGCCACACCCTTAGCCGATGGCCGCTACGCCATTACCGGCAGTAAAATGTGGATTAGCGGCGCTGAGCACGAGCTAAGCGCCAATATTGTGCACATGGTGCTAGCGCGCATTGAGGGTGCGGTGCCGGGCACCAAGGGTTTAAGCCTATTTATCGTGCCGCGTTATTTGGCGGGCGCGGATAATGGCTCGGACAATCATGTGCGCCTAGTGGGCTTAAATCACAAAATGGGCTATCGCGGTACGGTCAATGGCGCGCTTAATTTTGGCGAAGGCGGCGTGTGTGTGGGCGAATTGCTTGGCGCACACAGTAGCGCGGGGGCAGGCCAAGGCATGGCGCAAATGTTTCAAATGATGAATGAGGCACGGATCGCGGTCGGTGTCGGTGCTGCGGCAATGGGCTGGCGGGGCTATGAGCTAGCGCTGGAATACGCGAAAACTAGGCTACAGGGCCGTCAGGTAGGCAATGCTGACGCTTCGTCACCGCAAATTCCCATCATTGAACACATGGACGTGCGGCGCATGCTGCTGCAAGCGCGAGCGCAGAGTGAGGGCGCGCTGGCCCTGTGTTTATACGCGGCAAATTTGAGCGATCAAGCGCATG
>JAYUUS010000234.1:0-27990 GCA_043754435.1 Rhodanobacteraceae bacterium
GACGCGTTTTATGTGGTAAGTGGCGGCATAACAACACGCTTTGACTGGTTCGGCAGTAGTGGTTTCCGCGCGTCCTGGGAAATCCCACGGACTTTTGTCGGCATTGAAAACGCCTACGCTGACATTACGCACGGTGTGCTGTCGCAGAATTCAGGTTCAAATGTTTCTTGTCTGGGAATATTTTCGTTTGCCATGATCTCAAATGTTGGCTCGAGCTCACGTTATTTTTTTCCTGAAGCAACGTTGAGTCAAATGGACGGGTTCGCTTTTGACGTCGACCCTGCTGGCGCAGTGGTTGGGGTAACGTTGAAAAATCCAATTGCGGCCCCCAAAAACGCGCTGTATTTTATGGTGCAAGACCGCATTTTTGGGGGGCAAAATGCCGCCCCGGGAACGGTTAATTTCGGGCTAGGAAGCTTTGAGTAGTCCGCTTTTTGCGTGCGACGTTTGAGGCTAATGATCGTGGCGGTGCCGTCACGATTACCTTGCACTAAGCGGAAACGCGATTTCCCTGCTGATCCACCCACAAAAACTCAACATTTTGGGCGCGCAAGAATTCCAGCCCAGCATCACCGAGCAGCAGCGCGCAACTGGCAAGGGCACCCGCAAACACACATAGCGGCGCTTTGACCGAAACCGATTGCGCGCCCTGCACCGGCCAGCCGGTGTGCGGATCGAGCAAATGGCTGTAGCGTTTGCCTTCATGGATCAAAAAACGCTCGTAATCGCCACTGGTCGCTAGTGCGCCTTGAGTGATTTCGATGCTGGCAATCAGTTGGTCTTTTGCGCGCGGATGTTGAATGCCAATGCGCCAAGGCGAGTCATGCCTGTGCGCGCCATTGGCTTGCGGGCCGCTCAGGCGCACATCGCCGCCAAGATTGATCAAAGCATGCTCGGCACCGGCGGCGGCGAGCACACTGGCGGCACGATCGGCTGCGTACTCTTTGCCAAAGCCACCGAAGTCAATTTCCATGCCGGGCTTGGTCAAACTAAACCACGGGCGATCCCAACGCACATATTGCCAGCCCACCAGCGGCAAAAGCTCGGTAATCGTGGCCTGTTCCGGTGGACGCTGTGCCTTAAAATCCCACGCTCGACGCAAAACGCCGCTGGTGATGTCAAAACGCCCGGCGCTCATTAAGTGGCACTGTGCGGCAAAATCAAGCAGTGACGCGGTTTCCTCATCCACCTGAAACGGTGCGCTGCCCGCATGGTGATTGATTTGACTGACGACACTGTCGGCGCGGTAGCGCGAATACTTGGCTTCAATGCGCGCCACTTCTACTTGCGCCAATTGCAGCAGTTCAGTAGCGCCAGCCGACGCGTGCCACAATTTTAGCTCGCAATGGCACGCCATCGCGCGAAAATGATGCTGATGCAGCACGCTCAAGCGCTAAAAGCTGTGCTTCGCACCGAATTGAAGGGTTCTGGCGGAAAACGGCAGGATGTTGGGGCTAGCGGTGCCCAGCGCCCAGCTGCCTTTTTGGCGGTAAAACTCAAACTTGAGTTCCGCACGCCAGCCCAGCAGCTCCGGGAAACCCAGCTTGATTCCCGCATCCCAAGCGCCAAAACTGCTCAGGCGCGTGTCGGCGGAGTAATTTCTGCCGGGTGTATAGCCCGTACCGAAAGGCGGGTCGACATAAAAGTCAGCCTTGCTTTGCGAGTAATAGCGCAGGCTTGGGGTCAGCACAAAGTCGTTGCTTAAGTTCTGCTCCCAAGCCGCTTCTAAGGTGTGCCCATTGAGCGACCAAGTGTCGGTGTAGTAACGGTACGACAGCCGTAACGCGGCATCGGGTGCTGCAAAAAATTGGTTATAGCGCAGCAAAAACGTGGTTTCATCACGGCCATTCGGACGTGTATCGAGCGGTTTGTACGGGTCGTCAAAATAGCCCTCGCCATGTGCAAAGCCGACACTGGCGGCAAGCAAGGAAGTGGCTGACAGCACGCGCGTAATGCCGATATTCAGCTGCTCGCCGCGCCGTGCTTGGTTGACCGCCACGCCATTGGTGCTGTCAATGCGATCCCGATTGAAAGCAATGCCCGCGCTATAGGTGGTGTTGCGATCCGCGCTATCAAGGCTGCCGGAAACACTCAAAGCGCGCCCGAGATAGTCGTGCTCGGTGGAATAAGCGCCGCCGAAACTCAAACTTGCGCCGTCAAAATAGCGGGTCAAGCCAATATTGGCGGCTTTACGAAAATCATTAACGCCTTCGCCCGATGCCCCGGACAGCGTGTCGTGATAGAGCGGGCTGGCGCCGGAAATGCTGTCGGTGGTCAAAAAACCTGAGGCTGACCATTCCTCGCCTAAGGGTGCCAGGACAAACAAGGAAGGTGCGGAAATTTCCATTCGCTTGGCACCCGGTTGAAATTCTTGATAGTGCGAATACTGTACTTCCAGGCTGGCATTGCTTGGCGCGGTTGCTGCGTGGCTAGTTAGACTGAGTGCCAGCCCTGGCAGTGCCAATGCAGCGGCGAATAGGGCGTTGGCACTGTGCGAATCAGTTGCAGCCACAGCCGCCCCCGCCAACGCTCATCGTGCCGCGCGAACCTTCTTTGCTTTGAAAGGTGTGATCGGCGAATTTTGCCTCTAACACATTGCCATCAAGCGCCATGGACGGCTTTGCCAGCCCCGATTTTTGCCACGCTTTGACCTCGACTGGTGCGCACGCTGAAAGCGCAACAGTTGCGCTTAAGACAATTAAAAAACGCATGCTTAAATAGCTAGGGAAGGGCATCTCAATGTTCCTTTAACGCAGTCGTAATCGCGGCTTCGATTACCGCCTGATCGCTGGGCTTAAAGCCAGCGTGGATCAAGCGCACGGTACCATCGCGCGCAATTAGATAGCTTGAAGGCATGACTTTGAGCTGAAAAATTTCTGGGATTTTCGCCTGGGCGTCAAAAAGCACGGCAAATTGTGCGGGCTGTTTGAGCAAGAAGCGATCAGCGTCGCTGCGTTTTTCATCGACATTTACCGCCAGAATTTTTAGGCCATCGAGTGCGTAATGGGCGTGCATGCGGTTGAGAAAACCAAATGATTGCCGACATGGCCCACACCAAGACGCCCAAAAGTCAACCAGCACCACTTGGCCTTTGAAGTCAGCCAAATTTTGCCGATTGCCTTGTACGTCATTGAGCGAGAAGCTGGGCGCTGATTGATTTTTTTCTAACGCAATGCAGTCAAGGGCAATCAGCGTCAAGCAGCAAAACAGTAAAGAGCTAATCCTGGCGAGTCCCTGAAAGAAACCCGTTCGTGCTGAGCTTGTCGAAGCATGTAGCCACATTCTTCGTGATGCACAAAGCGCTACGGCTGCGTCAGTATTTATACGGCTCTGCCCTTCGACAGGCTCAGGGCGAACGATTCTTTTAGGTTTGGTTCGAAAAGAACTCATACTTCAAACATCACTTCGAATCGCACTTGGCTCACGAACGGGCTCCAAGAATTTTCTTTGCCAATCTAATCATTGCGGCTGACGGCTTAGTTCAATCACGCGGCCATCGGGCAGCGTCATATTGGCATTGCGTCGATCCGTAAAGTTCAACTTCAGCAGCCCGACATTGGCATTGATCGTGTCCGCCGGTTTGTACGGTGCGCCCATGGCTTGACCGTTGGCAAGCAACAGCCACGGGCCTTCATATTGGCTAGGCGTGGACATGGTGCCAGTGCTGACATACCAAGTGGGTTGGCCGCTCGCGTCATACATAAAGCCGCATATGAAGATCTTATCGGCCTCAAATCCAATTGAAAAACCGCGCCCGCTTTCTTTATCTGACCACCACCAGCCAGGTTCTGGCGCACCGGCTTGCGGCGGTTTGACGGTGGTTAGATCGGTGATGGGAAAGCGAATTAAATCGACAGTGCCGCCCGGCCACGTCATCTTGGCGGTGCTGTCGCTAGCAAATTTTAACTGCACGATCCCAGGCGAGCTTGTCATGACGGGCGCTTTGTAAGCACCGGTGAGCGTTTGCCCGTTTTCCAGGGTAAACATGGTCGAACTGAAATCTGGGCCGGTCAAGGGTGCTGCTCCGACAAACCACCAAGCCGGGCCTGCGGGTGTGTACAGAAAGGCGGCCATGAATAAAGAGCCATTTCGGTTTTCGATAAAATAGCCGCGCCCGCCTTCTTGCGCATTCCAGTACCAACCGGTTTGCGGCGTAATTTGCGCCATCGACGGGCAGCTCAGCGGCCAGGATTTGCTGACTGGATTAACGCCACCGGTGCGCTCGACGCAGCTGAGCGTACTGGTGCGCACGGCTGTTGCATCGCGCGTGCAATTGACGTCGATGTAGCCGTTGGGGCCATCTGGGCGCAGCGTGATTTCTTGCGACGAGGGCAAACTAAAAGCCGTGGCGTCAGCGCCCGCAATGCTGCATTCGCTGATGGTTTTGTTGGCCGCCACGCCGCTGCCCACGCCACCAGTCGGGTCAATATAGACAAAGGCCGTCGCCTGGGCGGCGGGTAAGCTCGACGAAGTGGTCAGCAAGACCTTATTGCCCGGCTCCGGCAAGTAGCTGAGTGCTGGCGGTACAGGCGCTATTGCGCTGGCTGGGCAGGTCAGTTGCCAACTGCGATCTATAACTGCGCCACTGCCACGCGTTTCTTTGCAGCTCAGCGTAGCGCTTTGCGCCACTGCGGTGCGCGTGCAGCTCGGGGTAAATGTTTGTGGGGCGGTGCTGCTGCCGACGAAGCTGAAGTTGACGCTCGCCACCGTAAAACCGCTGCCTGAAATGGCGCATTGGTTAAAATTCGTGGTCGCAGCACTACCGGTGCCGGTGCCGCCCGCAGCGCTGACACTGATGGTGCCTATCGCTACGGCTCCGAGGACGGCAGAACTACCCGTCAAGCTTAACGTCGTGGCGGGTGAATAGCTCAATACCGGCGGGGTGTTGGTCGTGGTGTCATTCGGATTGCCCACGTAGGCGGTGATGTCATCGCGATCCTGGGTAGATAGGATCGACGCCAGAAAACGCATGCTAGAAATATTGCTGATCGCGGCGTTCAGCACAGGCGTGCTGTTGGCACAGCGTCTGGGAATCACATTGGTCGCCGCACCGTGGCAACTTTGGCACTGCGTCGTATAGAGCGTGCGGCCGCGCGCAATATCGCCTGCGGCAGAGGTGCTAAGGCTAAAGGCCACGCCAAAAACTAGACCTATTCCTAAATAAAATGTACTTAATGAACTGGATTTATTCATCGCGATAACCATGAGCGTGTATGAGGCGTGTATGCCTGCCAAAAGGATAACGCCAATCCATGAATTTAGTTGACTTAATTGCAGGACGATAGTGGGAACTGGCGCGTGCATCTTTTAAGAAACTGCGTTTCCGCTTCGTAATTTATCCCGCTGCGCGGGATTGTTACGCTAATGCTCACCCCGAACTACGGCTTCTGGTTTGCTTTCCAACCGTGCGCTTTAATATCGAGTTTAAGGCTATACAGCGCGGTAAAAGCCGGGAATAAATTTTGCAGCACGCCGACCGAGTCGCTTTTTTTCGAAAATACAAAATAGCTCAGCGTCATCAAACTACCGATGATGCTCATGTACCAGAAAACTCTTGGAATCACCGGCTTTTGCGCTTTGCGTGAGGCTAGGAACTGCACCAACCAGCGGCCCGCAAACATCAGCGCACCGACATAGCCAATGAGTTTCCAGGGCGTTACATGTAGCCCAGTCCAGGCTAACCATAAAATCTGCTCGTTCATTCGCTGCCGCTCACTTTGTTAACAGCGGTTAGTTTTGCGCGGCGCTGCAGCCACGCGACGCCAATCATATCGACAATCCCCACCCACAGCCGGTTCCATAAACCGTATTTGCTAACCCCAGCCACGCGCGCACGATGGCTGACCACAACACTTTTGGTCGGTAAGCCTGATCGTGCGAATAGTGCGGGTAGGAAGCGGTGCATATGATCAAAATAAGGCAGCTCTAAAAACGCTTGGCGTGGAAAAAGTTTAATGCCGCAGCCGCTGTCGGGTGTGGCATCGCGCAACAGCTGTGCGCGCACCGCGTTGGCGACTTTGCTCGACACGCGCTTGAGCCAAGTATCGCGTCGATCTTTACGCCAGCCGGCGAAACAGGCCGCATGCCCGAAGCTGTCGCGCTCGGCAAGCAGTTTTGGGATATCAGCCGGATTATTTTGCCCGTCGCCATCCAGTGTCGCCACCCAATCGGCGCGGGCGCGCAACACCCCGGTGCGCACGGCGGTGCTTTGCCCGCTTTGTTTGACGTGGTTAAAAACACGCAGGTTTGCATGCTGGCTCAATAACTTGGTTAGTACAGCCAGCGTGCCGTCTTTGCTGGCATCGTTCACAAACACCATCTCAAAAGTGCAAACAGGCTTAAGCGCCGCGTCAATTTCGCTGATTAAATTCGCAACGTTGTCGAGTTCATTGTGTACCGGGACGACGACAGAGAGCGCGGGCAAGGCATCAGCCATAGCAGTGGGCGTAGAAAAATCAGGCCTTGTAGTATGACTTAACCCACGCGACTAGCTCGGCAACTCCAATTTCGAGCGGCATTTTAGGTTCATATCCAAACGCCGCCCTTGCCGCTGATGTGTCAGCAAAAGTTTGGCGCATATCGCCCGGCTGCATGGGCTTTAAAACGCGAATGGCGGGCTTATCCAGCATTTTTTCGATCAGCGCAATGAAATGATTGAGTTCTACCGGTTTACCCGCGCCCAAATTATAAACCGCAAACGGTTTTTCCTTCGGTGGCGGCGCATTTAGCGCGGCTAAAATGCCATCGACAATATCGTTCACATGGGTGAAATCACGCAGCATGTCGCCACCGTTGAACACATCAATCGCCCGGCCTGCCAAAATAGCGCGGCTGAACAAAATAGGTGCCATATCCGGCCGACCCCAGGCACCATACACCGTGAAAAACCGGAGCGCAGTGCAGGGAATACCGTAAAGATGTGCGTAGGCATGTGCCATGAGCTCGTTCGCGCCTTTAGTGGCTGCGTAAAACGACATCGGCGTCTGAATCGACATGGCTTCCCGAAACGGCGTTTCCCTTTGTGCGCCGTACACCGAGGAGGTGGAGGCAAATACCAAATGCTCGACCGGGAAACGTCGGCAGGCTTCCAAAATATTGAGAAAACCGGTCAAATTGCTGTGCAGATAGTCGTACGGTGCCGCAATTGAATGCCGCACGCCCGCTTGCGCCGCCAAATGGATCACGCGTGTGGGGCGATGGGTTTCAAAGCAGTGCATGAGTGCGGCGCTATCCGCCACATCAACTACCAACGGCTGCAAAGCAAATTCTGCGACACGCGCCTGTTTGAGCTCGATGCTGTAATAGCTGTTTAAATTATCGAGCTGCACGCTAGGCTGATTGAGTTCAGCCAACCTGCGTGCGGTGTAGGCGCCAATAAAGCCGGCCGCGCCAGTAATCAAAGTGATCATGCTTAGTAAAGTCGGTGAAAGGCTAGGCTTAAGACTAATCGAAAACGGGTGCTAATTGAAAATTGGGGCTAATTGGCTAATTGGCTAATTGGCTAATTGACTTAGCTAATTGAAAAATGAAGGGGCTAATCGAAAAGCGTGCGCAAAGGATCCAGTAGTTCGCCGTAACCTTGGGTTTTGACCGACGGCGCATGCATGGGCTGGCGTACTTGCGAAGCACTGGGTGTGCGAATCACGCGCTGCGCTAAGTGCGGCTGCAAACACATTTGTGAAAACGACAAGCCACAAAAATCTAAAAGTGCTGGCACTTGCGTCTCAGTTGCACGTACTAACAGCTCGTAACTTTGTGCGTATAGCTGCTTAGGCAAGCGCTCTGCCCAAACCGACATAGACGCGCGGTAGCTGCGCCAAAAATCGCGTAAGTCCTCGAAGCGATAGCTAAAATTGACGCGCCCAGGCGCAAAAAGTTGTTTGTAACAAGACCAAACCGTTTCCACCGGGTCACGCAGGCAGTCAACGATTTTACAACCCGGAAACATGCGCTCAATCGCGCCGATATAAAGCCAATTTTCCGGCAGTTTGTCCGTGCTTTTTGCCCGCTGCAAACGCCAACGTGCGGTTAAATTCAGATATTCATCGCCCAACCGCCGCCAGTCGAGCGCGGTCATGTCTTTTACCCACTCGGGGTAAGCCGTGCCGCGCCGCTGCGATTCCTGCTGGATTATTTGCGGTAAGTACGGCAATTCATTGGCACCTTCCACATCGGGATGGGCGCTGAGCACCTGTTCGACCAAGGTGGTGCCGGAGCGCGGTAGGCCAACCAGGAAAATGAGCTCAGCGCCGAAGGCATCCGCTGAGTTCTCTTTCAGTTGAGGCGCGGGCGCAAATGCGTCGAGCACCTGCTGTGCGTGTTTGGCGAATGCCTTGGCGTTCCAGCTATTGATGCGCGCAGCGTCGTCGTTGGCGCGTTTGAAGGTCGCAAGTGCAGCGCTAAAATTTGCCGCGTCTTCATGGGCTTTACCCAGCGCAAAGCCGATCAAAGCGCGATCGTGCGGATTGCTTGCCTGATCCAACGCCCGCGCGAGCGCTTGGTATTCTGGCGCACTCAGTTGTTCGGTCTTTAAATCCAGCAGCGCAAACCAAGCGCGGGCAGGCACATTGTTCTTGCGAATCAACTCGCGGTAAATTTTTGCCGCATCCACGCTGCGTCCAATCGACTGCAGTATCCGGGCGCGCTGCAAATACGCTTGTCCAGCATTAAGCGGCGCTTTGCCTGTCAAAAGCGGAATCGCCTTGTCGATCGCTTGCAGCGCAATGTTAGCTAGGCCCTGCCGATCCGCTTCAACGCTGAGCTCAAAAAAGTCCTGAAAGGTTTTCGCACACTGCTCTGCGCGTTCGAAAAGGTCAGTGCTTTGCCCCAAATGGCCGGATTTTTCTAGTGTTGAGGCAAGCAAAGTCAAGGCCAAACTGTCCGCTGGCTGATCGCTCAGATAGCGCTGCATCCATTCGCTTGCCGCGCGATAGTTTCCCAATTGCGCCTGCAAACTGGCCATTAAACGACTTGCACTGGGCGATTCTGGATGCTGCGCCAACGCCATCAGCAGCTCATATTCGGCAAGTTTGAGCTGGTTTGTTTCTAAGTATCGGCGCACGGTTAACACGCGCGGCAAAAAGGGGTCAGGTATTGAAGGCACTAAAGACGAGTCGTGCAAATTTGGGGGTTCAGCATAAGCTACCGCATTAAGCAATGCCATTAAGTTAAGCACCGCCGCCACAACACGGGAGAAAATAGTAGCTGAAAGATTCGTCATTCCGGCAAGTTTTAAGCCGGAATCCAGCAATAACAAATACCTAGATTGCGCGCTTGGATTGAGCTTTTGCGACAGCAACTTGTGTCTGCGCGACCTACTTCGGGCCTGAACTCCAAGTTCTGCTAAGTTCCAATCCAGATCAGCAGCACGTCGCTGACACAAGCCCTGAATCTGCAGTGTCCAGCAGACTTTAGGAATATGGCTGTAAGCCCAGTGAGTTGAGTCACCATGAATTCTAGCTTTGCCCGAACTTGCCTGTTGTTTCTAGCGCTAGCCTTGCTGATACCCATGCCTGCCACAGCACAAGGCGTGGTCGTGCTAGCCGGTGGTGGCCGGGAAGGCGATCAGGGCGATACGAACTCATGGTCTTACAAGCTGTATCGTAAGCTGGTCGAGAACGGTGACCGCAATGGCGACGGCGTGGTGCAGGTGGCGATCTTGACTACTTTGCTTGAGGTGAACGACCCGACTTGGTATAGCTATGCTGAAGCGCCAACCACGGCAAACCCGCCGGGGCTGGGTTTGACGCATGCGCAGGCAGTTGCGCAGGCTTTGCTGGATGATGCGTGGCTGGTGAACTACTTTCAGTGGCTGGGTAGCACGGCAGGCCAGAATGTGCAGGCGTTCAATGTAGAAGTGCCTTCGTTAGTCGATGCCAATGACCCGGCCAAAGTTGGCGTCGTAGAAAACGCGGACGCAATATTTATTAAAGGCGGCGACCAAGGCGAGTATTTTGATAAGTGGAACGCCACTCTGCTAGAGACGCATATTCGTTCTGTCGTGCAAACGCGCGCCGGTGCCATCGGTGGCACCAGTGCCGGTGCGATGAGTCAGGCGCAGTATTGCCTGTGCGGCGGCGCTGATTTGATTTCGGCGGACGTGCTAGCCGATGCCAAGACCTCGTATTTAAATGACGTGAGCCAGCCTGGAACTTCGGGCATACATGCGGACTTTTTGAATTTTGTGCCGGGGGTTTATGTTGAAACCCACTACACCCAACGCGCCCGCATGGTACGCATGATCGGGGTTTTGGCGCGCGCAGTGGATGACTTTGGCAACCACGCGCTTTTGGGCATTGGTTTGGAGCAGAAAACCGGTGTCGTTATTCAAAATGGCATTGCCGAGGTCATTGGTGTCGGGGAAGTGGCCTTTATCAAGGAAACTGCACAGAGCGTACTGCGTCGGGACGCCGGGCGGCCTTTGTATTACACGCACTTGAATTTGGATCGGCTGACCGAAGGCTGGAAGTTTGATCTAGTGGCGCGCGCGCCGATCACCAGCACCTTGCCAGCGGGCGTAAGCGCGGTGACTTATCCCGGTGCAGGCGCCAGCAACAGCGGCGCACTGAGTATCGCGGGCAATACCGATGCGGATGCGAACCGCTATGAACGCACCGCTAGCTATGCGCCGAGTGATTACAGCTTAAACTTCGGCACCGGCCCGGTGGTGATCCGTGATGCCTTAGGTTTTAGCAATGCCGGCAGCACCGCTAGCCGTGCGGCCAAACACGAAACGTTGTTTCGCGCGTTGTTCGAGCTGCCGCAAACCCTGGGCGTGCTGCTTTTTAACGGCGCCGTTATTTCCCGAACCGCGCTTGCGCCCGACATTATTGAATTTGGCGGTACGCTCGCGTCAGTTATTGTTGATGCGAAGAGCTGCACCTACAAAGGCTTAAGCCCAAGTACTTCGAATTATGCAATTCCCGGCGGCACGCTGCGTGCCACGGCGATGACCAACTTGCGTGTACATGTGCTGGGTGAAACGGCGGTTGCAACGCGCGCTGCCAGCTTCAATACGCGCGAACATGTGCTGATCGGTGGCCCTAGTAATGGCAATCCTGATAGTATTTTCAGCGATGGCTTTGAGTTTTGATGGGCTAAGCGCAAATTGGGCAATTCACGTTGGCATCGTCACTGCGAGGAGCGAAGCAACGTGGAAGTCTCGGCTTCGCGGCTGAGATTGCTTCACTGCGTTCGCAATGACGAGGCTGGACAGCATCACCAGCGCATTGGGTTAAACCGGCCACCAAAGTCGCCCGTCAATAACCGTGTGGGTTTGCCCGCCCACCCATACCACTGCAGGTTCGCTGGCTTTTTCAAAGCGAATTTTGAGGGTTGCATCATGCCCAATTTCCCGGCCTTGACTGACGTCATAGCCTGCGCTTAAAGCCCCCTGCGGCTCCATCGTATGTATAAAGGCAGCGAGCAGGCCGTTGGCGGCACCGCTGGCTGGGTCTTCAATAATGCCAACGCCGGCTGGGAACGCGCGCACGATTAGTTTGTAATCCGGCTGATTTTCGCTGCGGGCAAACGCGCACAGGCCCATGCTTTCCGTGGATTTTGCCAGCACCCCAATGCTGGCGTGGTCGGGCTTCCACGCGCGCAGCTCGGCTTCTGAGGCCAGCTCTGCCAGCCACCAGCGCCGCCCGCCATCCACAAATGCCGGTGGCAATATCCCTAACTGCACGCCGCTTAAGATATTGCTGAGCGTTGGGTGCGCGTCAAGGCCGGTCTTAAGCACTTTTGCACCGGGTGCAGCGACGTAAAGTTCGCGCATGCCGTTGACGTAGTCAGCGCGGATATTGAGCAGCCCAGCAGCGCATTGCTGCACCAATTCACCTCGGCTGTTTAGCCCCGAAAAGCCCGTTTCTAGCACCGCGTGCGCACTGCCGATGGTTGGGTGGCCGGCAAAGGGAATTTCTTTGCTCGGGCTAAAAATGCGCAGCTGATAGGAAGCGCCCGCAATGCTGGGCGGCAATACAAAGGTGGTTTCGACTAAATTAGTCCAGCGCGCAAACCCCTGCATTTGGCTGCCCGACCATGTATTTGCACCGATTACCACGCCCAGTGGATTGCCGCCGCCAACTCTTTGCGTGAATACGTCCAGCTGTAGGAAACGTAAGCTAGTTTGGCCGATGGCTTTAGTTGTCAAAGTAGGCTGCCGATTAAATGTAACCAAGCGCATCATGACCCGCACAAGTACATGGTGACAAGATTTGTTTGAATATTTTGCGCGCAAATCCCTAGCCTAGGCATGACTTATAGGTGAAAAGCAGCTACCGTTCGCGGATGAGCTGGTTATCTAAATTAATGCCCCCTCGGATACGTACCGAAGGCGGGGCCAAGAAAAATGTGCCGGAAGGCGTGTGGGAGCAGTGCCCAAACTGTGCGGCTGCGCTGTATCGGCCGGAGTTGGAGCGCAATTTATTTGTCTGCAATAACTGCGCGCACCATTTGTCGATCCCGGCAAGAGTGCGGTTAAGCCAATTTTTTGACGCCGGTGAGCTGCTGGAAATTGGCGCCAACCTGTCGCCGGTCGACGTGCTGAATTTTAAAGACAGCAAAAAATATAAAGATCGGATTATTGCCAGCCAGCGCGCGACCGGGGAAAAAGACGCACTGATCGCGATGAAAGGCTTACTCAAGGCGCAGCCTTTAGTCGCGTGTGCGTTTGAATTTGCGTTTATGGGTGGCTCGATGGGTTCGGTGGTAGGCGAGCGGTTCGCGCTGGCTGGCGAAGCAGCGCTTGCGGCGCGCTGCCCGCTGATATGTTTCTCCGCCACCGGCGGCGCACGCATGCAGGAAGGTTTATTTTCGCTCATGCAAATGGCGAAAACGTCGGCGGTTTTGGCGCGCCTGCAAAAAAACGGTTTACCCTATATTTCAGTGATGACGCACCCCACCACAGGCGGCGTGTCGGCCAGTTTGGCAATGCTGGGGGATTTAAACATCGCCGAGCCGAATGCGCTTATCGGCTTTGCTGGCCCGCGCGTAATCGAACAAACCGTGCGGGAAACCTTACCTGCGGGCTTTCAACGCAGTGAGTTTCTGCTAGAACACGGCCATATCGACATGATTATGGATCGCCGGGAAATGCGCGATAAATTGGCGCAGCTCTTGGCGTTGTTGATGCGGCGGGCGGCTTGAGCTGGAAATTACAGCCGCCTAAATTCGCCGCGCTTCCAACACATTTCTGAGCGCTCGCAGCTTTGCCAGCAGCGCGCTGAGTTGGCCGAAATCACTCACTTCCAGCGTGTAGTCCATCTCGGCGGTGCCTTCGTCAGCGATGACCCGGGTGGATGAACCCAAAATGCTGACTTTCGCCTCGGCAAATACGGTGCCGACGTCGCGCAGCAAGCCGGTGCGGTCGAACGCGCTGACACGGACTTGTACGCGAAAGCGTTCCCCCGGCGCTTGGCCCCACTGCACTTCCAACACGCGTTCCGGCTCTAGCGTTTGTAAATGCTTCAAATCCCGACAGTCTTTTCGATGTACCGCAAGCCCGCGTCCGCGCGTGACGAAGCCCGCAATCGCATCACCGGGCAAGGGTTTGCAGCAGTTCGCCATCACGACTAACAAATTGCCGACGCCTTCAATGGTTACCGCATCTTTACTGAGTTTGGCGGTGCCTTTGCGCAGCGGCTTGATCGTGCCTTGCTTGAGTTTGCTGACCGCTACTTGCATAGCGTCGCTATTCGCGGCGGCTTTTTTCGCTTCCAGCTCATGCACCGCGCGGGAAATTTGCCCTAGGGTTAAATCACCCAGCGCAATTTGAGTCAAAAAATCGTCCGGCTTTTTGATATGGAAATGCGTCGCAAGCGCTTCCAGCGGCAGTTCGTTTAAGCCCAGACGTTTGCACTCGCGCTCGAATAAATCACGTCCAGCGGTAGTGTTTTGCGCCGAATCAAGCTGGTTAAAGTGCGCACGTACTTTGCCGCGCGCGCGTGCGGTATTGAGATAGCCCGCCTGCGCATCCAACCAATTGCGATTCGGATGCTCCTCCTTGGCGGTCAGTATTTCGACGCGATCACCCGATTGCGGTTGAAAGCTCAAAGGCACGATTCGGCCATTGACTTTAGCGCCCCGGCAGCGAAAGCCAACCGAGGTGTGCACCATAAAGGCGAAGTCCAAAACCGTGGCAGTGCTGGGTAGCTCAATCACTTTGCCTTTAGGCGTCAGCAAATACACGTGATCGTCGAGTAACTCCGTCGAAAAGCCCTCAATGAGCGCGCGATTATCCGCGCCTTCGCCACGCTCATCGCGCTGCTCAAGCAGTTGCCGCATCCAATTGATTTTTCGCTCGAAATCCGCGTTGCTGCCGCCACCTTCCTTGTAACGCCAATGTGCCGCCACACCCAACTCGGCGTGTTCGTGCATTTCTTGCGTGCGGATTTGAATTTCGACGGACTTTTCTTCCGCGCCAATCACGGCGGTATGCAGCGAGCGGTAATTATTGCCTTTAGGGTTGGCAATATAGTCGTCAAACTCCTTTGGGATCGGTTGGAAACGGCTGTGTACCGCACCTAATGCGGCGTAGCAGCTCGCTAAGTCTTGCACAATCACACGCACGGCACGCACATCATAAAGCTCTGAAAACTCTAAGCCCTTTTTTTGCATCTTTTTATAGATGCTAAAAATGTGTTTTGGCCGGCCCGCAACGTCGCTTTCAATGCCGGCGGCGGTGAGCGTGCGTTTTAATTCACCGATAAACTCATCAATATAGCTTTCGCGGGTGCCGCGCCGCTCATCTAGCAGGCCGGCAATGCGTTTGTACACCTCTGGCTGCAGGTAACGAAAGGCTAAATCTTCCAATTCCCATTTAATCTGCCAAATCCCTAGGCGGTTTGCCAACGGCGCGTGGATGTCGCGCGTGACTTTGGCGGCGGCACGTTTGCTACTTTCATCGCTGCGCGATAAATTTTTCAGCAGCACCAATTGCTCGGCCAGCAAAATAAGCACCACGCGCACGTCTTTAATCAACACCAGCAGCAGGCGACGAATGCTTTCTGCGTCCGAATTGGGGTTGAGCTCTTGATAAACCGGCCACACCTTACGCGCCTCAGCGTGCCCGTGCAGCAGCTCCAAAACCGAGGCATTGGCGAATGGCATGAGTTCTGCGCTTAGGCTTAAACGCTCTTCAAAGGCAGGCCACAGTAGCGTTGCTAAGCGCGTATCCGCATCGCTGCGTAGCGTTACCAAAATATCGACGGCGGCCATTTGGCTTTTTGTCCGCTCAGGGTGCGCATTTAGCGCTTCGCCAAGGGTGACGTGCGCGTCTGGCATTACTCCTAAATCAGCGGCGTGTTTCTTAAGCCAAAGCTCAAGCGAAATTGCGTCAGGTGGGTTCACCGGGGGGGAAATCCTGGCGTAGCCCTGAAAGAAACCCGTTCGTGCTGAGCCTGTCGAAGCATGTAGCCGCACACTTGGTGATGCGCAAAGTAATGCGGCTGCGTCAGTATTTGCGCGGCTCTGCCCTTCGACAAGCTCAGGGCGAACGGTTCTTTTGTATTGGGTTCGAAAAAACTCATACTCTAAACATCACTTTGGATTGCACCGTTGGAACTCTTTAACGCCGCTGCTTATAGCAGTGCAATAATTTCGTCCATACGCCGCTCAATGCCGTAAATCCATTGATCGGCTGGCTTTTTAAGACATTTTAAGGCCGCATAGGGCGATCACGTTCACGATCAACAATACAGAAAAACCCAAATGGCTCTGGAGTTTCATTACGTAATTGATGCACTTCCAACGGTGAAATATAAGCAATATCAAACAGTTTCAACTCGGTTCGCGCTTGGTCGGTGATTAATATGCCAGCGCCACGCGCGGTAATGACGACGTGCGTGTGTAAATGCTTTTCCAAACTGGTGAATCCACCCGGCGCTATTTCAAAATAGCGCAAATCAAAATCCGATTGCTCACCATTTTTACCTACCAGCTCGACCCGGCGTACGCCGTCGAAACCTAAATCAGTTTGCGCTTTATAGACGCGATCACTGCGGTCTTGCCAATGAAAGCCCGCCCTGAATTTGAGCAAGCGGCGCATGCCTTCGCTGTGTTCCAGGGAAAAATCAGCGGGAAACTCGCAGCTAGACACCAGTTCTGAATCGGCAGCTCGGCGCTCTTCGGCAAAATATTCGCCAATTTTGGCTTGAAAAACATGCGTGTTTTCCACCAAATCAGGCGAATGCGCCAACAGCGACCCACCGATCAAAAACACGGCATCTTGACCATAGTCGGCGGCGAGCTGAGGAATCGACTCAAATTTCATGCCGCCCGCAGGGCTTGGCATGGCCGGATTGATTTGCCCGAGCGGCCCGGTGAGTGCGATTTTGAGCTCAGCGCACTGTTGTGGGGAGTAATCAAAACGCCCACCAGGTGCCGGGAATACCGAAATATCGGCACCCGCGAGGCGAAATAGCGTGCCTAACAGCACGCGGTGTTCAATACCGTGTGAGTCCCCGGCGGTAAATGCACCCGTCAACGCAGGGTGCGCCATTAACACCAAGCCATGACGCGCAGTCAGCTCGCGCGCGCGATCTAAACCCAACACCATCGGGCAGGCCAACACCCCTTTTAGCCCTAAACGATAGACAAATTCTAAGTAGCGATCCAAATCTTGCGACGGTGCCGCCAAATGCGGGAAGTACAGACACTGTTTGCCGGTGCGGTCATTCGCGCGCGCAACCGCTTTTGCGGTCGCGTCCACGCGCAGCTTAAAAGCTTCGAAATCGGGTGCAACTAGATTTTGATCATCCTTAACAATATCGCCGCCGCCGAGCGCAAATTCGTAGGCAATGCGGCTCAGCGCGTCAATAGAAAGCCCGCGCGGCTTGACCGCAGTGGCGAGCAGCGGGCGGCCATAGATGCCACACAGGCGGCGCAAACCGTCAATGCCGTGTTTGGGGCCAGAGAATTGCGCTAGCAGTTGCTCAGGTAGACGCGCGTCCATGAGCCGAATGCCTTCGAGCATAGAAACATTGCCGTACAGCAAATTTAGCAGTTGCCCCAGCTGGTTGGAGGCAAGTTCAGCGCTATAGCTGATTTGCGCCAAAAATGTATTTTCACCCGTTTGCCGTAATTCTTCGACGCGCCCAACCGTCGATTCCACCAATTCAGCGGCACTAGGCAGGCTAGAAATCAAACCTTCCGGCAATTCCACGGTTTGTTCGTAAGCGATAAAGCGGGCGAGCGATTCTGCCAAGTGCGGTGCGCACTTGATCTTATAGCTGGCGTGGATGCGATCACTGAAGGATGGCAATGAACCAGGGTTTTTAACAGATAGGGGGTTTTCGATGGATAGCATGCAAAGAACGACAAGTAACGCGGCCAAAACTTGTGCCGGACGCGATGGCTCGCGACGGCTCTAGTGTTGCGTAACTTGATGACTCCTAAAAAAAACTGGAGTTCAGTCTAGCAGCCCATTGTTGAAACATCGTTGAAACACATAAAAAACGCTGTGCGCTGCCCGCAATTTGCCTCAGCTACGCCTAAGCCACCGGCCCACGCTGACCCTATCATTACCGCCTAAGTCTTTGATTATATTTATATTTTCGTATCCAGCTTGGGCTAGATTGGCGTTCACAGCCGGGCCTTGCAAATGTCCGTGTTCTAGCATCAGCCAGCCATTAGTCCGCAAAAACCGTCTGGAATGGTTAATAATATGGATTAAATCAGCCATGCCTTGCTGCTCGGCGGCCAATGCGTCGCCGGGCTCAAAGCGTAAATCGCCCTGATTGAGATGCGGGTCGCCGTGCGCAATATAGGGTGGATTAGCCACGATCAGCTGATAACTGCCCGTTACCGGGGCAAACCAATCCCCGGCTAGAAATTGAACGTCTAGCCTGAGCGCTTCGGCATTTTTACGCGCAATTGCTAGTGCCGCCTCAGAGCGATCCAGCGCCGTTAGCTGCCAATGTGGCCGCTCGGATTTAAGCGCCAATGCAATCGCGCCGCTGCCGGTGCCTAAATCCAAGGCGTGTACGACTTGCACACGGTCAAATGCGGCAAGCGCCGTGTCGACCAATGTTTCCGTGTCCCCGCGTGGAATCAACACATCCGGGCTAACTGCTAGCGTTAAGCCATAAAATTCTTGCACGCCACACAAATAAGCGACCGGCACACCGCGTGTGCGCGCGGCAAAATCAGCCTGAATTTGAGCCGCAAGTGTGGCCGTAACAATGCGCTCGGGGTAAGCAATTAAGCTTGCGCGCGAGATACCCAGTTGATGGCACATCAAAATTGCAGCGTCTGCTGGCGCAAGTTTGAGCGAGCGCGCCTGCGCCAATAAATCGCTGTAGCTTAGTTTTACTTCATGGGTTTCAGCTGGAGCCGACATATAAACAGTGTTTTTGGATTGAACCGGCAGCTTAGCGCGATATCGAAAAATGCGGATAGGAATTCAGGAATAGAGTATTTCGCGAGAACTTTGCTAACCTAGCCGGATGCGACTAGCGATTACTGCCACTTTACCCAACGATGCCGACACCATATCAGGGGTGCTTGATCATGGCTTCGAGCTTTATGCGCGCTCATTTTGGCGCACTTGCGGGTTCATTGCGCTGTCTAGCTTCCCTAATGCCGCTTTAGGCCTAGTCATTGGTGAGCTACAGGGCAGTTTTGCTTCGATGGCTGCAGGCGGCGCGTTTGGGAGCTTGGCCGGCAAGTTTGGCTGGCTATTTCCGGTTTACATTTTAAATTTGTGGTTTACCTTGTCGATGTATAACGCCGCCTATTACCGCACCGGCCTGATCGCGCGCGGGCGCGATGAGCGCTTTTGGGAGTGCGCAAAATATGGTTTCCGCCTCGGCCACAAAGCGCTGGGTTTGGCGTTGTTGAGTATGGTGTTGGTGTTCATTGCCGTGATGATCGCAGCGATTTGGGTCGGCGTGGCGGCGGTGTCGATCGGCATGATTGCCGCTACGGCAGGGGAGTTTGGCCCGTTTATTGGCGTTGTGGCAACCGTATTGGTGCTATTACCGCCCGCAATCGTTATTTCGGCGGTGATGGTGCCGATTATGTTGGCACCGTGCGCATTAGCGCTGCGCCGTGAAGGGGTATTTGCTTCCTTTAGCACGGGTTTTCGGCTGATGGGGCGACACTTTTGGCGCAATATAATTGTGATGACCGTACCCGGCGTGCTGTATTCCATCGCCTACAGTGGCGTGCTGGGCATAATGGGGGCAACCGTATTTAAAGGCGCAGTCATCGCTAGTAGTAGCGCCTTTAATGCGTTGGTGCAAATTCTAGTGGTGCCGCTGATTGCATTGTTGATGCCACTCTTTATCGCCACTGTGATTGCGCTTTTTGCCGATTTATTAGTGCGTCGTGACGGCACCGATTTGCGGCGCCAGCTCGATGCGCTTTAAAAAAATGCGCTTAACGTCGCGCGTATCGCTGGCGCTGTTGAGTGTTCTGGTATGCGGCCCGTTGCTAGCCGCCTGCCCAGACGCTGAAGGCACGCTGGCCAGCGCTTGCCCAGAACTGTACGCCGAGTTGGATCGAGTCGGCTTGGTCGAGGCGCTAGATTTAGCCCCAGAAAGCGTCAGTGATGCGCAAACTGTGCAGCAGCTTGAGCAGTATTTGGCGGCCGCGCGTCAGCCGCAGCACAAGCCGCCAGAGCTGGACGAAAAAATGCTGGATCAGCTGATTGCGGAAAATTACCGCGCGGCAAAGCGCAAAGAGCTCAGTTTTATGGAGCGCTTAAGCGCGTGGTGGGACTCACTTTGGGACAAGGGTGACCAAGCGGGCCCGAACGTTGATTTTTGGAAAAAATTTATCCCGACAGAAACCTTTGCACGCGCGCTTTTTTATCTGCTTTCTGGGCTTTTGTTATCGCTATTGTTGGTGTATGGCTGGCGTGAACTCCAGCCATTTTTAGCCGCGCGCCGTAGTTCAGTGGCAAAAGCTAAAGCTAAACCGCAAAAAACCTTAACGACTTGGCCGCCTAAGCTTGCCCAACTGCCGGCAAATTTAGCGCTTGCCAAAGCCTACGCCGCCTTGGTGCGCGTGCTAACCGAGCGGCAAAAACTGCCCGACGTCCCGGGGCTTACGCATGCCGAGTTGGCGCAAGCATTCGCTACTCAAGCGCAACTTGAAAGCACCCAACGCTTTAGCGGCATGAGTGCGCAAGCGGCCACTGCGCTATTTACTGAACAAGCGGTCAGCCCGGAAGAATTGGACGGTTTCCTCAGCCAAGCTAATGCGCTGGTGGCGGCGTCCAGCAACACGGCAACAAGCAAACTGGCAATAATCAAGACCGAAGCGCAAGCAAAAGGCCCTAAGAATGCGTGATCGCGCTCTTAGCTTTGCGCTTGCGGTGCTAGCAATTTTGCTATTTGCCGGTATTTTTATTGCACCCAAGCCACAGCTCAGCAATTCTATGGCCAGTACCGTTGACCAAGGTGAGCAAGGCTTGGCCGCTCTTTTTCAATGGCTCAAAGCGCGCAAAGTGCCGGTCGCATCCTGGCGGGAGCGCTGGTTTGAGTTGGATCAACGCTATCAGGCAGGCCATGTATTGATAACCAGCGTGCCGTTTCGCATGCAGGACGAAAAAAGTGGTGGCTGGACGGATGCGCCCAAGGCGTATGTGGATGCGCGCGAAAAAGCCGCGATGCTGCGCTGGATCGCCGCAGGCAACACTTTAGTGCTGCCCGTAGGCGCGCTTGATGCGGAAGGCAACACCCAGGAAGCGCGGCAAAACGCGCGCCGGGAATTAGGCTATTTTGATTTCCTGGAAAAACTTGGGTGGACACTGAGCGGCAGTGCGACTGAGGAAGAAGTGGTGGCAGACTCGGCCACAGCCGCTGACGACGCCTCTAAAGCTGAAGAGGCATCTGCAGACGTAGAAGGCAAACGCAAAGTCGCTCCTGACGATGCCGACAAAGCCAGTAATGCGGAAAAACTAGAGGCCGAAATCGCCGTCGCCAATGCCCGTCCACAGGCGCTGCATCAGTTGCAGCTGCAGTTTGCACCGAATCAAGCTGCGCATCAATTTGAGCATATTGCCTGGGAGCCACAGGGTAGCCGCAACTTGGCATTTGCGCCCATTGATAGCGTGGAAGACTGTAGCGCCAAACAAGATCAAGAAAGTGCAGATGCGCAATCAGTAGAATCGGAATCCGCAGCATCAGAAAATGCCGAGACTGCTCAAGCCCGCACAGAAGTCGACTACTCCAAAGACGAAATTGGCTCGGATGGTTCGATAAAAAACCCAGACGCTGCTGACATTAGCGCGCAAAAAAGCCTTTGCCGCCCGCATGGCCTCCAGCAGGCCTTGGTTTTGCTGCGCTCCTCGCGCGATCAAAGCGCCGCCGGGTGGTGGCTACCGTTCGGACGCGGTGGTGTCGTGGTTTTGGGCTATGGCAGCCTCTGGAAAAACCCAAACCTTGGCCGGGAAGGTAACGCCATCGCTGCCGAAAGCCTGTTGACGCGGTTTTTAAAACCCGGTGGCGTGGTGCTGTTTGATGACTATCGCTACGGTTTGAGCAGTATTTACGACCCGGACGCGCTGTTCGCCGACCCGCGCCTGTATAAAACATTGGGCGTAATTGCAGTGCTTTGGCTGCTGTACGCGGTTGGCCGCTCGCGCCGCATGTTGCCGGTGCGCGTGCCCGAGCCACGCCCGTCCAGCGCGACATTTGCCCGCGCAATTAGTGATTTTTATGCGCGTTCTTTGAGCGCGCCAGAACTGGCCGAAGCTTTAGGCGCGCATTTTCTCAACAGCGCCCGACGTGCTTATGGCATCAATGGCACAGACGATGCCGTTTGGAGTCGGCTAAAGCGCGAAGGCGCGCTCAATTTAGCCGAGCTTACTATGCTGCAAAATTTAAGTTTTGGCCGCGATGCCGGTGACGATAACGCGCAATTGACGGCTTTGATTTTGGCGTTGGAGCGGCGGTTTCGGGTTTAGTTTCGACCTGCGTATTTGGGGAGCGCAGAAATATAACAAAAGATAAACCCTAATTATTGGGTGTTGGCGTAACATGGCCTCGGTCTTAAGTCTTAAATACCGTCAGCGCCGTTTTGGGGAAACATAATGAAACTACCAATCATAAAGCCATTGTTAATCGGGCTTGGGCTTCTTTTCTTAAGCACGGCGTTTGCGCAAACCAATGGTGGGCCGCCTGCATCTGGGGCAACCGTTAAATTGCCGATGAAGTACTACGGCGTTTCGCCGCCGCTGAGCCAGCTTGCTAGAAATCCGATTGTGGTATCGCCGGAAAACGGGCAACTGTTTGAAGATGAGATGGAAAAGCTTATTGAAGTGCCAGGGCCGCCCACACCTGGATTAGCGCCGGTCGCCCCTTTTGTCCAAACGGCAACGCCCAAACCCTTTAGCGCAGTCGCGGGCGCAAGTTTTGAAGGTCCAGGCAAAGGGCTGGCGGGTTTTATGGTGACCGGTGCACCGCCGGATACCACCATGGCCGTCGGCCCCAGGCACGTTGTGGCTTGGGTAAATTCACAGTATGTTGTCTATAACAAAGTTGGTGCCATGCTGCTGCCGCCCGTCAATGGCAATAGCCTGTTTGTGGGTTTAGGCAACGTGTGTGAAACCACTAACCGTGGCGATCCGATCTTGCAATATGATCGCCTCGCCAACCGATGGGTGCTGAGCCAATTTGCTTTTACCTCACAAACGGTCGCCCCTTGGCTTCAATGCATCGCTATTTCCACGACCGATGATCCAACCGGCACTTATGTTCGTTACACGATCGACTTTGGTGCGGTTGGATTCAATGATTACGGCAAGCTTGGGGTGTGGCCGGATGCTTACTACACGTCCTACAATATCTTTAGCTCACCTACAAGCTTAATTGTTGCTTTGTGCGCTTCGGATCGCGTCAAGATGCTGGCAGGGGATCCCACCGCTACAACGCTCTGCGCTACGAGCACTAATTTTGGCGGGGGTGCTGCCTTCCTGCCTGCGGATCTGGATGGCACCACACTACCGAGCGATCTGACCCAAGGCGGCATTTTTATTCGGCAATCGACCGCCCCGGCACTGCGCTACCTGAAGCTCAAACCTAATTTTACGGCTGGTACCGTGACTGCAACCGACGGGTTTGGCGGTGCAAACGGATCTTTTGTAGCTTTGAGCGTGGCGGTGACACGAGCGTGCAATGGAGCGGGTGACGCCTGTGTAGCCCAGCCCACCACCACGAACAAACTCGACACTTTGGGGGATCGCTTGATGTATCGCTTAGCGTTTCGAAACCGGGCTGGGGTGGAAAGCATGCTGGTCACTCAGGCGGAGGATCCGGACGGTGCTGGCACACGTAGTTCAGCAATTCGCTGGTACGAAATTCGCAATCCGCTCGGCAATCCGACGGATCCTGTCGTTGCGAAACGACCAGTGCTTTTTCAAAACGCTACTTACGATCCCGGCGCTAGCGGTGACCGCTGGATGGGTTCGATGGCAATGGACAAATACGGCAATATTTTGGCAGGTTACAGCGTGGTGAATGCGGGCACCGGGTTAAAACCGTCGATTGCAGTCGCAGGTCGGCTGGCGGGTGATGCCGTTAATACGCTACAGGCGGAATCGATTGCGGTCAACGGAACCGGCGTGCAGACCGGCACGCTCACTCGCTGGGGCGATTATTCGACGATGCAAATTGATCCTGCAGATGACTCGACGTTTTGGTTTACCACGGAGTATCTCGCTGTCGATGGTACTTTCAATTGGCGCACCCGGATCGTGAGTTATCGCTTTCAGGTTCCGGTTGCAATCACTCTTCCGGCAAGCTCGGTGAGTTTGACGGGCGCTACTTTGAACGGCACGGTTAACGCGAGCGGCATTAACAGCGCAGTCAGCTTTGAATATGGGCTTACCAGTGCGTATGGCAGCAGTATTGCGGCTACTCCAGCTACCGCAACGGGCTCAGCGGTGACTGCGGTGAGCGCTGGGCTTACTGGCTTGACGCCGCGTACGACCTATCATTTTCGCGTTGTTGCGACCAACACTGAGGGTACCGACAAAGGTGCAGATCAAACTTTTTTCACAAATGATCTAGGCTTGCAAGCGGGCTCGATTACCTTGCCTGCAATCACCGATGTGTTAGCGAACGATGCCACACGCGTGCGTTTTGCCCAGGTGTTTGGCAGTATTCCTGTAGTGGTCGTGCAGCCCACGAACGAAGATCCCGACCCGCAGGCTTTGCGCATTGTTAACGTGACCACTCAGGGATTTGACGTTTTACAAGTCGAAGCGCCCGGTGGTGCCGGTTGCGTAGGCTGCACCGGCAAGGGCTTAGGCATGACGGTTAATTGGTTGGCTGCCATCCCCGGGACTTATCGACTGCCCAACATTGTTCCGGGTATGGATTTGCGTGTGGGTGCCCAGCCTAATGCGCCCGGCACCGGGGTAATAGTGAAAGTCGGACGGATTAGCACCAGCGACAATCAGCGCAGTACGACTGCGGGAGGGTTTGCCGGTTGGCCTGCAACGAGTTGGCAAGCGGTGACTTACCCGGCAGGTGAAAATTTCAGCGCTGCGCCTATCGTGCTTACAACTATCCAAACTTGGTCTGCAACTAATGAAGGGGCGGATTTGAACCTTGCGGGTGCAACTCCAGCCCTGACGGGTGTGCCTGAGCCGTGGGCCACGGCGGTATCCCGGAATGTAACCGCTACCGGCTTTGATGTTGCGCTGGAAAGCTCCGAGGTAGACAAAGACGACACCGGTGCAGCGGGTTTTGATGTTGCTGAGACGATTGGTTTTATCGCGATCGAATCCGGTGTGTCGTTGCAATTGAAGCAAAATGACGGTGCAGTTGTCGGGCTGGCTACCGGTTTAGGAAGCGCAACCGATGCTTGTACGGCAGTCGATTTGTTATTCCCGAGCGGTACCCCCCTCGTGGCGGCGAATCTGCGCGGATTTGCTGGTAAGCAAAGCCGCACACTGGATGATGGTGGTTGGCTACGGCGCTGTGTATTGAGCAGTCCGGGTGCCAATATGGTGCGCATGACCATGCAAGTAGACGAAGACGACGATTTAGATGTTGATCGTACGCACGCGACTGCAGAAACAATTGGCACCGCGATTTTTGGCGGTGATTTTACTACGACCCCGATTTCGCTTGCACGCGTCAGCTCAGCGCGCTCGGCAAACAGTCTTAATGTGCGCTTTAGTACTGCGGTAGAGGTTGGGCATTTGGGCTATCGAATTTGGGGCCGTGAGAATGCTCAGTCGGATTGGCAGGCCCTACATTCGGATTTGATCGTAAGCCAAGGTGCTGACGGCATGGCAGGCCGTTCCTACGAACGCACCGTTAACGGCGAGCGGATTAACGAAATTCGCATTGAAGATATCGATATCTTAGGGCGCTCGCGCTTTCATCCCACGATAGCGGTCGGCACGCAAGTTGGCGCCGAGGCGATCAATTCACCGCTCGATTGGAACGCGATTCGCGCTTCAAATAGTAGTACTGCGGTGCGCGCTCTAGGCCGTGGGGCAAATGCGGTGGTGGCTGAGGTTAAGCGCCAGGGCATTCAGCGCATACGCTATGAAGATATGCTGACTGCGGGCTGGCTTGCAGCGCCTATCCCCAAAGCGCGTGTTGCCGTTACCGATAATGGTCGTGAAGTTCTACGGCATATTTTGTGCGCGCAGGCGGGAAGCGAATTTGGCCCTGGCTGCAGCGTTGAATGGCTCGGAAATACCCATGATTCGATTTATGGTAATTCCAACTTTTACAAAATCAGCGATGACCTAGCAAACGCGCAACCGGTCAATGAGGGTGCTTTGGTCGATGTAGGCAATCAAACCTTGAGCTTTAATAGCGAGGTTAAAGTTGCGCCGAATATTGGCTATTCCTTTAGCGCGCCGGGTAATGATCCTTGGTATGACGCGCGTATGGTGGCAAGCACTGTACCCGTTGAAATTAATCGCACTTTCGCCTTGCCCGAACGCGTTGATGGCCCGGTGAGTATCGCCGTTACGCTTTGGGGCGGCTTGGATTTTGCGGGTGACTCAGCCGATCACAGCGTAGAAATTCGCGTTAATGGTCAAAGCTTAGCTACCCGTCGTTTCGATGGCTTGCGCGAAGAAGTAATCACCCTTAACTTGCCTTCTAACCTATTGCAAAGCAGCAATACCCTAACGGTGCGGGTGTTAGCCGACACCGGCTACGCCGCTGATGTGGTGCTTTTAGATGGCTTTGCCGTGCGCTACACGCGCGCCAGTCGCGTGGTTGGCGGTGAGCTTGCCTTAGGCCAAGTAGCCAGCGCCATGCCTGCATCCTCGGATGTATTCGCCAATAGCTTCGAATCGCGCGATGGCTTTCAAATTACTGGAGTGGCAGCGCCTAGCGTAGTGTGGTCACAAAGCGGAACGCGGGTGCGGCGTGATGAAATATCCGGTGATCGTTTGCTGGATTCAACCACTACGGCATTTGTGGTTGCAGACATTGCCCACATCGCAACGCCCAACTTAAGTCCAGCAATAGACTCAACCCTCAACACTAGTCAGGTCGATTATTTAATTGTCACACATCCCTTGTTTGAGGCTGAATTAACAGCGCTGGTGCAGATGCAACAAAGCCGGGGTTATAGCGTTCGCGTCTTGCGTACCGATGCAATATTTGCCGCCAAAAGTGACTTTGAACACAGCCCCCAGGCAATTCGCCAGGCAATTGCTCAAATTAACCCACGTTTTGTGTTATTGGTCGGCGGTGATACTTATGACTACAACAATTACTTAGGTCTAGGTTCGCAAAGCTACGTGCCGACTTTCTATCGTGTGGCGGATCCGATTGTGCGTTTTGCCGCGACTGATGCATTGTTTGTTGATGCCGATGGCGATGGCAAACCGGATCGCGCTTTAGGTCGTATTCCCGCCCGTACGGTCGCTGAATTGCGTCTGGCTTTGGACTCCATTATTCAGCGTGCAGCGACGCCAGCGATTCGTTATCTGGGGGTTGGCGGCGGCTCGAATGCATCTGAGCAGTTTGATACCCACAGTCGCAGCCTGTTGTCCTATCTGCGTCAGGGCCAGCCGAAAGACTTTGCCCTGACCGACGAATTGGGTATTGCCAATGCACGCAGCAAAGCGATTGCGGGTCTGGCCGGTTCGGCGGACTGGATCAACTACCTTGGACACTCCAGCCCAAATCGTTGGGCAGCTCAGAACCTGCTAGATACCAGTCAATTAGCCAGTATCACGCGCACCGGTGTGCCCGCAATCGTCAGTCAGTGGGGCTGCTGGAACAATTATTTTGTGCTGCCCGATCAAGACACGATGAGCCATGCGTTGATGCTGCGGCCAAACCATTTGGCTGCTGCCGTGATTGGTTCGACCAGTTTGGCCGAAGATGCCAGTCATTTGGCGCTGGCAACACGCTTATTCGACTTGGTAGAAGATGGCGTGTTTGGCGAGACAACGATGGCTCCGATCAATACCTTAGGTGAGGCTTTGATGGCGGCAAAACGTAATCTTGCTGAGCAGGCACCGCAGCATGTGGAATCGAATTATTCGATCACCTTATTCGGCGACCCTGCGCAGCCATTGCGCTAATTGCTACGTCATCTCCGGGCGCTTTTATTGGGAATCCAGTCGATTTTATGACTGGATTCCCGCCACGCAGCCCAAGCAATTGGGCTTCGGTATGTTTCTGAAACCTAACCCGCTTGCGCCAGCAACTCCTCCAAACAGTGCTCACGCACGCCGTAAAACGCTTTAAGGCTGGCAATTTGCTCGGCGAGTTCGACTTTTTGGGTGCCGTTCAGCGCCATTTTTCGGCGCACAGCAAGAATCATTTTATTTTTCGCGGTGTGCTCGGTATTGATGAACTCGAACACCTGGGTTTGGTAGCCCGCCGCTTCCAGCAATAGCGCACGCAAACCATCGGTCAGCATTTCGGCTTCCTGCCCCAAATGGATGCCGTGTTGCAGCAGTGGTGCCAGCACGCTTGGCATTTTCATCTGCGGGCGCAGCTGCTTGTGGCAGCAGGGCGAACATAAAATCACGCGGGCTTGATTGCGAATGCCAAA
>JAYUUS010000235.1:0-3028 GCA_043754435.1 Rhodanobacteraceae bacterium
TAGGCTTATCTCGCATGCGGCTCAGTGTGCGCCAAACTCCGAAAAGTCGCTCCGTTTGACAAAAAATTGTGCTTACTGAGGATTAGCGCTAATCAGGTACCTTTTTGAAATTGCACCTTATTCTTCGCCATTTCAGCCGCTCCAACTGCCTGTGGAGTGCTTAAGTTAGTTTCCAACCGTCGCATTTCATGAGACGTACTGAGGATTAGCGCTAATCAGGTAATATATTCAAACTCTTTTCCTGATAGAACTCGGTCTACTGCGTTTTTTATAATATTACCTCCTATTTTGTTTACCTGGGCTGGAATCCACGCTTTATCGGATTGTATGCCACACGTAATAGCCAAAATATCCGCTGTTCCGTCCGTTAAAAAATAATTTGCAAGAGCTGGATCTTGAACGCGCTCGAAATGAAGCACAATTTTTGATCGCCAATATGATTTGATATCACCAATTACTGCTTTGGTTAACGCTGTAGACAGATCTGAGTGATATTTGATGTTTACAGTCAATCGACCGTTTGCATCCACGCTTATGTCGCCTGAATCAAGCAAAGTTTGATTCGCAACGACATCCGTGCTCTGCGACTCTGCACCGTCAGTGAGGGTTTTCTCCAGGCGATCTGGGTGTACACAGTCATTAAACAACTGCTGAAACGCCCCGGTCTGCGCCCCATTCGCAAACGAACCACCTGACAACTTACTCGCTGTGCCACCAATCGCCGCACTAACTGCCGTGCGCGCCAAAATTGAGCCGAAGCCTTTGCCTTCAATCTGCCCGACCGCCGGACTTAGTGCCTCGGTAAATCCCGCACTCACAAACCCATGTCCAAATTTACCGCCTTGAAGCACGCTTAGCGTGCCTCCTGCACCGGCATGCGCCGCAATTTTTGCAATCGTTTGCCCACTGGTCAGGCCACTTTTCAAAAGCTGTGATGCATTCATTGAGCCAGCGTTGATTGCCTCGACGTTGGCAAAGGCCATGTTGCTGAAGGCAGTACCTATCCCCCAAAAGGCAGCTGCGCTCACCGCGCCCCAAAGCCCGGCCTTGAGTGAACCGGTTGCAATTGCTGCACTGGCAAAACCGCCCGCAACGGCAATCGCAAACGACTGCAACAAGTATCCAGCCGCGAATGCGCCGCCACTTAGAATCGCTGCAGCTACACCCACAACAACCCCGAGCGCCTACCTAAGCGAAAAATTCCCCGTCGGATCGGTAGCACTGAGCGGGTTATTCAGCACATACGAATAGCGATTCAGCCCCTGCGTCGCCTCTGCCTCGGCATAGCTGTCGGCTTGAATAAACCGCCCAATTTCCGGGTCGTACAGCCGCGCATTCATGTGGACTAAGCCGACTTGATCGAGCTGCTCGTGGCCGGTGTAGCCTTGGGTGGTTGTGCTGGTATCAAACAGCGAAATTTGCAGCGGGTTCAAGATTGACCAGCTATTGACTGCAGTCGCGGCATTTCTGCGCTGACCATGGGCGTTGAAGGATTGCCGTGATTTTAGTACGCCGGTTTCACTCGCAATCGTGTCGATGCTGCCGAGCGAATCGCGCAATAGATAATCAAACGTTGCAGCGTTGTTGCCCACATTGGTAATCACCAAAAAGCCGCCAATGTAGCGTTTCGTGCTGTTGGTAATACCTTCGCGAATAAATTCGACATTGCCGACGTAATAGGTGGTTTTGTTGGCGGTTCCGGGCTGGATCGGCATGTCTGAGTCTTCAAACCGTGCGCAAAACAGGCCGTCAGGACTAGCGCAATTGCTGCCACTGCCGCCGGTGCCGCCATCCACGCGCTTAAACATGGCGCGATCCGTAAAATTGATTTATTTCTCACCACGGCGAAGCACAACATCATTACTTGGCTTGCAATCCACTCGATTTGCTTTGCAGTTATATCTTGTAAAAACAAGCCTAGAACCTGGGCCTGAACGTCCTTCCCCATATAGCTCTTCGATACGAAAGCTAAGGAGGCACTTTTTTCCACTTTGATATTCACGACTTGGATACGCGGTGCCATTGTCATCAATATCTATGTCGGTGTCGCCATCAGTATTTTTTGCTTTGGCGAGCCCGCGCGCGTTACAGTTTTCAAAACTTTCCGGCAAAACAGTAAAATGATAGTGGATTTGGTTCTCGCCAAATTCAATTTTTAAAGCAATTGCTGCACCGTTAAAGTACGCCACATTTGAAGGTTTTAACTCTCTTGTGCCTCCGTTTGCACAACCAAGAAAAGTCCCAATCATTGCAAAGACACCAATCGTTATTTGACTCTTGACGTTTTTCATCGCGTGTTCTCGTAGGTTCCAGTGGTTGAAACATTCATGAGTGGTGCTGGCGTAGAGGTTACCCAGTTTTGCGGCCAACGGTAGGCGACAATCACGCGGCGTGGAAATGCCGCGATGCTCACTGAACCGGGTCGCCCCTGATTCCCGCCAAGCAAAACAATTCTTCCATCCTGCGTCATCCCCCGAACAAATCCGACATGTCCATGGCCATTTCCCCAGTCCACGATAGCGATGGCACCATAAATCGGGCCATTGGCGGCGACGCCCCACGCCTTCCAAGATGAAGCCATCGCATTATTGGTGCCAGCAAATCCAGACTGATCCATCGTCCAGTTTGCAAAGCTAGAACACCATGCCACATCATCGCTTTTCGCTGCTAAAGACGTTTTGGCGTGATAGCCTAATATCGCATCCGTTTTGCCTTCGCCTGGAATAGTTGTTACCCCCAATTGGGAGGCTGCTTTGTCCATCCAACCGACTCCATAGCCCACATCCCCTCCGCCCGCCATACCGAATCCCTCCTCTTTGTTCTGCATCGCTTCCACCCAACTTTTTAAATCATCGTGAATAGTCGAGTTAAACAACTGCTGAAAAGCCCCGGTCTTCGCCCCATTCGCAAACGACCCACCTGACAGCTTGCTCGCCGTCCCGCCAATCGCGGCACTAATGGCAGTTCGGCTCAAGATCGCACCAAAGCCTTTGCCTTCAATCTGCCCAACCGCCGGACTTAAGGCCTC
>JAYUUS010000236.1:0-9024 GCA_043754435.1 Rhodanobacteraceae bacterium
TCGCCGACTACGCGATTCCAGGCAGCAGCTTTCTCAACGGTATTTCTGGCGATGGCGCTAACCGCCTTTGGGTGAGTGATTTTTCTGGCTCTGCGATATATGAACTTGATCTGACAATACCGACCGCACTGTCGCATCGCCTGTTTATCGGCAACTTGACGTTTGCACCGAATGGCTTACGGTTTGATGCGGCGAATCAGCGTTTGCTGATCGTGACTTGGAGCACCGGTAGAATTTTTAAGGCGAATTTAGACGGCACTGGGCTTAGCCAACTGGTCGCCGTGGGAAGCACTAATATTGACGGGATCGCGCTTGACTGTGATGGTGCGGTCTATGTGTCCAGCTGGGGCGCGCAGGCGATCAAACGCTTTGAGCCACCATTGACTACAGCCTCGGTCAGCACTGATTTGGTGACCGGCTTGAGCAATCCGGCCGATATTGGCTATGCGCCGGATTTAGGCCAAATCGCTAGCCCCAACGCAGGCGCATCAACGGTCAGCCTGCATGACACGCGCTGTTTGGGCGTGATGTTCCGGGATCGTTTAGAAGATCGTTAAATGATGGTTGAGAACTAATGAGTCTAATTATTGCCATTCCGGCGCGTTTAGCGTCCACACGCCTGCCCAATAAGCCGCTGCTGCTGCTGGCCGGCCAACCCATCGTAGCGCATGTGATCGAACGTGCATTAAAGTTTGCGGCATCGCCTGAAGGGCTAAAGCGCGGCACAAGCGTGGTGCTGGCGACTGAAAGTCCTGAGATTGCCGAAATCGGCAAGCAGTTGGGCGTTTTGGTGTGCATGACGCGTGCGGATCACCCGACCGGCACGGATCGCCTTGCCGAATGCGCCCAGCAGCTGGGCTGGCTGGACGAAACGATTGTGGTCAATTTGCAGGGTGATGAGCCGTTGATGCCGCCCGAATGTCTGGAGCGGGTAATAAGTTTGTTAGAAGCGAATCGGCGCGCGTCGATTGCAACGTTATGCACGCCGATTACCTCGATGGCGGAATTGTTCGACCCCAACTGCGTCAAGGTGGTACTGCGCGATGATGCGCGGGCGCTGTATTTTAGTCGTGCGCCGATTCCCTACGTTCGTGATGCTTTTGGTAATGCTGCTAACCCAGGCGAACGCGCCTTAATTGAACGTCAATTGCCGGAACAGCTGCCGTTCGCGCGGCATTTGGGTTTGTATGCGTATCGGGCTGGGGCGCTTAAGCAATTAGCGCTAGCGCCGCAAAGTGCGCTGGAACGGGCAGAATCGCTTGAGCAGCTGCGCGCGCTCAGTTTGGGCTTAGAGATCGTCGTCGGCACCGCACCGATTGCCATTCCGCCGGGCATCGACACCGCCGCAGACTTGCAGCGTGTTGAAGCTCAATGGCAGTGGGCGGGTGCAGCAACAGCGAGTGAAATGTCTGCACCCGCTGCCTCTCTTAGCGCCGCATCACGCTCACGTTTGGTCGCGCGCAAAATCTTGTTTGTCTGCATGGGTAACATTTGTCGCTCTCCGTTGAGTTTGGTGCAGGCGCAAAAACGCGCGCAGGAAACCGGTTTTGATAGCCTAGAATTTTCCTCACGCGCCACCTATTCCGGCACCGCTCGTCAACCGGCAGACCTGCGCACCCAAGCGATTGCGCGTGCAGCCGGCTTGAATCTCAAAGATCACCGCGCGCAAACCCTGAAAGTGCAAGACTTTTATGACTATGACCTGCTGATCGCGCACGATGAACGCAATGTCGAAGATATGCTAGCGCTCTGTCCGCCCGGCTTTGAGGACAAAATTAAGCTACTGTTGGATTTTGCCCCCGAAACCCAGCGGCCCGATGTACCTGACCCGTATCAAGGGGATCACGAGGATTTTATTTTGGCGTGGCAGTTGATCAAAAAAGGCGTTGAAGGCCTGATAACTGCGCTACGGGCCTAAACTTAGTAGATGAATGCGATGAAGGCTTTGCGCAGTGCGTCATTATTTACGTTGCGGGATGCAAAACTCTAAATCCGGGGCGCACAATTCCACACCGTTTTTAAACTAGGCGCATCATGGGCAGTGTAAGTTCGAATTCCGCTGTACACCGTCAAATATCTTCGATCTTGGCGAGCCATCCAGTTGTTTTATTTATGAAGGGCACGCCCGAGCAGCCGAGGTGCGGTTTTTCTGCCAAGTCGGCGGATGTGTTAAATAATTTGGCACCGGGATTTTTCGGCGTTGATGTATTAAGCGACGACGATATTCGCCAAGGCATTAAGATTTACGGCAACTGGCCCACCATTCCGCAGCTTTACGTCAAGGGCGAACTCATCGGCGGCAGCGATATCATCATGCAGCTTTACAACACTGGCGAGCTACACCAGTTGCTCGGTGTTGCAGCCCCTGATCGCAGCGCGCCTAAGATCTTTATAAGTGCTGAAGCGGCCACTGCGATTCGCGCGGGCATGGTAGATGAGCCTGCGCTCGGGCTGCATTTACGCATTGATGGCCGTTGGCAGGCAAGTTTTCAGCTTGCCGCGATCGAAGGCCACGAGATTAAGGCAGTTGCGGAAAATGTGAATGTCTATATGGACGTACAAACCGCCCAGCGCGCCAAGGGTTTACGTATTGATTGGGTCGAATCATTACAGGGCTCGGGTTTAAGCATTACCAACCCCAATGCGCCCTCAGCAGTAAAACCGATGACGGTCAGCGCGTTAGTAACAGCTCTAAAAAGCCCTCACCCGCCGCTGGTCATTGACGTGCGGCCCGAACACGACCGGCTGCGCGCGCCCTTTCCGCTGCCCTCCAGCGTGCTGGAAGGCAGCACCTTAAGTGCTCTGGAAGCGCTGGCTAAATCCCAGCCTCTGGCTTTTTTATGCCATTTTGGCAATTCTTCAAAGCAAGCGGCCGAACACTTTAAAAGTTTAGGATTTACAGAAGTTTTCAATGTTGAAGGCGGCATTGATGCGTATGCACGTGAAATTGATGCCTCGGTTGTGCGTTACTAGCGTCTAGTTTTGAGGAGAGCACGCGTGTCCATTCGTCGATTATTTTTTGCTTTAGCAAGTGTTGCTGTGGTTGCGGCCTGTAGCAAAGAAGTTTCGCCGTTGGAACAACTTTGCAAAGACGAAATCGCACGCAAAGTCGCCAATAGTGATATGACTATTGATAGCTCTGAAATTATTAGTATTACCAAAGATGCTGATGGTAACGATCTGGTGTCGGGCACAGCCGAACTTACCGAGGGCGTGGCGAAAAAGACCATCCCCTTCTCGTGCATTATGCAAGGTGAAGGCAGTGACGCTAGCGTTATTCGCGCTGAGCTTATCTATAACTAGCCTAACAGCGGGCTTGCTTGGTTCAATGATGCGTACGCTCAATAACGCCCACCGCATCATGCGCATGCAGGCTTTCCAAATGCTTGGCGCAGGCACGATAAGCGCCTATAAATGGCAAGGCTTCCAAGCAGCTACGCACGCGCCGCAGGGCGTCCTCGACAAACATTAAATTAGCGCCGTTACGCGCAGCAAACGCTTGTTCGTCGACGCGCTTAACGGCGGTTTGCACAGGCGTTTGCAAGCTTTGTTCAACTACATCAATGAGTACTTGCCAAGTAAAAAAATCGCTGTCCGGCAGCATAGTAAATTCGACGTCTAGCGTTGAGCGCTGCGCGTGCGGCGTCGCGGCACTGCCGCCTAAAACGTCGCCAAGCCAGTGCATCACCTCTGATTTGCGCATTTCTGACGCGGCAAAATCAGCATCAAAGCGCTGCTGCAGTTTTTGCCGTGCCAATGCCGCTGAACAGGGGCAGGTTGAGGAATAAGTGATTTGAACTGAGGTTTTCAGCTCAAACATGCCGTTTTGATCGAGCACGGCATGCAGCGTGATCGGATAGCTGCGCCAACCGCTGTGATCGCTTGCCAATGCCGGCCGGCGCAGCAGTAATTCAAAGCGCAAAGCGATTTTTGCGCGGTGGCTTAGGCCGGTGTGGGTGCTCAGGCAGTCCGATAACAGCTGACGCACAAGCGCCGGACTCAACGACTGCGCGCTTAAATGCTGATCGAGCAGTAAGTACAGCCTAGACATATGAATACCGCGCGCGTTTGGGTCAACTAAATCGACGGCGATATCCGCACGCGCTAGCGCGGTATGGTTGGCGCTGCCATTATTCAAATGAATCGGCAGCGCAATGTTTTCCATACCCACCCATTCCAAGGGCCCGAATATGCCGCTGGCAATTTGCGCGTCCGGCAAATTTGCCGCGTCCATCGGCAGGGCTAAGGTTTTGCTGCTGGGGATGGCTTTGGCGGGTGACACCGGGCGCACCAATGGCACTAACTTCGCCACCAGCTTACCCGCACGCCCAATCAGAATTTCTTCACCGCTTTCTACCCGTTCAATAAGCTTCGAAAAATGCGTTTTTGCTTCGTGGATATTAAAAGTAGACATCGTTCGAACTTGATTAGACTTAGTCCAGTCTAATGTAGACTACCTACCAAACTTCAAGGCTTTTTGAAGAAACTTCCATTGCTACGTAATGCTGTTTTAAAAATTACTGGCAGCTATTCACCAACGCTGACGTCATTGCGACATTGAATTCATTGGCACCGGTATAAGCGACACGTTTGGACTTAGGAAAGTCAATTTTTGCCTCGTAATTATCACCGCTCAAAGCGCGAATATTCGATAGGCCAGAAAATTGCCGCAGACTACGGTCACTGTCAGCATAGGTCACATCCAAGCCAGAAGCGACCCAGCCTAAAATGCCGCTGGGTGCGAGCTTGAACACCTGCACCGCTTCACCGTCAATTGTGGCTTTTTTGACCCATTTGACTTTGAAGCCTAGATAGTCCAGCTGGCTTGGCACAACGAAATCAAGCGCCACGCTGTCACCGCCCACCAACGTGGTCCAATGGCTGCGTACGAATTCGTCGAACCCGGCATCAGCGACCAAGGCCCGCTTGGCATCCAGCGTGTCAGATTTTTCCGCCTTTTTCCCAGACATTTGATAGAAAACTGTCAAGCCCCCGGGCCTTGTCGCCAAGCCCTCGCGATAGCCTAGGCGCGCGTCGATCAGCTCAAACTCAGGCATTAACGGCTTGCCTTTGGTGTGCATGATTTTGCGTCCAAATGCCTTGCCGTTCGGGCAGCGATACAGCACCACGCGATCGCTCAGGGCCGCATCGACAAAATGCAGGTAGTGGCTTTCGATGTAAATCATCTTGCCACTGGTCAACTCAAACGCATTTCCTTCATAACCGGAATACAGATCAGCAGCATGCAGCTGGACAGCGCCGAGTGACGCAAGGGCAAAAAGGGCAAAAGCTTTCATTTCGGGCCAGCCATTAAATACATTAGGAATTGTGAGCATACCGAAGGCAAGCGCCAAAATTTAGCTTTCAGTTCGGCGCAATGATAAAAAATATTAATGAGTGTTCCACAGCCGAAATTTGATGTGATTTGCGGCAGAGCGGAAATCGTTGTCAGAGCTGAGTAAGACTAGATCGTGTTTAAGGCATAGCTGGATGAGCACCGCGTCGATGGTGCCAATTTGGACGCCATGACGGCGGCAGGTGTTGCGAACCTCGGCAGCCGCGATATGGTCTTCACGGTCGGGTTGCAAGAATGCTAGCGCTGCGAATCGCTCAATCAACTGGTCGCGAGCTTTGGGGCCAGCAAAACCTTGCAAGAGTTCTTGCAGCACGAGACCTGTCGTGAAGACTTGGTCTGCTCCTTCAAGGGCGTGCTGGAGCGTCTTCACTTCAGGTAACACTGCCTCCACATCGCGACGGAAGGCGAGTGACCAGACGCTTGTATCGACAAGCAGGCTCACAATCTACGGGTGCGCTCTGCTTTGTAGTCGTAGGCAGGGTTCCATTCAAGTTTGCCGAACAGTTCAGCCACCCTGCGTTGCTCGCGCCGGGCGATGAACTCTTGAAGGGCGCGCGTGACGGCTGCCTTCTTCGTCGGCTCGCCGCTGATCTTAAAAGCTTGGTCGAGAAGGTCTGGATCAAGTGCGAGGTTTGTTGCCATGTGTGTAACTCCTGACACCACAGTTTACACAGCAGTTAGCAATAGAGCAACACGAACAGACTGCGGATGAGCTGACTGGAATACGTTGTGCAGAGTCTAATAGTCAAGCACCTAATTCCGCCTTCGCTAAACTCACTAAATGCACTTCATCCGGGCCATCCGCCAAGCGCAGCGAACGCGCAGCGGCGTAGGCGTGCGCTAAGAACGTATCTTGGCTAACACCCATGCCGCCGTGAATTTGAATCGCTCGATCAATCACTTTGCAGGCCATGGAGGGCGCCACAATTTTGATCATTGCGATTTCCTTTTTCGCCAATTTCGCGCCACCCGCGTCAATCATCGCAGCGGCGTACAAGGTCAACAAACGCGCTTGGTCGATCTCACAGCGGGAGCGCGCAATCGCTTCTTGCGCCATGCCCAGCGCCGATATTGGCCTACCAAACGCGATTCGGCTGCGTGCGCGGCGCACGGCCAAGCCTAGTGCGCGCTCGGCCAAGCCAATCAAACGCATGCAGTGGTGAATACGGCCCGGCCCAAGCCTTGCTTGAGCAATCTCGAAACCGCGACCTTCGCCCAACAGCAGATTCGTTTTCGGCACCACCACGTCGGTAAAATGCACTTCGGCATGCCCGTGTGGTGCGTCATCAAAGCCAAACACGGTCAGCGGCCGCACAATGTGTACGCCGGGCGTAGCCATCGGTACTAGCAGCATGGATTGGCGCTGATGTGCATGCGCCTCGGGATTGGTTTGGCCCATCACAATCATGATTTTGCAGCGCGGATCCAGCGCGCCGCTGGTCCACCACTTTTTGCCATTGACGCGGTAATTGTCTCCGTCCGCCTGCATGGTGAGCGCAATATTAGTGGCATCAGAGGAAGCCACGTCGGGCTCGGTCATCGCGAATGCCGAGCGAATATCGCCGTTGAGCAAAGGTGTTAACCACATGGCTTTTTGTTCGGCGCTACCGAATAAGTGCAGCACCTCCATATTTCCGGTGTCGGGTGCCGCGCAATTGAAAGCTTCTGGTCCAAACAAACTGTGCCCCATGAGTTCCGCCATCGGTGCGTAATCCAAATTGGTTAGGCCCGATACCGATCCTAAAAAAAGATTCCATAGGCCTGCGGCTTTAGCTTTGGCTTTTAACGCTTCCATCGCGGGTGCAATCGCCCAGCGTGGGTTTGGCGCTTGAATGAACGCGGCAAGCTCAGCTTCGGCGGGCAGCACCTGCTGAGTCATAAATTCGGCCACTTGCGCATGAATTTGGGCGGCGCGCTCAGACTGGGAAAACAAGGCTCGTGGCAACATATTTAAGCAAGCTCGGGATGGATAGAGGCTAGAGAATAGTCTTCTACGCGATTTTACGCAGGATGTTGTGCATCGCTGAATCGCGGCGGTACAGATGCTCTTACGCCCAACTTCTTGCGCTTGCAGGGTGGGAATCGCTGGCCTAGAGTCCTGTTCGTACTCATTGCACCACTCACAAAGGATTTTGCTATGTTAAAAAATAAACTTTCCCTCGCTTTAGGCGCGGTCTTGGTGCTGAGCTTGGCTGCCTGTGGTGGTGACGAGCCTGCAGTAACCGCAAAAGCGGCGGGTGCGATCAACGCGCCGAAAGTGGCGCAAGTCGCAGTCGTATCGAGTCAAAACATGGGGCCCGCCGAGGTCAGTATGGAATTGGCGCACTTGGCTAAAATCAATGATTTGAAAGGCATGATGACGTTGGCATTGCCAGCACCTGCCTTGAAAAAGATGGTGAATTCTTGGGAAACCAAGCGTCGTGAGCCGATCACCGACAGCGACCGCAAAGAATTCGCCGATGGCATTGCCAAGTTGCTTGCACCCGGTGCCATTGATGAACTCATGGCGCAAGCCGAACCGCAGATGGCGGCGTTAAAGCCGCAGATGGCAATGTATGTCCCTATGGGTATCGGCATGGCGCAACAGGCTATTTCATCGAATGCAGATTTAACCGATGTGCAAAAGAAACAAGCCACCCAAATGGTGGGCGCATTACAGGGTTGGGCTATGAAAACTGATTTGACCGACCCCAATCGCCTACGCAAAGCGCTGACCGAGCTTGCCAGCGGCGTGCGCGCCACCAACATCGCCACCTTGGATCAATTGCAAGGGCTTTCCTTTGACCAAATGCTAGGCAAAGGCGGCGTGATGTTTGGTTCTATAAAGCGCGCGTTCAACGCCTACGATTTGAATATGGATGAAATGTTCAGCTCGCTTAAAGCTGAGCAAATCAGCATGACCGGCGATACTGCTGTGATACGAACCAACATGACCTTTCTTGGGCAAGCGATTAGTTCTGAAGCCGAGATGATCAAATCAGACGGCCGCTGGTATAGCAAAGACAGCATCGAGGCTTTGAAGAAAGCAACCGAACAAGCAATCGGGGAGAATAAGGAAGGCACCCCTAAAGCGGCTGGGTCTGCTGGCTGATTGAGTTATTTGCTCTGTGTGATGTTCTCCCTCATTCCCGTATGCTTTTAGCGGGAATTGAAGGGTTAAACAGGCTAGTGTATTTTTGTTGGTAGCAGCAGCGCGCAGTCGGAATGCAGCGCAAAAAGCCTCCCATCGAAAGTGGCAATTTTGGCGGTTTCTCTGGGGGCGTTGTGTGTCCAGAGCTCCAGAGTTGGTGATTGATGATTTGGAGGATTGATTATTTGTATTTTAGGATGTCAAGTGGGCGTAGAGAATCAATCCATATAGTCTTTGCGAGCGCAGCGAAGCAATCTTGTATTTAAGTCGAGGAACGTAGAAATTGCTTCACTGCGTTCGCAATGACGAGGTTGATCGAAAATGGTGAACTGTTGAGACGACCTTGAAACCCAACGCTCGTCTTTGCGAGCGTAGCGAAGCAATCTTAGGAGCACAGAACGCGTGAAAAGTCCTGTTGTGTACATCATGACCAATCGCCTAAACGGCGTGCTCTATGTCGGCGTGACCTCCAACTTGATCGCCCGCGTGTGGCAGCACCGCGAAAAGCTTGTGGAAGGATTCACTAGCCGATACAACG
>JAYUUS010000237.1:0-3011 GCA_043754435.1 Rhodanobacteraceae bacterium
AACACCAGCGCTTCAAAGCCGGGCGCAATCGGCGTGCCCAGCTCTTCACTCAAGCTTTGCGCACGGCGAATAATTTCGCTGGGCTCCGATATATCCGCAGGCGTCAGTTGATTCATCACCTCAGCAGCGGTGTAGCCCAACATGCGCTCGGCGCCGACGTTAAAAATTTGGATTACACCTTTGGCATCGGTGGCAATACTGGAAAAATTGGCGCTATTGAATATCGCATTTTGCAGTGCTCCGGCCTTCAACAGCGCGTCTTCCGCCTCTTTACGCACGCTGATATCACGCAAAATCCCGGTGAAGTAGCGCTCCCCGCCAAGCTGCATTTCACTGACCGCAATTTCCATCGGAAAGCTGGTGCCATCTTGACGTCTGCCAACGACTTCTGCACCGTGGCCGCCGGTGCCGATACTTTCTTGGCAAGCCTCCAGCCACGGGGTTAAACCCGACGCGGGCACATTTTCAAACAGCGTGCTGAAATTTTGCGCGTGTAACTCTGCTGCCGTAAAACCGAACATTTGCTCCACAGCAGGATTGACCTTCTCTATTTTGCCGTTGTTGGCGTGTAGCGTGACAATGCCGTCCGCCACGGTGTTCAAAACGGTCTGAATTAATGCGGCGCTGTCCCTCAGTTTTTGCTGCACTGCATGGTCTTTCGAGACATCGCGAAACACCAAGACTGCACCAATTACCTGGGCATCGCGGTCGCGAATCGGTGCGCAGCTTTCGGCGATATCGCGCTCGCTACCATCCCGCGCGATCAATACCGTGTGATTCGCCAAACCCTGTACCGTACCGTGCGCTATCGTATCCGGTAAGGGGATCAGGGCCGGCTCTCGGTTAATTTTATTGATGATGTTAAAAATATCAGCGATGGGCCGCCCGATGGCTTGCGCGTGCGTCCACCCGGTCAGCGCCTCGGCAACAGGATTGAGCAAACTTACCCGCGCCTGGGCGTCAGTTGCGATCACCGCGTCACCAATGGAATTCAACGTGACCGCCAATTTTTCCTCGCTTAATAGCAAAGTAGCGTTTGCATGAGTCAATTGCTGATTGCTTTCATCCTGACTTTTCAGCAGCGCCTGAGTTTCTTGCAACACCAGTATTTTTAAGCGCTGTTGACTTTGTTTGTAGCTCAAATGTGCAAACAACAGCGCCAGCAGCAACACGCAAAAGCAGCCAAACACAATGAGCTTAAATATCTGTCGCAGCTGGGCTTGAAATGCCGCTTCATGCGCGTTTAGAGCGGCTTGCTGCAGCACGATAAAAGCACCCAATTCGACGCGAATACCGTCCATCAAAAGTTTACCGGTGCCACGGCTCATAGCCGCAATAGCGACCTCGCTGGGTTGATTGCGCCGCAGCGCGATCAGCTGCGCTAAGTCTGCAATTTTAGCCTGCAGCAACGGTCGTAGTGCTGATAAATGCTGTTGTGCGGCCGGTATAGTGCTGAACGCAGTCAACGACTGAAAGCGCTGCTCTAGCGTGCCCTGCACGGCGAAATAAGGTTGCAAATAGGCAGCGTCGCCAGTCAACAAAAACCCGCGCTCGCCGGTTTCTGCGTCCTTTAACGCCGACAGCAAATCAGTGCCCGCAGTCAACACGCCTAGGTTTTGACTACGCAGCTCAGCAGACGCCTCTAACTGCGAGTAGAACCAAAACATCCCTACCACGCTCGTCGCCATGAGCAACAGAGCGCTTATGAAGATGGCGATCACCTTGTTTGCCTTGGCAAACGAGGCAACAGGAACGGTGTTTGCCTTGGCAAACGAGGCGACGGGAACGGTGTTATCCAGAGCAGCCGAGTCAGCAGCAGTGTTGTTCGGTTCCGGTGACACGTTTGACGCTGACTTAGATTCGGCTTGCATAGCGCAACACCCTCGTGGATCCATTCGGTACGTGGCGATTTTTCCGCGCGCGTTTATGAAGGATACGTACTCCTTATAATGAAGCGCGCCAAGAGATTCTCTGTGGCTTTTCAAACCACCTCGGACACTCACCCGCAGCCGGGCCCGCGTATGTGCGCTAACGAACCTGAGTCTTGGTTTTTGCATCTTCAGCGTACACTGCTGATGCGCAAACTGCAACGTTCGATAGCGCACCGAAAAAATTACTTCGATGGCTATTATCGGGGTCCCATTGATAAGTTCTGAGTTCAAGATGCATGAGGGAAATACTGGCGAATCGTTAGCAAACCCTCTGGCAGCAATGCAATTGGAGAAGATGCACGCGTACTGGCGTGCCACCAACTACCTTTCGGTTGGGCAAATTTATTTGCAGGACAACCCGCTACTGCATGCGCCGTTGGAGCTTTCCCACATAAAAAGGCGCTTGCTGGGGCATTGGGGAACGACGCCGGGCCTAAATTTAATCTACGTGCACTTAAACCGGCTCATTGTGCAGCATGATTTGAACATGATTTATGTCATAGGCCCCGGGCACGGGGGGCCGGGCATCGTCGCGAACAGTTATTTAGAAGGCAGCTACAGCGAACACTATCCGGCCGTGGCGCAAAATGCGCATGGTTTAAGTCGGTTATTTCGTCAGTTTTCGTGGCCTTATGGCATCCCCAGCCACGTCGCACCTGAAGTGCCCGGATCGATCCATGAAGGCGGCGAGCTGGGTTATTCCTTGGCGCACGCTTACGGCGCGGCGTTTGATCAGCCAGATTTAATCGTCGCTTGCGTGATCGGCGATGGCGAAGCGGAAACTGCCGCACTAGCGGCAAGCTGGCACTCGAATAAATTCTTAAACCCAGCGCGCGACGGCGCGGTGCTGCCGATTTTGCACTTGAACGGTTTTAAGATCGCCAACCCGACCATTCTGGCACGCATACCTCAAGCTGAGTTAGCAGAGCTGATGCGCGGCTATGGTTATGCGCCTTACTTTGTCGCCGGCGATGACCCCGAGCGGGTACACCAAGCGCTGGCGCACGCTTTGGATCAAGCGCTGCAGCAAATACGCGCCATTCAAAATGCGGCGCGGCTAGAGGGCAGCACCGAACGGCC
>JAYUUS010000238.1:0-27098 GCA_043754435.1 Rhodanobacteraceae bacterium
TCAACACCAAAACCGATGTGGATAACTGTACCGAGTTCAATCAGAACCCCGTACCGACTTGCTCCAGAATGCCGTACCGAGTTGGATCAGAATCTCCGAACAATCCCGCTAACAGGCAACTTGCAATTCCAAACACAACAATTAAAACCTCCAATTTTGACTGGTAATATGAAAATAAAATATTGTTAAAATTGGGCGACGCGCAAATTACACCTAAAAAAATTAACTTCCAATTTGAACCAACGATTTTCCTTTGAGTCACTCTATTAGCAATATAAAATACTAAAAAACCTGCAAAAGTCAACAATAAATCAATTATAAAGTATGAGATTCTAGAAGTAAGTGTTAGCCCAGAGAAACTAGAATATATTATGCCATGCCAAATATTTATTGTGCGAACACACGCTGTAAATATGATGGATACTATTAGTATCTTAACGGGGAAACTAATTAGACAGCAACTAAATTTGATCATATTAATTTTATCCAGGCGCGCGCGCTGGCGACCTAGCACAAGGCCATGACACCTAAAAGCACGTATCAAGTGCTTTTTCGTTTAACAGCCACAACCATTTCTTTCTGTGATCCAAATTGGACTATTCGCGATAAAATAGTGGCTGCTTCCCCTTGCCTGAATATTACCTGGTTCGATATCACCACACTTCAAATATGCTTCCGAATTGGCATGACGTTCTGGTGAAGGAAGCCTAAGCACAGTTGAGAAACAACCGGCTGGTACCTTCTTCTCCATTTTACCGAACCCTCCGGCTCATTCGTTTGATTCCGTTCCTGGCTTTTTCGCGGCTTCAATCACCTTTCCAGGCCATCCTGATGGAAAAAATTTTGGATCTTCAATTTGACCGCAATGGAGCGTAAAGTCATCATCCTGCGTCATTTTAAAAGTGCCTTTAATTGCAAATGGCTTGCTCCGTATCTTTAAACCAACGATAGTTCCACTAATCTTAAGACAATCGTAAGGCCAGCTGGTATCAGCGCTAGGACAAAATGCATAAACCTCATGTGCGACGACCAAGTAGCCACCAACTAATATTTCTTTGCTATTAAATTTTTTTGGATTAGCAACAACTGCGCCAATAGAAGTGAAAATAGGATCGCAATATGAATAATTAGAGCAAGAAAAAAAGAAAAGCGTTAAAGCTATTTTGACTTGCATTTGCAATCTCCAGACGGCGGTTCATAAGGTGTCGATGGTACATAATCATCATTTTCGTCGGTTTGGCAGCCTGTTCTAAATACATGATATACAATTTTCCCATTTTTTTTAGTTGCGGTAAAGCTGATATAATTTTGAAAGCAGGCCTTGATTTTGTCTGGATGCGAATGATTCGGCGTTGTGTTTGTGGGATGTGAATGAAATGCAGCTGGTCTCGAAGGATCTCCTTTCGTGGGGCCTAACTTGCATTCCCACCCCATTTGCCCAGCCCAGAGTTCAGTTAACGTGCTTCCAGTAATTATATTATCGTATGTAAAGCAGTTACCGCTTTTGGTAACCCAGCCACAATACTCACGGCTATCCACGTCAGCATATGTTGCGAATATGTAATTGAGCCCGTCAATTGCGGCTGCATCAGCGGTGCTAAATTTTTCACCCGGCTTGAGTCCATAGGGATCACTATACTTAACAGGGTTGCCAAAAAATGCGCCACTTTCATTGATCCCTCCTGCAAGTCCACCAGGATCAATTTTTATGAACCTGCCAGTTCGAATGCTGTAATCACGGAAATAATTCTGATTAAATCCAACCGCTAAATCCTCCCACTGCCCCGGAAACCGCATCAAATACTCTGTTCCTGCATTTGGCCTCACGGTCGTCTTCCCAAAACTCTCCCGAATCCCATCCCAAGTCTTATTCCCATTCAAAACGCCAGTCAAAACATCCGTCGTATACAAATGATCGTTATTGGTTATAAATACGCCATTGACATCCTTCTGCCAAACCGTATTCGTGCCCCACATTCCTCCAGGATTCCACCCATACGTCCGAATCTCCGAATTAACCGAAGCCAACTCCTGAATCAACCCTTCGTCGCTATATAAAAACCAAGTTGTTCCAGCCCCAGCACCAAAAGTCTGCCGCCAAACCCGCCTACCCATCGGATCATAAGCATACTTAGCAACGCTGACTGAATTATCCTTGACCTCAACCAGCCGATCCTGAGCATCATAAATATACTCACGCGTCGCAGAAACCGGCGTACCCGTTTCTTCTTTAATCGTAGACCCGTTTAAATCATATTCAATGGTTTTCTGCTCAGCACCGAGCCCCCAAGATTTCAACTCATTATTATCGTTATAAACCCAAACCCCAGGCTGATGCTGCGAACTCATGCGGTTGTGTACACCATCATAGGTATATTTTTCTTCCGGCAGGCCATTTGGATTACTTACGCTTTGCCTTAAACTCAATGGCGGCGTCGCTTCCGTTAAACGATCTAAACGGTCATAGCCATAAACATATTCACCATCGAGCGTGGTCTTCTTCTTTATATTCGACACTTCATCATAAATATAGCGGTGATCCATCACCGGCACGCCGTTATTTCCCGGCGTTGCACCATAACCTTTCACTTCGATGCGCTCCGGCCTTTGCAAAGCATCTAAAGTCACGGTGCGCTTGAGATTCCCCGGCATCGTTATTTCCCGAATCGCATTCCAGCGATATTCGTAAGTTAGCGTATCGTTACCCGTCGCCAAGCCCGGAATCTTGTAGGTCTTCAGCTGATTATTATTATCATAAGTAAAATTCAGCGTGCCGGTTGTTCCTGGATAAGTCATTGTCTTCGGCAAGCCATTCGCTTCATAGGTTCGCCCAATCGTTTTGGTAAAGGCGTTTGCACCCCGCCCAAACGTGATCGACTCACTGGTTTTTTCGCCTTTATCGTTATAAAAATACAGCCCAGACGTTAAACCATCGTCATAGGTTTTCAGTAAACCGCGCTGGTCATAAGTGTAGGTCATGCTCTTACTCGCCACCGTCGTGTTGGGTAAGAAATGCTCCTCCAATTCCAGCCGATTGTCATCGTCATAGTGGAACTTTCGCTTTGCACCATTCGGGCTAATGCGGTCGGTCAAGTTACTGTTTTCATCATAAATATAAGTGATGGTTTGCCCCATCGGCCGCGCTTCGGTCTTCTTGCGATTGAGCCGATCATACGTAAACGTGTGGGTGTTGCCTTCGGCATCTGTCACGGTGCGCAAATTATCCCGTTCGTCGTAGGTGTAGGTGGTTTCGCCCAGAATCGGGTCGATTTCTTTGATCAAGCGACGCAGCTCGTCATATTTTCGCAAACTGGTGCGGTGTTTGGCATCGGTTTGGCTTTCAACTTGCCCGACGGCGTTGTAGGTCATGCTGCTGATGTAGCTCAAAGTTGCACTCAGGACTTGCTTGGTTTCAACTTGGCGATCCATTTGATCGTATTTGTAGGTTTCCGTGTACGTGGGGTATTTGCGCCCGGAAACCAAGCCTTCTAAAGCATTCGTCACGTCGCCATAGATGGTTTCAATTTCGTTCAAATTGCCATCAATCACCTTTTCCATGCGCCCACGCCCGTCATAGCGCATTTGCGTTTTTACCAGTCGTGCGTCGGTCGTTTCATCCAGGCGGCCTTCGTCATCATAATGCTGCTTGGATTCACCGCCGAGTGGGTCTTTGGTGCGCACCAGACGCCCGTGGTCGTCATAAAAATACTCGGTGGTGGCGGTGCGCGTGCCGTCAATTGGGCTAATGCTTTTCTTGCGATCACCGTCAAAGTTGTATTTGGACTCGCTGACAAAACCCAGCGCGCTAAAGCTTTTTTCCAACCAGCCCTGTTTGCTGTACTGCATCGTGCGCGTTTTATTGCGCGCGTCGATCACTGTCAAGGTATTGCCCATCACATCATGCACCGGCATCTTCACCACGTTATTTTCTGGGTTGGTAGCCTGAGTCACATTGCCATAGTTATCGTAAATATATCTTGAGGTCGCATCAGCAGTTTTTCTTATTTATTAAAACGCCTTTATTTAAAACATCCAACGGACTAACTTTTGTAGAATTAACCACCAAAAGAAAATCACTAATTTCGCAAAAAGTTCGCTTTCTATTTTTAAAACCAATCTTTATGAAACCAATTTCGAATGAACCATTTTCCTTTATGTTATTCAGATTTCTTGAGAAGGAAAACCACGTTATATAACCGTATTCTACTTCATTCTTTTTCCATTCAATCGTTGAGGGTGGAACGGAAAAGGTAAGTGTAGCATCCTCGTTGACCGCAGACTTAATAAGGGAAATTGCAGGCTCAGAAATATTAAAATCCGTTATAAGATAAGAGTTTGATAGGCATTGAGAGGTCATAATAAGACCAATTATTAAACTGAGAATTTTCATTATTGGCTCATTTATGTTGACAACCGAAACATTTTTTTTGTATATAATTTTCTTGCAAATGGTAAAGCGGGTCTTCGCCAGTATCAATTCTTTGGTTGACATAGTGCATTGCTTCGTGAGCAATTACTGAGGCCAGGGTACAACACTTCCCAATAAAAACATTTTCCGTTATGTAAATCGATTTTTTTCTTTGCCCAGGATAAACTCCACACTCTCGAATTACTTCATACTTGTTAATGCCGTTCATGCTTTCTGAATAATACATACTTCCAAGTGCAAAGTAATAATAGTCGGCATTAATAATTTGTTCATAGACCTGTTGTCGTTCGCTATTAGAAAGGCAATATCCAGAAGCGTTGTATTTTTCGCACAAACAATCTTTGCAATTTAATACCTTTGTGGCAGCTTCAAGAATCGCCGCACTCATCCGCCCCCATTTAACGATCGAAAACCCATGAGTGGTCCACAAACCATACGGATCTGAATTTCCTACTGGGTTTTGCCCGACATAGCCGTATAGAGATTCTTTTGTTTGTGGCACTAGGTCTTTCTGATGATATCGTCCTAGCAAATAGTTAAATTCCCGTTTGAGGTTTTGATTAAACCTACCGACCCCATCCTCCCACTGCCCCGGAAACCTCATCAAATACGTCGTTGCGCCACTTAAAACCGTAGTTTTCCCAAAACTTTCTCGAACCCCGTTCCAGCCCTTAATGCCATTCACCGAGTTCGTCAAAACATCCGTCGTATACAAATGGTCATTATTAGTCAGGAATAAACCATTCGCATCCTTCTGCCAAACCGTATCCATACCCCAAAGACCGCCAGGATTCCATCCATAAATCCGAACTTCAGAACTAGCCGAAGCCAACTCTTGAATCAACCCCTCATCCGAATAAAAGAACCAAGTAATGTCATTCCCAGCCTGCCGCCAAACCCGTTGTCCCATCGGATCATAAGCATACTTAGCCACTGATACAGCGTTATCTTTGACCTCCACCATCCGATCCTGAGCATCATAAACATACTCACGCGTGGCACTAACCGGAGTTCCAGTTTCCTCCTTTACGGTCGAACCATTCAAATCATACTCAATCGCCTTAGCTTCCGCGCCAAGCCCCCAAGCCCTCAACTCATTATTATCGTTATAAACCCACACGCCCGGCTGATGTTGCGAACTCATGCGGTTATGCACACCATCATAAGTATATTTCTCAACGGGCAAGCCATTTGGATTGCTCGCACTCTGGCGTAAGCTCAACGGTGGTGTCGCTTCAGTCAAACGATCCAAACGATCATAGCCATAAATATATTCGCCATCCAGCGTGGTCTTCTTTTTGATATTTGACATTTCATCATAAACATACCGATGATCCATCACTGGCCGGCCGTTATTTCCCGGAGTCGGCCCATAACCTTTGACTTCAATCCGTTCCGGCCTTTGTAGCGCATCCAGTGTCACTGTGCGCTTGAGATTACCCGGCATGATATTTTCTTTAATCGCATTCCAGCGATAGTCATAGGTCAATGTATCGTTATTCGCCGCTAACCCTGGAATTTTGTAAGTCTTCAGCTGGTTATTATCGTCATAAGTAAAATTCAGCGTGCCGGTGGTTCCCGGATAAGTCATAGTCTTAAGCAAGCCATTATCTTCATAAGTTCTGCCGATTGTTTTCGTAAACGCCGCTGCCCCGCGTCCAAAGGTAATCGACTCGCTGGTTTTTTCGCCCTTGTCGTTATAAACATACAGCCCCGACGTCAAACCATCGTCATAGGTTTTCAGCAATCCGCGCTGGTCGTAGGTGTAGCTCATGCTTTTACTTGGCACCGTTGTTTTCGGTAGGAAATGCTCCTCCAATTCCAGGCGATTGTCATCGTCATAATAGAACTTTCGCTTCGCGCCATTCGGGCTGGTGCGTTCGCGCAAATTTCCGTTCGGGTCGTACTCGTACCCAATCGTTTGCCCCATCGGCCGCGCTTCGGTCTTCTTGCGATTGAGCCGATCATACGTAAACGTGTGGGTGTTGCCTTCGGCATCGGTCACCGTGCGCAAATTGTCGCGTTCGTCATAGGTGTAGATGGTTTCGCCCAGAATCGGGTCGATTTCTTTAGTTAGCCGACGCAGCTCGTCATATTTGCGCAAACTGGTGCGGTGTTTGGCATCGGTTTGGCTTTCAACTTGCCCAACCGCGTTGTAGGTCATGCCACTGATGTAGCTCAAAGTTGCACTCAAGACTTGCTTGGTTTCAATCTGGCGATCCATTTGATCGTATTTGTAGCTTTCCTCATACGTGGGGTATTTGCGCCCGGATACCAAACCCTCCAACGCGTTGGTAACATCGCCATAGATGGTTTCGATTTCATTCAAATTGCCGTCGATGACCTTTTCCATACGCCCACGCCCGTCATAGCGCATTTGCGTTTTTACCAGCCGTGCGTCGGTCGTTTCATCCAGGCGGCCTTCGTCATTATAGTGCTGCTTGGATTCGCCGCCAAGTGGGTCTTTGGTGCGTTCTAGGCGGCCTTCTTTGTCATAAAAGTACTCCGTCGTCGCGGTTCGCGTGCCATCAATGGGGCTAATGCTTTTCTTGCGATCACCGTCAAAGTTGTACTTGAATTCGCTGATAAAGCGTAGCGCGCTGATGCTTTTTTCCAGCCAACCTTTCTTGCTGTATTCCATCGTGCGCGTTTTGTTGCGTGCGTCGATCACCTTCAGCGTATTGCCCATCACATCATGCATCGGCATTTTCACGACATTATTTTCCGCGTCGGTAGCTTCGGTGACATTGCCATAGTTGTCGTAAATATAGGTCGAGGTCGCATCTTTTACTGGATCAACCGCCACCAGCGAATTTCGCCGTGTAATGCGTTTGACTTGCCCATACTGGTCGTAGCCATAGGTGGTCAGCCGCTCCACCAGCGTACCCACCGCTTCGCGCACCTCCGTCACCTGACCGCGCGCATTGTGTTTGTATTTCGTCACCACGCTATTTTGATCGGTGTATTCGGTCACGAAACTTTGCGTCGGCAAATACTTCCAACTTTCGGTCGTGCCGTCCGGGTGTTCGACATTCAGCACATTGCGATAGCTATCGCGCTCGGTACGGGTGATTAAACCGCGTTCATTCTTGACGTATTCAACATTTGGACCATCGCGACGGCGATCATATTCAATCGTGCTGCCGTTGATTTCAGTGACCATGCGGCCATCAAAATCATAGCGATATTCCAGTTTGCGCTTCAGCGGCGTGGTTACAACCACCGTAAAAATACGGCCATCGCGTTTGTAATCGTAATCGTATTTGGTGATTTCATGCTCGGCGTTTTCAAGGGTGGAAACGCGACTAATGCGAAAGTCTCGCCCTGGCCTGCCGCTAAAGGAAACACCGACCGGTGCGGCAATCGCAGCGGTGGAAAAGCTCTGTAAATACTCGACTTTCGTGACGCGATTTTCTGGAGTTTTGATTTCTTTCAGCTGGCCGTTGCCGTCGTATTCGTAAAAGGTTGACTTATTATCAAGATCCCGCACTTCTTTGAGCAAACTACCGACCCAGATATAGCGCACCACGCGCCCGGTGCGATCCGTGATGGTATCGAGCTGGATGCCGGTATAAGCAAAAGAAAGCGCAATGTCATTAAAGTGGTCGCGTATTTTTTTAACTTGGCCTAAGCCATCGTATTCAAAGAACACGCTGACGTTGTTTTGATTGTGATAATCGGTCATTAAACCGGTGGCGGAATAGTTGACGGCATTGCCGAGCCGGTCATACCACAGCCAGTTTTCGCCCTGCCTGCGAATAAACTGATGGTCGTCAAACTGATAAATGTCGCCATTGCCGATGCGTTCGTAGACCGAACCGGCGCGGTCAACGTATTTGACCGATTGGTCGTTACGATCCAGCTTGAACTTGAGCGGTGCCCAGGCCGGGTTGAGATACCAGCGGCCGTTGACCCAGGTGCGCTGAATGGTAATCGCGCTGCCCAGCACTTTGACCTGCATATCGGTATTGCTGTCGGTCAGTTCGCCATTGGGGAGGCTGACGCGGGGGGCGGCGAAAATTGCAAGAGAGGCCAGCAGGCTGACGGCGAGTAGCGCGATGCGGGCGGCGGATTTGTGTAAAGCAACAAGCATGGATTTAGCCTAAATGAGTTCAAACGTGGTCAAGTTAGCGCGGGCAGGAATTAGGGGGTCGGCTTGGTGGGCTGGGTGGCGACGGCGGAGGTGCGCAAAACTGGCAGCTTGGCACGGGTGGTGTGCCGGGTGGCGGCCCTGAAGGTGGCCCACTACCCGGCCCGCAGCCACCACTACAGCTGCAGCCTTTATCGCAATCTGGCCCGCACGCTGGACCGCTGGATTGATAGCCGCCCCCTGAGTAGCCGCCTCCGCCCCAACCACCGCCGCTACTGCCACCCACGGGCGTAGGTGGCTCGCCCGGTGTGCAGCGCGGCCCATAGGCACGTGCGATGGGCGAGCGGGTGACGATGCGCCGCAAATCCCCGGCGACGCATATAAACGATGCAGAGGCGACCATTTCAACCGTGAATAAATTACAGCTTGCACCTTCAGGCGCACGCGCCGGAGTTGCGGAGCTGCTGGTTAGCCAACGTTGCAATGCGGCTTGCTCGGCGGCACGGTTATCGCCGGGTAGTGCCTGCAATTGGGTAATACGGTAATAAATCGACACGCGCTGGTTCGGTGCCAACTCGTTCGGCACCTCGCCGGTGAACTGGATATTAAAATAGGCGTTTGACTGCGGGTAGACCAATTGCACGTCATCAGCGCGCAGCAAACCATAGTTGGTCAAACTGTATTCGCCAGTAATGAATTCACCCACTGCCAAATCTGGAATATTGATTGAGGCGGGTTCCAGGATCAGCACAGGCGCAGGCACCTGGGTTTGATAGGTCGCACTCAATAGAATATTGTATTGATCCAGGATCGTCGTCGGGGTCACCGACCAAGTGAACGACACGGCGTTAAAGTCCAAAAACACGCGTTCGTCGGTGGTAACGCCTGGACGCACCAGCACGCGCCCGGTTGCGGGGGAATGGCTGGCAGCTTGCGCATTGTAGCTGTAGCGCCCAGGCGGCACCGACCCCAACACCACTTCGCCCAAGGCATTGGTTGTACCCTGCACACGCTGTGAGGGATTCGCTTCGCTGGTCAAGGTGATCGACGCTGCACCTAACCCCGCTATGGGTAGGCTATTGCTATCCAGCGTACCGGTGTAGATATCCACCGCTTTAAACTGCACGCTGCCTTCACCGGCTTCGTTAACGTTAATCGAGATCGCAATCGTGCCGCCCGGATCGTTGCCCGCGCGCACCCGCAGTGCGACGTTGTAAATGCCGTCAACAATATTCAATGGTGGGGCCATGCGCAACTCAAGGCCCGCCACAGCACCGGGAGCAAAACTAGGCACGTTGGTGGCAGATACCAAGCTGATCCAGCTGGGCAGCGGATTGCCAAGGCCACTTGTTCCAGCGATGAGATCAACGAGCAAGTTAGTTGCAGGCACTAAACCTTTGTTTTCAATTTTGAGCAGCTCGGTCGCAATTTGCCCGCGTCGCACGCCAGTGAATACCGAGGCAGGCGTGGGCACTAAGCGTGGATTGGCGTCAAACAATTCGTAATCCAGGCGCGCGGTGGCGCGTTTTAGGCTACCCGAGCTTTCCTCTAAGACGGTAACAATCACATTGCCGCTGCGCACTAGCGGCGCGCCGCCACCATCGGTGTTGAGCAGCTGCGCTTGGAAGGTGGCACTGGAATTCGGTAGGATCGATACAAAGCTGCCCACTGCCATACTGATGCCGCGCGGCAGAACTGCGCCGGGCTGATCTTCAGCGCGCACCACTAAGCGTACATTGAGCGCTTCCACACCGGCTGAGTTGAACACCGTAATTGGAACCAATTGTGGGAAATTGCGCGGTGCATTGACGGCCAAGCGCGCGGGTCGGGTGGTTAAGCGGCTGATGACGAATTCAGCCACGCCCGTGACGGTGGTGTTCTCGAACGCCTTGGCCTGTGGGTGAATTGCGGTCACTTGAAATGCCCCGGCATCGCTGCTGCGTGGAATTAGGGTGTAGTCAAACTCGCCCAAGCTGTTGGTCACGATATTGACACGGCGGTCAAAACTACCGCTGCGAAAGACCAACGTCGCGGGGGCATCGATTGCGGGTTCGGTGAAATCGGCGAGGCGCATACGGCCATGCACCTGCACGGGGGCATTGCCGTAGCTCAATGCGGGCAAGGCAGTAAGCGTGGTGGCCACATAGGGCGGAACGAACGGCGCAGGTGCTGGCGGGGCCGTGCGCAGATTGAAGCTGCGGGTGGCTTCTAAGACTACTGTGGTGCCGTGGCGAAGTGCGGCGCGCACTACTTTGACGCCATCCGCCTGCCCGGCAGTGGCATAGTTGGCGGTGAACAGCGGGCCGGTCGTATCCACGCCTACAGGGACGCCATTGATAAAAAACGCGACGTTGGCTGTCGGGTTATAGTCAATCACGGCCGCCTGCAGGGACGTATCGCCACTTACATAGGCATTTACGGCAGGTGCTGTGATCAGCATCTGCGGCGGCGGGATATTGAGCACGATTGGACGCAACGCCGAGCGCGCACTGGTACCGAGCACGTTACTGGCGTCGGCGCTGAGCGAAATTGCGCCATTGCCCGGCACCTCGACGGTCAAGTTAAAAAAGCCATCCGTGCGGGTAAGCACCGGATTACCCACGGGCACGTTATTCGCGTAAATCTGCACGCGGGAGCCCAAGCTGGCAGTGCCACTAACGCCAACGAACGGAGTACGAAACTCGGTATTGGCCAGTGGCTGAGTAATGCTAGGCGGCGGTGGTACGGTTAGGTTGAGCGATAGGCTCAGCTCCAATTGCCCAGCGTTGCCGACGATGTCCTTGGCCACAATTCGGATTAAGAGCGCACCGTTTTGCACTTTATCGAAACTTAAAGGGATGCGAAAAACGTTGTCGGTGACGCTGCCTAATGCTTGCGTCGGAATTTCATTTAAAAACACCTTCACTTCTGAAATACAGCCGCCCACGCGGGTACAGCCGGGGTCAATCACCAGCGCGGACAGGAAGCCGGTGGCGCTAATTTGTGCGCCGTTCGTTAGGGCCACACCATTAAATTTAGGTGCGCTGATTTCCGGTGGCGTCACATCCCCAGGCGCGCCGTTGCGGCGAATTTGGATAAAACGTTGGCCGGAGACGTCCACCACCCCTGCCGTCGTCGTGGCAATCGCCTGAACCGCATAAAAGCCGTTGTTGTAGGCCGTTGTGTTCCAGTTCGCGGTGTAGGGTTCGTTGTTATCAATACCAATCGATTCGCCATTGACAAAAAATTCCACCTTGGCGACCGGCGCACCACTGAGCACGCGTGTCGTTGCAGCAACCGGCACTGGCGCGTTATCAGTAACGACAAAGCCCTCAAGTGGGGACGTGATTTCGACCACGGCACCAAAATACTGCAGCGTAATACTGGTGGTTGCGACACGCGTTGCGCCGCTGGCACTGCGAAATTGGGCATAAATGGTTTTTGGGCCGACGGTCGCGCTAATGACTAAAGTGCCGGTGGCTGCCATGGCTTGATAGTTGGTGCCGGGAAACTGTGCCGATTCATTCAAGCGAAATTCCACCGCATTGCGACAGCGTAGAGACACTTGCACAGTGGTTGAGCTGAAAACCGTGGTGACGGGCGTAGAAACCCGGCAGTCCAACAGCGGTGCGGCGCTAACAAACTGGCCGTAGTCAATGCCTGCACTGACGCGATTGCCTTGACCCGTTGGGTTATCCAATGGATCCAATGGCCCCGAGGCTGCACCCCACCAGTTCGCGCGCGCATCCAGCAGCTTCTGCGGCGTCAAGTTTTGCGCGCCAAAGGCGTTGTTACCAACGATTTCGGAGTTGCGAATGGAGGCGATTGCAGAATCGCTTTGCACACCAACCATGTTGTTTAACAAGCTCAGGTCGCGAATTTTCGGCTCCGCATCGCGATTGACGCGTAAGCCGATGCTTGAATTCGAAATTTCAAGCACACCGAACTCCATAGTGCTTTGCAGATCAAGACCTGCGCCACGATTTTGCCCAGCAAAGCTAATGCGTGTGCCGCTCAACTGCGCTGCTTCTGCACTGACGCCTGGATCAATGCGTATACCCACCCAGTCGCCTGCTGCGGGTGTACTGGGTGCGATTTGGGTTTGGCCGCATTGAGCATCGTCGCGCACCGAGGTAAAACGTGCGTCTTCGCCCACAATCAAGCGGTTATGCACGACGATCCCGGCATTGGGCTCGAACTTGACCACCACGCCAGGGTCAATATTAAGCTCAGCCGCCTGTGTGCTGAGCGCGAAAAATACCGTCAGAGCCAGTGTGCAGACACGCGATAGAGTGTTCATTGCGTCACCGTCACTTGGAAGCTTTCTGAACCGATGCCGGGAAAGGTTGCGGTAACGGTGGCGGTGCCGACAGTTAAAGCGGTGATTGGAAACTCGACAACCCCAGTATTGACCGCCATTGTGACTGTGTTGGGTACCGTAATGACTGCTGGGTTGCTGGAGCTGAGTTGGAAGCTCATTGGCGAAACGGCTTCCTGGCCTCCGTAGCCACTGGCATAAATTTGTATGCGGCCTTGGTTACTCGCACCGATGCGCATCGTACTCAAGCTCGGGGAAGCGTAAAAAGTTGGCGGTAACACGTAAATTCCGCACTGGGTCATTCCCAATACCGGTGAATTGAAACGCAGAGCAATCGAACCTTCTTGTGGCACACCACCCAAAATGTAGCCGCGCGCAGTACTTTCTCCCGGTAGCAAAGTCATTGTTCCCTCCTGTGCACAGGCATTGGCAGGTGTGCAGGCCGCCATAATCGGCAGCGGCGTGTTGGCTGCTAGCGTTGTGTTGAGCTGTACCGCTACTTTGTAGCCTTGGCCAACTGCCCCGCCACAATCGCTGCCCTGAAATTTCATCGTCGATTGCACGGGCGAGGTAAAAACACCCACGCCAGGGACAGTCGCTCTAAACTTGTAGGTGCCGATTGCGGCATAGTTCACGCTAAAACCACTGTAGCCCCCCTGGTAAGGCGCTTCGGAATTATTTTCCAACATCGTCAGCGCTAACGGCGTGCTCTCCAAGTTGGCCGAACCGGGTGGATTTTGATCAACCAATTCAATCGAGATATCCAAATTTTGTGGGGCCACGTTGGGTGACAGAAAACCGACTGTCCAACCGCTTGGCGTGCCACCCCGGTTGAGAACTGGTGCATTGCTGCTCCTAAAATGAGACGGACCATTGTCGACAAAAGTCATTGCCCCCGGCACGACATTCACCGGACGCGTTTGCGTGCCATAGGTGGCGGGCGTGCTCTGCAGCGTCACAGTGGTGCTGCCTAGGGCGACGCCAAGTAGGTTAAATTCGGAGCCGCCATAGACCGATAGGCTGGGCGGCGTGACACTGCATATGCTGGTTTGTGCGCAGCTTAATCCCGCCATGACGTTCGGCCCCACGGGCCCTAAAGTCCGCACCCGTACCAGCTGCTTCAGTCCTTTCATCACGCTATAGCTGGGTTCTTCTAGCTGCACTTGATTTACTAAAACTTGAATCAAGTTACTCGTCCACGGGCTGCCTGGGTTACCGGCAAGGCTAGCGCGCACGCGCAAACTACCGGCCGAAATCGGTTCGCCTAAATAGGCTTGAATTTCGCCTGTTTGAAAATTCACCCCAATACTGTTGACCGGCGCACCACCCGTGGGTGCGGCATAAATTCCTGACACAATATCTGCAGGGTTTAGATCAAGAACACTGACACCCAGACTTAAACTCGGTGCAGGGAATTGCGAGACAACGTCAGAACCCGGCGGCACAATCAGGTCAAAGAAAATCAGGGTGCGCCCAGCGTCGGTGAATACTGTCGGGTAAAACGTTCTGATTTGAACGGTCGGATCGACAACCTTCAGATTCAGCGCAGCGCCGCTTTCATAGGCGGGTGCAGTTGCGCTCAAGGTCACCGCTTGCGTCAATTCCAAGCCGGTTAAATCAATCGCGGCCGCGCTGGTAAAAGCTGGGATCGTCACACTACTTGGCGCACCAACGCGGCTAGGGTCAGAGTTTTGCAAGGTGACGGTCAGTGGCGTGGACAGAGTTTGCGCCGTTGCACCCACGCGCCGCTCGACAGCAATGGCACCAAAACCGGTGCGCATGCCTTTGCCCAAGGTGGCGCTAGCACGCGTGAAGTGTAAATTGAAGCCCTGCACACTTTGCGTGGCTGAGGTGAAAGCGCCAAAACTTGCGCTAGTGGCGCGCACTTTATAGTCGCCCAGTGCCGTCGGGGCACCGACGTAGCGAGTGCTGCTGCGGTTGGTAGCGGTTGAAAAACTAACCGTATTGCCGAGTGTGGAGCCGTTTGCGGCCTCATAAAAGCCATCAACAATGCCCGCCGGGGCAGCGTCGACGACGCTCAATGCCAGCGTTTGGTTGGCACTTGGCGTTTGCATAATGTCGCTTGAACCCGGCACCCGCCAAGTCAAGTAAAAATCATCTCGGCCACTGGCTAGGCCGCGTATGCCGTCCAAGTCGTTAAACGCAACGACAGGATCAAGCACGGTCACCAAAAGCGGCATAGCAGCAGGCAACACCTCAGGGAAAATCGCCTGTACGGAAACCGCACTCGTAGTGTTCGCAAGCCCTGACAGCAACACCGGGTCATTCGCACGCAGGCCGTCGCTATAGAGTTCGGCGGTTAGCTTAGTGGGGTCAGAAACGCTAAATTGCACGGCCAACGGGGTTTGCGGATAATAGAGTCCGCCCCCGGCAAAAATGCTAACCCGCACCTGATGACTTTGCGAAACATTACCCAGCAATAACGAAGGTGCGCTAAAGACAAACTGCCCGCGCGCAAGCGCATCGACCGCGAGAATCGCAGGCTGCGTAGTGCTGTTATTTGCCGTAATCGTCACCGGGCCTACGCCATGTACCGTAATTCGCGCTTTGACGGTACTTAAATACTGCCCTGGCACAATCGTAATCACCGCCGGCGTGACGCTGGCAATGGCAGGGTCGGAAGAAGTTAAGGCGAAACTCAATCCCTCATTGGGGGCCGCGCCATTAAGTCGAATCGCGTAGCTTTCAATCATGCCAATGGGAATGCGAGTGGCCGCTGTGTCAAAGTTGGCGGCAAGTTTTTCGACCCGGACTAGAGTGCTGGTTTGGCCGTACTCAGCGCTATTTGCGGTAACTGTTGCGGTGCCTTCGGTTAATCCTTGCATGGGAATGCGCGCGCTGTTACCTAAGCCAGGAAATGTGGCAGTGGCTGGCACGCTTAGCACGGCCGGGTTGCTACTGGAAAGCGTGATAATTCCGCCCCCTGCAAGCGCTGGATGCGACAATTGTAAGTTCGTATTGCGGGTGCCAATGGGAACTAAAACTGGATCAGAAAACGCCATACTGAGCGGCACAACTTCAATAGGCAAACTGGCTGACACATAACCCTGCGCGCTTGCATTCATCACGGTGCTGCCAATGCTAAGACCAGAGACATTAAAAAAATTCCCGCCGCTCGAGGTGGCTATCAACAAGCCGCTCGGCGCGTTAATTCTGCCCGTTGGCAGGGCATTCAAAAGCACTTCTAAGCCACCCACAGGAGCAGGCGAATTGAGTGAAAGGCTAAGAGTTGTTGAACGATTGAGGCCGACGGTTGCGTTGGCTGGATTCAGAAAAATACTCGGCAACGGGGCCACTGTAAGGGTCGCAACCGGGCTATTCATACCCGGCGCTGTGGCGGTAATTAATGCGGTACCGGGTGCGAACGCGCTGACCGGCACGTCCACGGTATATTGATCTTGCGCGATGCTAGTGGTGAGGGGCACCGTTGCTACGGTTGCAGCTGAACTACTGAGCGTGACGGTGATTGTCGAGGGTGCAGGGTCAGCCAAGCGCAACTGTAGCGTGCCGGTTGCTTTGGGTGCTAACGCTAAGTTGTCATGTACAAATTGCAGCGCAGGGGGTTTTTCACCCACATGCAAAAGCCCACCCCGCACGACATAAGGCAAGCTGCGTATGCTCCAACGCGCTTGGCCATCAAGCACACCCGCAGGAACAACAATGCCATTAATGCCGTTGCCGGTTGCAGTCAAGTCTGCACCCGTAGGTGAGGACTTTAGGTCCATCACAATAGCGGCTTCCAACTGCCCTTCAAACACACATTGACGCAACAGTGGCGAAGCGCTTTCTAATTTGAGCGCTTTGCCAAAACGCATTCTAAAAAATCGTAGCTCGCTCGGTAGCGCATTAGACGGATTGCCGATAATGTGCAAATAGCCCCAGTCACCCGCCATCGGCGTACCGGCCGCAACATCGCGTATCGAGGTCATCACAATCGGCAGCGCACTCGTGCCGCCCGCGACCAATCGACCCTCCGGATAGACTTTCATCCCCTTGAGCGCTGCAACTTTAATTTGCACGCCCGGTTCCACGATCAGCAACGCGCGCACTTCAATATCGCCCGTCATCACATAGGGCGAGCCTGCTAAAGTCCAGGTGGTATTCGCGCTAATTACGCCACTAACATCGGTGGCGCAAAGCGCATTGCTTAGCAGCAACAAAAAGGTTAGTAACAGCGCGCGCATAGTGGGCCTTGCAGGTTGGGTTTGAATGTTTTTGCGAAGGCAAAATACATGTCTTAAGGGAAATAGCATGGCCGCCTCGGTTCGATTTTTGGTGCCAGCGCAAGTGCTGTGTATTGCTGGTAAGCGGCTACTAAAGCATCGCTACCGCCCGCAATATTGAAGCGCAAAGTTTGCTTTGAGTACGCGACGTGCAGTCGAATCACGGCGGTGCTTTCTTGAATTGCAGTCGGTGCAATACTTTCAAGACGCACGTCGGAATTGCGCAGGCGCATTGCGAGTTCTGGTGCTACTCGATCCGAGCTGCTGAGCGTGAGCGTGTGTGGCTTAGCGTGCAGTAAGGCGGTCAGTGCTTCGTTTGCACTCACTGTTAGAGGCTCGTTGCTCAAGGTCGTAACGCCACCCCGCAAAACCCTTGCGCGCGTGCTGTGAAACATTAGGCCACAGCGTGCGACCAGTAAATCATCCTCTAAGCCTGCGCCCACAATTACCACAATATTTGTTTTTGCGCTCTGCAACCAAGTGTGGGCTTGGCCCTCGGTCAGCCAGCTGCGATCACTCGCCAAATGAGGCTCAAGTGTCACAAGGCTACGGGCATTGACCCAGCGCAGAGCAGTTGGGTCAAGCTTTGAAACCGCATCAAGCTTGATAAGTTTGCAAGCAGGACTAGTCAATAATGGCAACACATCGGCAGTTAATGCACTTTCAGGGTCAACCGCGCTTGCTGTGCATAACTCCTGCCCACTGATTTGCTCCTGTGGCGCTTGAGCAAGCGCACCATGCAGCAAAAACAGGCTCGCGATTATGGAAAACACGCGCTATTTGTCTTCGAACCGGTCATTAGAAATAGTATCGAGCACCCGCTGCGGCACAGCCATCCGTCCAACATCCGAACTTGGCGTCGCGGGAACTTGCGACACGCCTGATTCTTGCTCGGCCGGTGCGACGCTTGGGAGTGCGCTAGGTGCTGCAAATACGCCTAACCGTGACGGTTGAATCTCGATCACGCCTGAAGCATCGCCGACGAATGCCCGAGGCTCGCTCTTAGGCGCGATCAAAACCAGCCCGGAAATCGCTTCAACGCCGTCTTCGAAAATTAAATCGCCCGGTATGCTGCTTGCACCCAACCGCAGAATGACCAAGTTATTACTCAGTTCTGGGTCAGGAAGCGCGCCTGGAACGACGCGCCCGACTAAAATGCGCGTGCCAAATAGTGGCAGGCGCAAGCGGAGTGCCAAGGTCACTTCCTCCTGTACCGCCAAACTGGGTATTGTCCAGATACCGCTAGCAAAACTACCCCAAGTGGGCACCGCCGAAACAACTAACAAGCCACCGTCGCCACCGCCAAGCTCCACCCGCAAATTCGCGGAGGCTAACGCCGCATCTGGGCCATTGTTTTTAACCCGCACCACCACATCAGTCGTTTCACCGATGCCAATGGAAGGTGTAAGCGTCGTCATCTCAATCGACACATCGGCTTGCGGCTGCGCACTTGTGGCAACTTTAATGAATTTGTAGTTCAAGCTATTTACGCCGTTGCCAAGCGTAATTTGGCTAATTACGGCTTGATTATTAACTAAGCTCGCCAAGCCGCCCGCATCGCCTGCAATCGGTGATGCGTCACGTAGTCCGGGCATGGCACCTACGCTGAGCGTGTAATTTCCAGGGCTCAAGTCAGCCACCGTGAACACTCCAAGCGGATTGCTGAGCACTTCCCGCTCAATAGGCGTGCCAGCGATTGTCGTGCTTGCGCGCACTTTAACCCCCGCAACACCCACTTCACCCGGCTGCTGAATCGAATCATTGTTCAAATCGCGAAATACGACGCCGCTGAGGCTCGCCAACGCGCCGCGATCAAAGCGCACCAAGTAATCGCCCGTGCCTTGGGCATCATAGACATTCAAAAAATAGTCAAACGTCATGCCATCTGCTCGACGTTTTTTCGATAGCCACGCGTTTTCGAGCGGCAATACAGAATTATCTTTAGTACGCAGAAACTCGGCCACTTTCCATACGCCACGCGACGGATCAGGTACGTTTGCATAAACAGGCAAAGTTGACGATAGCGTGCGCACGCGATAGACGTTTTGGCTCACTGGTGTTAGCTCCGCGCTAGCGGAGCGATTGATGACAATCGTATCCGTGCCTTCAGATTCATAGGTTCGATAGGTATCGCCATCGAGTGCCAGAAAATCTCGAATCGAGTCTCGGCCCGGAATGTTGACGGTCACGTCGTGTACCAGCGGATGCGGCGTGACGCTTTGAATCAGCGAAGTTAACGCGCCGCCCAGTTGATCTGAGTGAGTAAATTCAGCCTGGAAATCAACGAACCGCCCACTCAGGCTGGTAGACATCAGCCAACGCCCGACCTTGCTGGTTTGCGAGGCAATTTCGCCAAAATTGAGCAACAAGGTATTTTGTACTGGATTGTTTTGTACATACGCGTTGTCGATCCTAAATGTCACAGCCAGCCCCTGCGCGTTATCGACGATGCGCGGCTGGGCGGACTCGATAGTGGTCTGGCGCGATGGCCCAGCACCAATATTTTTTATGCGCACACCCAATGTAAACGGCTCGGAAGGCTCAACAATTCCAGGCGTAAATGCATCATCACCATAGACATCAGTCGCTAAAAAATAGTCCAGCTTGAGCTTAGGCTGGGGTTCAACCGTGATCGAATCAGGCAGAACGTTCAACGTCTTGGTTTCGTTGTTTTGCACGTAGCTGACCGTCGCACCCACGTAATAAAGCAGTCCAGTGGGCAACGTACCACCGGCTCCGGCAGTGGGAATGATGATCCAGTTCGCTTCTGCCGACGACTGTCCGGCTATTTGACCCGACCCCGCTAAGCCACCGGTAATTCCGGGGGAAGAATCTAGTCTTAGAAAGAATTTTGCGGTCGTGTTATTCGGGTCGGTGCTAAATTCCACCACGCCGCCCTGCGCGTCTTTGAATTCAAGATCGACATCAAATTGAAGGATCGGTGCAGCGACGCCATTTTCGATGCCTAGCTTGGCGTTAAATCCTTGACGCTCCAAGCTGGCAGACTGCGGAATTTCAATTTTTACTTCGGCGCAAACGGATTGCGCATGTGCAAATGAATGCCAAAGCAAAAGCAAAACGACGCCAATATGGCCGAATTTCTTCACGATTTGCCTCGTCCTACCCTGTTTGAGGCCATTCTGAGCGCTGGGTTAGCAACTTACAACCTAATTTTGTTCACAATAGCCCGTTTTTGTCGATTTTCAGCGCCGTTTGCTACCAGCTTATGCGTATCGATTGAGTTCCCCTTGCTAAATCAAGGCACGTTAAACAGCTGCGCTTCTGCCGCTCGCCGTGCGATCAAGCCCGGAAGGCGCTGGCCTTTAGCAAACACCCAGCGATTCAGTTCGCGAGGCACGGCTTCAAGGCGCCCCGTATTGATTAGGCTTCTCAGCGTTGAGGTTTCCAGCGCGCTGCCACCCAAATTAAAGGTAAAGCTGACGAGAACGTCGAATTGGTTTTGCGTCAGCGGCGCACTAATGAATCGCTTGACCGAGTGCGCCGCAATTTCTGCATCCGCGCGAAGCAGTTCGATGGCTTGGGCCTCAGTCAGCGTGCCAAAGCGCTCGCCCGGCTTGACGACATGTCCATAACCAATCGTGGGTTTGCCAGCTGGACAAAAGTAGACTGTTGCGCAAAATCCTTCGAAACGCTTAATCAGCGCGATACCAACGGCGCTGATTTTCATAGCACTATTTACGCCGCTCATGGACCACGCTCCGGGCTGACTAAGCGTTGCTGCGCCTTGCCCAACGCGCGTGCGCCGAACCAAAACGACATGATGGTGGCGAACAGCGCCTGGCTCTCGCCATCCCAAATCACCAGTACTGCGCTGGTAAAACTCATGCCATCCGCATGCACCAGCGTCGCAAGCGAGGTCAACTTTACTGCAGCAAATAGGCCGAAAAAGGCATAGGTAATCATTGGGCGAACGCTGGACTGCAAGGCTTCAACCCACGCCACGCCGCTGTCGCGATTCGCGTAGCCATAAACCTGATCCATCTCTTTGATGTCGGCGGTGACGTTAAGCTCCTCCAGCTTTTGCACGTGGCCCAGTTTTTGTTGCTCGATTTGACGATCTAACAGCGCCAGCTGTTGCTTGCGATCTTCCTTTTCGCGTTTGAGCTTGAGGATTTCTGGAAACGCGCTAGCACCAAAGCCGATCAGACTTCCGAGTAAGGTCATCATGATTACTTGGCTCCGAATAGTTTTAAGTGCATGGCAGCGCCCGTAATGAGCGCGATGATCAGGGCGGTGGTGGCCATATTGACGGCGGTTTGCCAGACCGTGCGTTTGGCGGTGTTGAACGCTTCGAGTAAACCGCGCAGCGCACGGATATCGGTTGCGGCTTCTTCGCCGTCGAGTCCAACGTCGCTCATTGCTTTTCTCGCACCGCGTTCAGCGGCAAGTTCAAGCAGCTGTTCGAAGTCGTCCATCGGCATGTGGATCATGCCGTCGTGAAGTTTTGGGGTGACCATGGTGAGTTCTCCTTTTTTTGGGTTTTTGGCTTGCTTTTGTTGCAGACATAAAAAAACCCGCGCGGTGCTCGGGCGGGATTCGGGGATTGGCCATGCGGCCAAAGGGCTGTGTTGGATTAGATTTCGATTTCGATGGTGGGTAAGTCAGGGGCTTCGCTGATCATTCGGCCATCCCGAACGAATATGCGGGTGCCCACGGCTGCGGTGCCGGTAACGCGCAGCACACCACCGCCGAGGAGTTCGATGCTGAGAGTGCCGTCGGCGTGATCGGTTACCACTGTACCGATGAGCGTTATGCTCGTCGGCAGTAGGTCTTGGAATTGTTTCCAGAGGTTAGGCATCGGGTTCCCACAATATTTTAAAAACCAGACGTGCTGGCCCCCAAGGAAATCAGAGCCGCCGCTCAACCTCCACTACCTGCCTCACCACCAAACTTTGACTCCAATTCGCTGATACGGTCGTGCCCCGCACTAAACCGCGCCAGCTCGCGCCGCTTTCGCCGATAGCGATCAATCGTCCGGGTTCTAGTAACCCAATGCTCGCCACCATCGGAAGTTCTAGCGTCACTATGGCCTGCCGCCCGGTATCGGCTAATACCGAACGCCCCCGCTCACGCGCCGCATCGGCGTGCGAGATCATTGGATCGATGATCATCGGTGCGAGTTGATCGCCTGCGGTGCCTGAACGCCGCACGCGGGCGATGACACCTTCGCGTTCACCGCCGACATACACGGCGTTGAAATCTGGCTTTTCAGACCAGCGAGCGCTGAGGGTTTTGACCACGTCGATGGGTAAGGTGCGATGCAGTGTTTGGCTGGCCCATTCCCACGGCAGGCTTGGATAGCGGCTTTGTGCGACCAAACGTTTGAGTTGGGGGTGCGCATTCAAGCTGCCACCCACGGATTCCACGATACGTGCGATGACTTGCATGGGCGTGAGCGATTCATAGCTCCATGCGCCAGCGGGCACCAACCAATCTGGCAATTGCCAGTCAAGATCAAAGCCAGTAGCAAGTATTGTGCGTTCAAGTTCCTGCTCTGCCAGCTGGCGCGCCGTAAACGGTGATGCTAGGGTAAAGCTGCGTTTTGGCGCATAGGGTTCGGCCAAATAGGCCGCGAGCGATCTGCCGCGTAGATTGGCTTCGCTCGTCCCAAACTCGCGGCGCAGATCAAAGCCTTCGACCAGCATGATCCAAGTAATACCGTTGACGGTGATTTCGATCTCAACTGGGCCTTTAGCGCTGGGTTCGACGAGTTCCAATGCAGTCAGCGGAATCGCGGCATTAAAGCCCCACGCCCAGCTGTCAGCGTCAATTGTGACGCTAATCGATTTGACCGCAATGGCCTCACGCCCAGGTAATCGCACCACAGTGACCGAGTTGCTCACGAAATAAACCTTCAAGGTGGGAACGACAATGCCCGCGCCTCCGACACAAGGGCGTTTTGTGAAGTTGAGTTTTAAGGTGGGCAACCAACGAAGCGCGATCTGGCTGCTGGGGCAGCAGAAATTGAGATTGGGGCTGGGGCGAAACGTGGGCGGCGTCACCGGCCCAGTATTCGGCGGAACGGATTGTCCTGGCGGTGCCTGGCGCGTGCGATCCCAAGGAAGCGTTCGTTCGGTGCGTCTTTTTGTCGCGACCGAAAAACCGCTTGTCCGAACCGCCGAGTTCGATTTTGCGGCCTCAAAAAACGATGTGCGCGCCGTCCGTGTTGGCACGAGTTGTACAAAACCTGAGCCCCAGGCTTCGATACAGGATGCCGCCGACTCGAACAAAGCCACACGTTCCGTATGCAGTCGCTGCAATGGCGAAAAGCCTGCGACGAATGCTTGATCGATGCGTTGTGCGTCGTGCCATGAGGCCATGGCCGTGCTTCGATGGCGCACGAGCTGTGTGACGGATTGCCGCAACTCAGCCAACAGCGCCGCACCGTTTTGCCAGTGCTGGCTGCAATAGAGCCGAAGTCGTGCCGTATCCCGCCACGCCTCAGTTACCTGCGCCGGGTTAGCCTGTGCTGCCCGCCACGTTGCGCCTGTATGCGCCGTCGTGGGCCGAGGCACGCGCAGGGCGACCGTTGCCTGCGCGGTTGCACTTGGCGCGCCCAAAACGCCCCGCAGCCTGCCAGCAACCACAGCAGGCGGCTGTATTTGCGCGGGCCGAAACTCCAAAAGCAGTGCGCTCGCGGCGGGCGTCGTCCACCGTTGGCGAAAGTCTAGGTGGGTGCTCACGGCTCATGGAATTCCATGGATGTCAATCGCACCGCGCTCCCGGCGAGAAGTTGCGTGGATGCCAACTCAAGTTCATACGGAAATTCGGGTGCAGCGCTGGCGGAACCGACGTCCAAATCCAGGACAATTTCGTTGTCGCTATTGAGCAATCGCGCCCAACGGGCCACTCCAGACCGCTGGCATAATGCCTCTGCAGGCGTAATCAGTTTTAGCGTACCCGCCATCAAACTTTGTGTGCACGGCTTTGGCAAGCGTAACTCGACTAACAACGTGGTGTTCGCAGGTGCTTCGGTCAACGCAGGCCGCGTGCCGGAATAAATCCGTACGCGGGCACCGCCGGTTGCTGTGCCACTGCCCGCATCCAACGCCGTCGCAATCGCCTGCAGTCGAGCGTGCCGAACCGTTTCCGCAAGCGCGATCATGGACGGCGCTCTGGTTTGACGTAGTCGGCCACCACGGCATTAAACTGGCGCTCGTGATCGTGCGACAGAACCACGTATTCTCGGTTTGCATTGATCGATTCAAAGCGATAGCTACCATTGCTTGCCGACCACAGTTCGGCGACCACATAGCCTGTCAGCGCGTCAGTCAAGCGCACGCGGCGGCGCGCAGGCACCGATTCAATGGTAATGATTCCCGCGATAAAGCCGTCGCCAAAATAGTCTACGGCTCGACGTGCGATGGCTTGAGTGCGCGCGCGCGGTTGCGTGTTGGCGCTCACGTTTGGCGACGGATTGTGAAACACCGTTTTGCTCGGTGCTCCTGCAATCGACGAAATCGCAACACGAACTACCCCGCTCAAAATAGTGCGTGGATCCATATCAATCCCAAGGCCCGGTCAGATCAAACGCCAATCGCGCGGCACCGTAATTCGCGCAGCCCGGAACAATGAGCAGCTCCCGTTCGGTGCCATCCAGTAAAAACCCAGGCATGCGCGTAGGTTCCGGTGCCGTGATGCTGTGCAGTGGCGTCAGCAATCCAGGTACACGACCGCGCAAACTAGGCCCTGTTTTTTCTTGAATCAGCATCGGCATCACGTAAATACCGTTGTCCGCTGGATTGGGATACGGCAAGTTGGTCGCCCCCATACCAAGATAGTTTTGGTAGCTCACGCCGCTCACCCAGCATGCAGTCGTGCTGGCACCGAGTTGAATGTAGTCGCGCGGGATCACAATGCCGGTTTGCCCAATCGTCGCGCCCACGCCAAAAACGATGTCCATCCAAAGATTGCTGGACGGATCACTGTAGTTATAACCCAATTCTGGATAGCCCCCGAGCAGGCAGCGATACGGATCGCCCGCCTTAAACGACGTAAAATCGCCAAAGCAAAACGTCGCGTAGCGATTCGGATAGCTGGCATTCCAGGCGACGCAAAACCAGAAGCGCTTACCATCCCCAATCAAGAGCCACGGACGCGCATCGGCGGTTTGGGTTGAGCTTTTGCGCCAAAAGACCTCGGATTTTCCCGAACCATTGTCGATATCGAGCATCGACTCCCAGAGTTGCGCCAAACAGGAGGCGGTGCCTCGACCGTAATTGACATCGCCTGCTAGCGGTGTTTCATCGATGCGCAGCAGCAACCGCGTGGTGGTCACGTCTTTGGAACGATAGACCGCCTTATTGGTTGCGTTAAAAACAGACTCCCAATCGAGCGCCGCGACCTTCGCGGTCAAAGAGCCTGTGGCCGGGGTCGCCGGATCGCCTGCGACATCAAACTTAAAGCCATTAGTCGTGACCTCGCGTATACGTACCTTGCCGTTGTAGGTGGATTGATTGGCGCCGGCGACATGTACGACATCGTTATCGCGAAAGCCATGGCCTGCATCGGCGACAACGGTGGCCACCGTGCCCACGCGCGTGATGCTGGTGAGCGTGCGCAAATTGAAGCCATTGAGCAGGCAGGCGTTGAGGATCGCGATGACGCTCCCCGTCTGACCGGCGAGTTGGGGCGCGCCGGTTTGGTTGGATTGAAAATAGTGGATCACGTTGTCAACTCTTGTAATGTTGGCGTTCAAACTGGGGAGAACGAGCCGTGGAACGTTTTTTGTGGAGCGCGCTATCGGGACAACAAAAAGGCACGTTTGCTGAATATTTCGTCAAAATGGAACCCCGAATCTGCACCTGAAACTCACACCTGAACACTTTTTGGAGGAACTTCCATGTCCAAGGTAACGTTGCGGTTTCCCGACGATAAGCACACACGCCTCAAACAGTTAGCGGCGGCGCGCCAAATCAGCTTAAATAAACTTTTGGATGAATTCGCGACGATTGCGCTTGCCAATTTTGACGCGCTTACGAGTTTTAAGGCCAGTGCGGTTCGAGGAAATGTGTCGCGTGCGATCAAGCTGCTCGATCAATTGGATCGCGCGGAATGATCCCCTAACGATCAATATCGCCCCGAATCTGCACCTGAAACGCATCGCGATCTGCGCTCGCTGGCCCCTGCAAAACGGTGCGTGCCATCCAGATTGGATAGTTCGCCGCCGAGGTGTTGAAGCGCAGCACATTGCCTGCTGACCAGCCTGCGCCAAAGCCTGCTGCAGGTAGGCGAAAATACGGCGCATTGGTTTCGGGGTTGTTCGGTGCGAGGTTGCTGGTGAGATTGCCTATGGCGATTTGTCCCACCGATTCGCCAATGACCCTGAACTCGGTGCTACCCGTGAAGATGAGCGCCCAGCGTTCTTCAATCGCGCCGCGATTGCTAACTACCAGGGGATAAACCGCTTCATTAAATTGCGCGATGGTGTTCGCTCCGATGCGGCTGTCTTTCCACTCGCCCGTCCAGGTTTGCTGGGCGAACAGCGTGTGGGCTCGAGCCTGAAGATCGCCAATAATCAGCGCCGACGACACCCGGGTTTCACCTATGGGAAAGGTGTGCGTTAAAGGTCGCGTCAGCGTGAGCACGCCGTTGATTTGGGTATCCGAGATCAGCGCCATGTCCTCAATGCGATGTTCGGCCACCAGCGGTTGCACAAAGCCGGTCAGCTCAATCGGTGCTTTAAGGCTCACTTTTCCCAGATCCAAATCGGCGTTATATTTTTCTGCGGGTACTCGAAGGCCATTGGCGTCTTTGATTTGCAGCGCCGAGATCCGAACTCGACCCAAATCCAGCGGGCTGAGCGTGGCCGGATTGGGGAACAGCGTGCGCTGGGTGTGATGCACCACCGCAACATCGCCGGGTCGAAAGATCGGCACCTTGCCGTCGGGTGGCAAGCGCACTGGATCCAGCCCCAGCACGTCCGCACTCAGCGGCAAATAGGTATAGGCCACGGCGTTAAACCGCAAGGTGTCCGCGAGCACTGGCAACGGTTTGAAGATGCGACCGTTGACGATG
>JAYUUS010000239.1:0-27084 GCA_043754435.1 Rhodanobacteraceae bacterium
TGCTTTCACCAGGACTATTGGGATTCAACCGCCGGTATTTTTGAGCATGTTCCGGTACTTGGCTGGATGATTGGCAAAATCAAAGCGCGTTTATGATGCGATTCAGGCAATTTTTGGCGCTTGCTATTGTCTTTGCCGCCAGCCGCGCATCCGCTTTTCCAACTGGCAGTGATGCCCACGGCGGCCACGCTAAAAATCCAGAGCCAACGACAGTATTGCCGTTAAAAGCCAGTTTGGAGCACGACTTAGCAATCCATGACGGCATCGTCGATGCGGTTACCGGCCCAGCAAAAGCGGCGCTTTCGGTGCGGGTAGTGAAATTAGAGCCGGACTCAGTGGTGGTTGAAATCCATAATTTGAGTTCTGACACGCTCAAACTCAGCCTGTATCAAGTCATGCAAGACGGACGCTATACCCCGACCTCAAGTTGCCCGCTAAAGCCGGGCATGTCGAGCTTTGAAACTTGGGGTGAAGTGTTTGATGCGATCGGTTTTGGCGCGGTCAAAGTGTTGGCGGCGGATGAAGCATTGGTATGTGAATAGCGCGTTTCACACAGCGCGTGGCTCGCTAAGCTAACGGCAATCCCATAACCTTACGCCAAACCTTAGGAGCACAGATCATGAGCGATGCTATCGCTAGCCCAAACCCCAATTCAAATCTAAACTCTGGCACGTCGGTCAATTCAAGCCAGCCCGCAAAGTCAAAAAAATGGCTGCTTAAGCTCATTATGGCCGTGCTTGCGATACTTTTTACCGTTAATTTGGTGCTGATGTGGCTGTGGAGCCGTGAGCCTGAGCCTTTTGAAACCGCAGACGCCGTTGCCCAATATGCACCCGCCGGACGTGGCGCAGTTACCGGCGTTGCGGTAGTGGCTACGCTTATGCGCTTGAACGAAGGCCAATTGAGTAAATCGGGCGGCTACATTAGCAATGATATTGCCCCACCCGGCGTGTTTCTCGACAATATATCCAACTTTGAATTTGGCGAGCTGCAACAGCTGCGTGACTTAGCCAGTGCGCTGCGCAATGACTTCAGCCGCTCCCAAAGCCAGTCAGTTGCGGACAAAAACTTAGAAAATGCCCAACCTTTGTTGATGTATCCCAACGACCGCTGGATACCGCCCTCCACGGAAAGCCAATATCGCGAAGCCAACGTCGAGTTTAACGCCTACTTGGTGCACTTGACCGACCCAAATCAGCCGAGCGCGCAGTTTTACGCCCGCGCAGATAATTTAGAGGCGTATTTGCGTTTGGTGGAAAAGCAGCTGGGTTCGCTGTCGCAGCGCTTGAGTGCTTCAGTGACGCACGCGCGCCATGACACGGACTTAGCGAATGAACCGAACGCCACCCAAAGTACCCCAGGGCCTGCGACATCGGGTGAACCCATGTTTGTGCAAACGCCGTGGCGCAAAATTGATGACAATTTTTATGAGGCGCGGGGTGCTTCGTATGCCCTAATCCACATCCTTAAAGCCATTGAAGTTGATTTCAAGCCCATCTTGGACAGTAAAAACGCAAAAGTCAGCGTTCAGCAAATTATTGCTGAGCTAGAACAAACCCAAGCACCGATTTGGAGTCCAATGATTTTGAACGGCGGTGGCTTTGGTTTTTTTCCCAATCACAGCTTAGTGATGGCGAACTATGTTTCACGCGCCAGCGCCCAAATAGCGAATTTGCGCGCGCTGCTGGCACGCGGTTGATTGGCGCATGGCTTTGAATTTTCGACGTGCACAAGCAAACGACGTAGCGCATATTGTGGCGCTAGTAGAGTCCTCCTATCGCGGTGAAATTAGCCAAAAGGGCTGGACGACTGAGGCCGATTTACTGGACGGGCAGCGCACCAGCGCTGCGGAAGTTTCGGCGCTGCTGCTAGCGCTTAGAAGTCAGATTATCTTGGCTTTTGACGGCGACAATTTGGTTGCTAGCGCGCATATTCAAATGCACGATGACGGCTGCCATTTTGGTATGTTCGCCGTCGTTCCCAGCTTACAGGGCGCTGGCGTCGGTAAAGCGCTGCTGGCGGAAGGCGAGCGTCGCGCAGTGGCAGATTTTGCCGCGACCGAGATGCGCATGTGGGTGATCGGGATGCGGGAAAGCTTGATTGCCTTTTATCAGCGACGCGGCTATCGCCTGACCGGCGAGCGCGAAGCATTTCCGTATGGCGACGCTAATTTTGGCTTACCCAAACGCGATGATTTATATTTTGTTGTGCTGAGTAAAGTGCTGAAATGACGCTTACCCGCCCCGCAGCGCGACAGAATCAGCCGCAATTGTTAGCGCTGTTGGAAGAGATCATTGCCAACAAACCAGAAGCTTTGGGTGCGCTGTATGATCTCAGCGTGGATGCGCTCAAGGCATTGGTATTGCGTCTGGTACGCAACCACGCCGATAGTGACGATGTGCTGAGCGAAGTCTACCGGCAAGTTTGGGAGCGTCCGCAGCAATATCAGGCCGAACGCGGCCCGGTGATGGCTTGGCTGTTTGTGATTGCCAGAACCCGTGCGCTCGATTTAATACGCAAGCGTCGAAATAATGTTGATTTGGCAAGCGTTCCACCTAGCGCGCATGAGGAAAGCGACAATCTAGAGCCAGCAGCGGATGATTTGTTACAGTCTACCCAAGAGTCTTCACATATTCATCGCGCGCTACTGCAACTAAGTGCTGAGCAGCGGCGTATGTTGGATTTAGCCTACTTTCAAGATATGTCACACCAAGAGATTGCAGATTCAACCGGTTTAGCACTTGGCACCGTGAAAAGCCATATACGACGCGGCCAACAAGCCCTGAAAGAAGTGCTTGAAGCGCAAGGGCTTGGCTTATGAACGCGCTCAGTGGAAATGACATTTTTATTCAGCTTGCTGAAGCGCTGACGCCGATCGCAGCGAACGACGCGTTGCGGGCACGCGTGCTGGCAAACGTAACCGCACGCCCGAAACGTTTGATTCATGTCGAAGAGGGCGAGTTCGTGCGCATGCTGGCAGGCGTGTATGTTAAACAACTGCGTGCCGATGCCCAAACGGAAACCGGCCTTTGGCGGTTAGAACCTGGCGCGATTATTCCCGCGCATGGGCACCGGCATGAAGAAGAATGCCTAGTCGTTTCTGGCAGTATTCAATATGCCGGGCGCACGCTGTTCAGCGGTGATTTTTTAGGCGCGGCCAAAGGTGAGCATCAAGGCGAAATCACCAGCGTCGATGGCGCGCTGCTGTTAATTCGAAGCGAGCCGCGCGCGAATAATGCCGCCTGTTAATGATGCGGACCTAGATTTAGTCACAGCCGATGCCTTAGCGCACTTTCAAGCCGTGGTGCTACACAATAACCGCACGCGACGGCATTTTGGCAAGCTTAGCGATGCGAGTCACCGGGCTATCGGCGCAAACCCTTTATGCGGCGATCAATTGACGGTTGAACTCCAGCTGGTTGATTGCACTATCATTCAATGTGGTTTTCATGGCGAGATGAGCGCTATTTCAATCGCTGCGGCAGAGATTTTGTGTACGCAAATTGAGGGTTTAAGCCTGCACGAAGCTGAGTTGATTCTGCGGGATGCGCAATCCATGCTGGGCGGGCGTCTCGATTTACCCAGCACCGATGAATTTCACTGCTTCGCGGTAGTGCGGCGCTATCCCAGCCGACTTAAGACCGCGACGCTGCCGGTGGCAACTCTGTTGGCAGCGGTGCTTGGTGATTCGACGCAGGTCAGTACCGAATAGTCTGCAAAAGCTAAAGCCAATCACGCGGCTGCAAAAATTCAGCGAGTTGGGCTTCAGCGCTGCCCGCTTCCGGGACATAGCCGTATTCAAAGCGCACTTCCGGTGGCAAGCTCATGAGGATGCTTTCTGTGCGCCCCCCGGATTGCAGGCCAAACAGCGTGCCGCGATCCCAAACCAAGTTAAATTCGACATAGCGGCCACGGCGATACAGCTGAAACTGGCGTTCGCGTTCCCCGTATTGGGTTGCTTTGCGCTTTTCGACGATCGGCTGGTAGGCCTCAAAAAAGCCATTGGCGACGGCGCGCAGATAGCTAAAGCATGGGCTGAACCCGTCCTCATGCAAATCGTCAAAAAACAAACCGCCGACGCCACGCGCTTCAGCACGATGCTTCAAATAAAAATATTCGTCGCACCATTTTTTGTAGGCGGTATATTTTTCCAAGCCAAACGGGTCGGACAGCGCTTTGGCTATGCCATGCCAATGCTTGACATCCTCGATAAATGGATAAAATGGCGTTAAATCAAAGCCACCTCCAAACCACCATACCGGTTCACAGCCCTCTTTCGTGGCTTGAAATAGCCGCACGTTCATATGCGTTGTCGGAACAAAAGGGTTGCGTGGGTGGAATACTAAGCTGACACCCATCGCGCGAAAGCCACGCCCGGCAAGTTCGGGGCGCGCCGCAGAAGCCGAGGGCGGCAGGCTTAGCCCACGCACGTCCGATAAGCCAATGCCCGCTTGCTCAAAAACCTTTCCGCCCGTTAACACCCGCGTGCGGCCGCCACCGCCGCCGATGACTTCGGGGCGCGCCCAGATATCTTCGCGAAAGGTGGCTAATGGTTCAAAACTTTGTACCAAAGCACATAGGCGGTCTTGTAAGTCGCTCAAAAAACTGTAGACCGCATCGCCATCTAAATTATCTGCTGCATCACTGTCTGCTGCTAAGTCGTGCGCCATTTTAAGGCTTGCCCGATGCGTTTTTAGTTCCCAGCATGCGGGCTAATAAGTCTAGGGCGCGACTGACTTCTGGACTTTGCAGGCTGTCTAACGCAGGTTTAGGAGCGGATGGTGTGACGGGTTGTTTAACAGGGGAGGGCACCGCAGCCTTGGCAATAGGAGCGGTAACCGATCCGGGAACGAGCGGCATAGCGATAGACGGTGGCATTTGCACGGGCGTTGGTGTAACCGCTTTCGGTTGCGATGGAATCGCAGAGGGCGTTTGGGCGGGTGTTGGTGTAGCCGCTTTAGGTGGTGGTGCAGCCGGCATTAACACAGGCGTTGGTGTGGCGGCTTTTTGCGGTGCTATGGACGCCGCCGCAAACAGGGGTTTTGCTGCAGGCATCACCGCCGATGGCGTCACAGCGGCGGGCGCTGGAGCCACGCGGGGCGCTGCTATTTCGGGTTTTAGCTCGGGTTCTAGGCCGCTTGCAAACGGCGAAAGCTTTTCTACTTTGGGCGTAGACAGCCGATTGTAGGCGTTGCGCAGGCTGGCGCTATCGCGTTCTTGCCCGAACTCGTTGCCACCTTCCAGACTGATGTTTTTCTTGACCGCAGAGTCAGCATAGCGCGCGGCGAATTTAAGTTCCGCTAAAAAATCCAGTTCGCGGTCTTGCGCGCTTTCCAATTGTGCCGCCGCCGTTACCGCTTCAGTCTTAAGCACTTCTATAGGCTTTTCAACGATAACCGGTGCGGGTGGTGCGGCAACGACTTCAGGTACGGGTTTGTGCTCTACGGGTTTTAAGCCGCGAACCCAATGTTCGCGGACGAATAGATCGTTTTCCCGCAGAATAAATTCGCCTAGTCGATCAAATACATCTGGACCCATAAATTCTGCGCCCAGCTGGCGTTTCACCAGGGCTAGCTGATCGACGTTTTCAAAAACAAAATGCACCACATCTTCATCAATATGCGCCCGAATATTGAGCTTGGAATTGACGTAGCCGGTCGCTTGCACGCTGGCTTGCACAATCAGTCCCGTCGGGCCGCGTTTTTCTTCTTTGATGCCGCCCAAATGCAGGCGTTTAAAGGTTTCTGAGAGCGCACGCACGCGGTCGTAACTATTGAGTGTCAAACGCGTTGCCTTGTCAGTATCCACACGCGATTTCCAGCGCACTTCTAAAGTGTATTCATTCAAGCGGCTTTCGCCCGGCTCAAAGATCCACTCAAAATTAGGAATGGCGTCGAAATTTCCGTAGCCCGCTATTTCAAAGCTTTGCCGCACACTCGGGCGTATTTCTTTCAGCTGGCGGTTCAGTTCGCGCAAAAACCGTTCCAGGTTTTGCATCGCAGACATGGTTTCATTTTGGAAGCGCTGCTTGCGTAAGTCTTTGCTGGCGACTTCGTCGTTTTGCTCGCCTTTGAGCGCCTGTGCGCGTTCGTTCAATCGTTGCAGGAGTGACATGATCTTTAAATCCCATATTTTGAAGCCGGTAGCGCCAGCCACAGACGCTAAAGTTAGCAGTTTTCGGATTGATTTTGGCGATAAGATCGCGCACTTAGTCACGTCTTCGGCGAAAAAATTATGCGTAAACTTGAACTGTATTATTCCCCAGGCTCGGCTTCACTGGTCGTGCATTGGCTGCTGATTGAACTCAATTTGGCCCACACACTGCACGCGGTGGATTTGTCTAAAGCTGAGCAAAAAAGCGCTGAGTATCTTTTGCTCAATCCGGCCGGCGTGGTGCCGACACTGATGATCGACGCTACCCCGATCACGGAGGCCGCCGCAATTTGCCTCCATTTGGCCGATAGCTTCAAAGGCCGCCGCTTGGCACCGGTTGCCGGCACCGCCCATCGTGCACGCTACTATCAATGGATGTTTTTTTGCGCCAATACGCTCCAGCCTGCGTATCGCACTTGGTTCTACCCCAGTGAGGTTGCTGGCGAAGCCAATGCGGAGGCGGCAAAAGCGCTGGCGGGTGAAAAAATTGTGGCCGCATGGCAGCGCGTTGACGCACATCTAGCGATGAGCGGCCCGTATTTATTGGGCGCGCAAATGACGGCGGTGGATTTTATGTTGACCATGCTGATGCGTTGGTCACGCAATATGCCTAATCCGGCGCACACATTACCGGCGCTGGCCGAATACGCCAAACGCATGAAAGCGCTGCCCAGTTTCGCCGAGCTTTACGCGAGAGAGGGTTTGACGGAGTGGAGTTAAAGGCCGGATACGTCCTTCGACAGGCTAAAGGACGAAGGGGTTTTCACGACTTGGAAAGGTTCGTTCGCCCTAAGTTATCCGTTTTTAGAGAGCAAAACTGCGCACAATCCATGAACCTCGCGTCTTTGCGAGCGTAGCGAAGCAATCTAGCTTTAAACTACGAGATTGCTTCACTGCGTTCGCAAAGACGAATCTTGGGCGGTTCTTTAACCGGTTAAGCTAAGCTGTTCCCGAACCTGCATTAAAATCTGCCCCAAACGGTTTTTGCCGCTGCCATCGCCGCCGTCGCCCCAGTAGGCGTCATTGCTAGTGTGCTCGACTAGCTTGGCGCTGCCGGTAGAGCGCAGCAGCGCGGCCAAATTCTCGTGCTGGCTGAATTTGGCGAGCACTGCGTCAAACATGACGCTGTCTTTGACCGATTCCCAGTCTGACCGCAAGGTTTGCTTACGGCTGCGGCCTAGTTTTGCGCTCAGCATCGGCGTCGCGGCGGAGCGAATTTGCTCGCGGTAGCTCGCGTCCGCGAACTTCATCGCTTGAAAATAGTGCTCAGACGTCGGCCAAAGCTGCTTTTTCAGCCGGATTGGGAATTGGGCGAAGTTAGAGAATTCGCCAAACGCATCGCTGGTGCTGTAAAAGTTGATCACCCCAGCCTTAGGCTCAAGCTCCGTCACAGCAAACTCAAACTTTTACGCGCGACACATATTCGCCCGAACGCGTATCGCAGCGTATCGTTTCACCTGGATTGACGAATAGCGGCACTTTGACGACCGCACCGGTTTCCAGTTTGGCCGGTTTATTGCCGCCTGCGGTGGTATCGCCGCGAATGCCGGGGTCGGTTTCGATGATTTTGAGCTCTACGAAATTCGGCGGGGTGACGATCAGCGGCACGTTATTCCAGAGCGTGACGATGCACATATCTTGCTCTTTCAGCCATTGCGCAGCATCTGAAACCGCTGCTTTATCGGCTTGAAACTGCTCAAAGCCGTCTAGCTGCATGAAATGATAGAACTCGCCGTCGGCATATAAATACTGCATATCAGTATCAACAACATCTGCGGTTTCCGCGCTGTCGCCGCTTTTCCAGGTTTTTTCCACCACGCGCTGCGTTTTCAAGTTTTTCACGCGCACACGGTTGAACGCTTGACCTTTACCGGGCTTGACCATCTCGTTTTCTAAAATGGTGTACGGGTCGCCATCGATCAAAATTTTGACGCCGCTCTTAAATTCGTTGGTGTTGACGCTGCCCATAAAAGTATTTCCTTCGCGAATGCTGCTTGAGAGGTGCTTGGTTCAAGCGCTGAGCGATAAGCTCAAGTGCTTTTAAGCTGAGATAAAAAAGTGAGGCCGCATGATAGCCGCAATGCGCCGCGAAGTCGCCTCAAAGGCAGCGCTTGGCACAGAAAACGCACCGAATTGGAAGCTTGAGTGGCGGGATTCGTTCACGCAGCTTGCCGCCCTGCTGGAATTTTTGCAGCTTGACGCCAGCTTGTTCCTTGATGCGCTGGCGCTGGACGCAGCCGCAACGTTCCCCCTGCGCGTACCGATGAGTTTCGCCCGGCGCATGGTCAAAGGTGATCCGCACGACCCGCTATTGGCGCAAATACTGCCGAAAATGGCGGAACGCTTGATCGCCGTCAATTTTGTTAGTGATCCGGTCAACGATTTGCAGCACAGCCCAAGCGCTGGCGTGATTCACAAGTACCGCTCGCGCGCCCTGCTGATCGCCGCTGGCACGTGTGCGGTGAATTGTCGCTATTGTTTTCGGCGCGAGTATCCGTATTCCGAGGCCAGCTTAAGCCCCAGCGCGCTAACGGATGCAGTGCGCTATTTAGCCGCCCATCCAGAGATCAACGAAGTCATCCTTTCCGGGGGCGATCCACTAGCGCTCGACACCCCTAAACTTAGCCGCATTAGCGAGGCGCTGCTGGCGCTGCCGCAAATCAAGCGCTTACGTCTGCACACCCGCACGCCCATTGTGCTGCCGTCGCGCGTCGATGCAGAATTTTTGCGCTGGGTTGCGGAGCTGAAAGTGCCGCTGGTGATGGTGCTGCACAGCAATCACGCGAATGAATGGCGGGATGCAGCGTTGCAAAACTCCATGCGCGCGTTAAAACACGCAGGCGTGACTTTGCTAAATCAGGCGGTGCTCTTGCGCGGCGTTAATGACTCCGCAGCCGTCCAAGTGGCACTTTCCGAAGCGATGTTTGCGGCTGGTGTTTTGCCGTACTACTTAAACTTGTTGGATCCAGTCGCCGGTAGCGCGCATTTTGCAGTGCCTGATGCAGTAGCGCAGCAGATTTATAAGCAGATGGCGGCGGCGCTGCCGGGGTTTTTATTGCCCAAACTGGTGCGCGATGTCGCGGGCATGGAGGCAAAGCAAGTTCTAATCAATTTTTAGCGCCATAACGCAGTAAAAACGCGGTAAAGAACTGGCACCGCCCGCGCGCTTCGCCTATCGTTCGCCATTACTTTTACTGCCGATATTCGCCATGCCAAATCGTTTTACGATGTTCGTACTGGGTGCCATGCTGTTGGGGCTGATTGTAGGCTGGCAGTGCAATCTGCATCTGGACCCCGCGCAGCAGGCGGCGCTGGCGGGGAATTTGAAAATTGCCACTGATGTATTTTTGCGGCTGATTAAAATGATTATTGCGCCCTTGGTGCTGTCCACGCTGGTGGTCGGCATGGCGCATATGGGCGACACCGCAGCGCTCGGGCGCGCAGGTGCGAAAACCATGGCGTGGTTCATTAGCGCCTCGATTGTGTCATTAATTTTAGGCGCTGTTTTGGTCAGTCTCTTTAAACCCGGCGTTGGCTTAAGTCTGCCGCTGCCGCCGGAAAACGCGGTAGTCGAAATTCAAGCCACTGGCCTGTCGCTGCAAGAGTTCATCACTTACATGGTGCCAAAATCCATTTTTGATGCGATGGCGCAAAACCAAATTTTGCCGATTGTGGTGTTTGCAGCATTTTTTGGCGTCGCCTGCGCCTCGTTGGGGCAAAAAGCCAAGCTCGTGGTCGATTTCTTTGAGCAAGTCAGCTATGTGATGCTGAAAGTCACGGGCTATGTGATGTGGTTCGCGCCCATTGCAGTGTTTTCCGCTATTGCCAGCGTCGTCACAGTTGAAGGGCTGGCTATTTTGCTCACCTATGCCAAATTCGTGGGCGGCTTCTTTACGGCGCTAGTATTGTTATGGCTGCTGCTAATTGCTGCAGGCTATATCTTTTTGGGTAAACGCGTGATTACTTTGATTCGGGGCATGCGCGAGCCGATAGCAATTGCGTTTTCTACTGCAAGCTCTGAGGCGGCGTACCCGCGCACGCTGGATCAACTAGAAAAATTTGGCGTATCGCGCCGCATTGCCAGCTTTGTACTGCCGCTGGGCTATTCGTTCAATTTGGATGGCTCGATGATGTATTGCACTTTCGGCACCATTTTTATTGCACAAGCCTACGGTATTCATTTGGGGCTATCGGAAATTGCCACGATGCTGCTGTTGTTAATGGTGACCAGCAAAGGCATGGCCGCCGTGCCGCGCGCGTCGTTAGTGGTGATTGCAGCGACCTTGCCGCATTTTAATATCCCGGAAACCGGGCTGTTGCTGCTATTGGCGGTGGATCACTTTTTGGATATGGGCCGCAGTGCGACCAACGTCGTCGGCAATTCCATTGCGACCGCAGTAGTGGCGAAATGGGAAGGCGAGCTGGGTGCAGGCACGATGGACGACGCGGCTATGATCTCTTAAGACAAAACCGCTGCAGTTTGTCGATCAATTGCAGTTTTCGCAGTCCCACAACCAGAGGTGGGCTTTTCTTCGGTGGATGGCACTAAAGGTTCTAACCCATCGTTCGAGCCGCCCTGCTCAACTCAAACTTTAATAAATGGGCACTACTTTTGAAGCAGATAAAATTTATGAGCAAACAACACTCTGAAATCAGCAAATTTTTGAGTTTCGTGCTGCGCCACCAGCCCGATGCAATCGGCATCACGCTTGACCTAGAAGGGTGGACCGACATTGCCACATTGATCGCTGCCGCCGCCAATGATGGCAAACAGCTTGACCGGGACATGATTCACGCGGTGGTTGCAAGCAGCGACAAGAAACGCTTTGCAATTTCTGAAGACGGTCTGCGCATTCGTGCCGTGCAAGGACATTCCACGGATGCCGTCGACATCAACTATGTGGCGAAGCTGCCACCCGAATTTCTTTATCATGGCAGCGCCACGCGTTTTATGGAGTCTATCCAGAAACACGGGCTGCTGCCCGGTTCGCGCCAGTACGTGCATCTGTCGCAGGACGAACTGACCGCGCTCACCGTTGGCCAGAGGCATGGCAAACCGGTGGTGCTAAAAATTAAAGCCCTGCTCATGCATGAACAAGGCTACAAATTTTTTCAAGCTGAGAACGACGTTTGGCTGACAAGTGCTGTGCCCGCTCTGTTTATCATCGGTTGACATCCTTCCCGCCCTAAAGGACGGAGATTCCTACGGCGCTCAGGCAAAAGCTGCATGAGTCGCTTTAGCGGGTTCCTGCTTCAGCGAGCGGCCTGACTGCACCGGCTCTCCACAGGCGAACAAGCGGTGTCCCCGCTCTAAAATATTGATCGCGCCAACCACATCGGCGTGATTTTTATAGCCACACACAACGCACTGAAACTGCGTTTGTGTTTGCCGATTGTCTTTCGACACATGGGTGCAACGCGGGCAAGTTCTGCTTGTGTTGTGCGCGGGCACAGCCAGCAATGTACCGCCTTTCCAAGCTAGTTTGTAGTCGAGCTGCCGCCGAAACTCGCCCCAGCCTTGATCCAAAATGGCTCTGTTCAAGCCTGACTTAGCCCGGCCATTCTGGCCCGGATTTTCAGCATCGCCTTTTGCCGAGCTAGACATATTGCGTACCTGCAAATCCTCAATACAAACGAGCGCGTGATTTTGGCTGATCGTGGTCGTGGCTTTGTGCAGGAAGTCTTTGCGGGCGTTGGCAATGCCGGTGTAAAGCTTCTGGACGCGGGCTTTTGCCTTCTTCCAATTGTTACTGAACTTTACTTTGCGACTCATCGCGCGTTGATAACGGCGCAGGCGTTTCTGATGTTTCTTAAAGCTGTTCAGTGGTGCGATGAAACTTGCATCGCTCAGAGTTGCGAAACGAGCAATGCCTACGTCGATACCAATAGCCGCAGTGGCGGTTGGCAAAGGCTGTGCAACTTCCCGCTCGGTCTGGATCGATACGAACCACTTACCACCACAACTGGACACAGTGATGTTCTTGGCTAAACCCAGCACTTCGCGGCTGTTGCGATAGCGCAGCCAACCCAGTTTGGGCAAAAATATCCGGTCATTACTTTGGTCGAGCTTGAAACCCTGGGGAAACCGGAAGCTGTCAGTAGACTTGCCTTTCTTCTTAAACTTTGGGAAAGCTGCACGCCTTTCAAAAAAGTTTTTATAGGCAGAGCCAAGGTCTTTGGTGACCTGCTGCAAGGTTTGGGATGGAGAAGCGCAAAGAAACGGGAAATCTTGCTTCCATGCGAGCAACCAACTATTCATGCCAAAGCTGTTGGCGAACTTTTCCCCAGCCGCATGCGCTTCTTGCTGGCGAATCAGCGCCAAATTCCAAACCTTGCGCGCGTTTCCGGCATACTGACGGAGGGCGCGTACTTGTTCGCCGTTGGGTTTAATCTGGAATTTGAAGGCTTGCAGGCGTTTCATAGCCGAATGATACTTAATCCAAGGGCGCATGGGACGCCTGCGGCGTCCGCACTCTGCATCCCCGCCCTAAAGGACGGGGTTTTCCGCGCAAAATTGGATAAAATTACTCATCGCCAACGGCGCTAGTCGCGGTTTTTCTGATCACTGGACTTAAACCGCACCACAGCGGCACTGCGCAGCGCATCGTGCTTGGTTTTCCGTCCTGATACTCGTTTACGCCACATCAAAAAGCTGCTGCGCTGCATGTGGCGACGAAGCAGTCGAATAACCTGCGCTTCGCTCAGGCCAAACTGGCGTTTGATAGCCTCAAAGCTGGTGCGATCTTCCCACGCCATACCGATGATGCGGTCAATGCTGTTGGCATCAAGCGTTGCCAAGTGCTCGGAAGTTTTAGGATTTTTGACCATGTAGCTCCAAGTATTTAGCGAATAGGTCTTTATTCTTCTCTCGCTGGGGGCGGTAGTCTAGAAGCTGTGTGCGCTAACGAACTGATCTAAATACCAAAAATGTCTATCTAATAAGACATTAACGGCGGGGGGTTAAACCTAGCTTACAGAACCATGAACACTTTCGTTAACTTAAACTATTAATCGACAAACCCGCTAACCCCACTTTCAGGGTTCATTCGTCAGAATGTTTGAAACCGCTCAATCGAATGGTCCAATCCGAAGGAATAAAAATGAACCTCAAAACACTCGCTACTGCCATTACACTGTTCGCCTCAGGATTGCTGAGCGCAACACCCGTACACGCGGGCAGCTTGGTTGATATTGAAGTGCTAGCGCGTGCGGGTTACCGTGACGTTGTGCCCAGCTATTGGTTTCGCGGCCAAAACTATGTCGAAGGCCGCCAAAATCAGGAGTTTCGCGTACGTTTGCGAAACAAAAGCGGGGAACGCGTGATGGCAGTTTTGAGCATTGATGGCGTCAACGCCATTTCTGGTCAAACTGCAGGCGTAAACCAGACCGGCTATATATTAGCGCCTTACCAAACGCTTGATGTCGACGGCTGGCGCAAATCAAATGTGCGAACGGCGGCGTTTTATTTCACTCATATTAATGATTCTTACGCCGCCCGAACGGGGCGTCCGGATAATGTGGGCGTGATTGGCGCAGCGATATTTCGCGAAGTGCGCTATGAGTATGACGACCAACAAAACGACGATGGACAATACGATGAGTATTCCACGGGTCAGGGTAATTATCCGAATGACAATTATCCGAATGGTAAATCGGCTAGTGTGCCTGCAGCAGGCGCACCTCCAGCCCCTTCAACGCGCGCCACCCCTCAGGATAAATCAGGGCAACCCATTCCCGGCGCGGTTGCAGCCCCGCAAAGCAAATCGTATGGGCAAGAGAGTGGTGCTGTTCCAGGTGCGCCGCTGGGAACGGGGCACGGACGTGACGAATATCGCCCTAGCGTCAGTGTTGACTTTGAGCGGGAGCAACAGGTGTTTGAAGTCGTCAAAGTGCGCTACGACAGCCGCGCTAACCTGATTGCGCAGGGCGTGATTCCGAGGGGCTATTATCGCCCTGGTACGCCTGAAGCATTTCCCCGTGATCGTTTTACACCTGATCCACATTAACGACTCAGTCGCGCGCTCGCTTGCATCCTCAAGGTGCAAGTAGGCGGGCGCTGAAGAAAATCTGAGTTCATGGCTCGCCGCACAGTAGTCGGCGAATATGTTCGTCCATCGTTTCCTGGCGTATTCGACATTCGCGCTGTAAATCGCTGTGGTGCTGCTGAATCCATTGTTCGATTAAAACCCCGGTGTTTGGGCCACTGAAATCATCAATTTCGCTGCTTGCACCAACGGCAAAACCCAACGCCGCCTGCCCAAAGGTTTTGACCAAAAACCGGCTGACATCGCTAAACATTTGCGGCTCACGTAGACGCAGGCCAGCAAGCGGATTAGGGGCATCATCAGCGAACGGGTCATGATAGCGTCGAAAACCATTGCCGCGCGAATAGGAGTCAGCGGCGTTCTCGCCCACCTGGGCAGCGGCGGCAGTAGCACCTTGCCCAAGCAGGTCGCGCGGGCTGGAGCCGGAGCCTGGGCGCGCAAACGGATCTGCGGGCAGGGCGCTTGTACCCTCGTTTGGGGAAGATGCGGGTGAATTTTGCGCGCTCGACGCGTCTGAGCTCGGCGCTCCTAGGTTTGACACCCCTACATTGCGCGCCTGTGTTGTTGAACTCTGCTTCTCGCTTGATTGCGCGCTAGAACTATCGGTACTTGTGACTTCTGGCGCTGGCCGTTCGGACGCGGCAGGGACGGACGCGGCAGGGACGGAGGCGGCAGTGTCAGAAGTGGAAGTAACGGGAGCTTGCGCGTCTGTTGCTGCAATGGGTGCTTGCACCGCCATTGTCGGTCGGCCAATTTCGTCGCGCGCCACTTCAAGACGCACCGATTCCGACGCGCTCACCTTGGACGGGGCGCTCGTGAGCACCGGACGCACTACAGCAGCTGCCGGTGCAGCGGGTTTAGCCACACGAAATTTATTAGGGCTGAGCGGTACTTGCTCAACGCGCAAATCAGGTGCCGGATTTGCGGGCGGCACGCGCAGCGGCCGAGAGACATCCAGTGCTGGCGCGGGTGCGGGTGCGGGTGCGGCAATCGGGCTAAGCACCGGTTCTTGCTTGGCAATGGTCAAGTCCACCGGTATGCGATCAATCGCCTGATCCGCAGTTACCACCGGATTTGCTGCGATAACTGGCTCCACGTTGAGCGCCTGTACGCCGGGCAAAATCGAAATGGGTGCTGCTGCAACGCGATCAGGGGCCGCGTTTGGCTCCAGCGCAAGCGGGCGTACCGGCGTTGAAACCGCATCCGAATTCGCCGGAGCGCCACCCGGTGCGCCGCGTTCTTCGGCCGGCTGCTCGGTTGTGCTTGCCGCCGCCACGTCCAAGCTTGGCACCAAAACAATATCAGGCGCGCTCGGCGCAGGCGTTGCTTCTACCGCTAACAAAGGCTGCGGTGCGGGCGTTGAACGGGCAATACTGACCACGGCCGCCGTTTGCGCGGGGCTTGGCTGCTCTGGAATTGGCTGTGCTGGACTGGATTGTTCTGGGCTAGACGGCGATGCGGCGGCGGGCGTGGTTGGTGCTGAGCTCAACGCTGCTGCAGGCTGCGTTTGTGCAGCCGCACTTTCAGCGGAGTTAGGCGCACTTTCCGCCGGTTTGGTCATCGGTTTTGGCCCCATCGGCCCTGGATCTAAATTGATTTCATACTCTAGCGGCTCCGACTCATCTAATACTTCAGGCAAGTTGATTTTGGGCGGCCAAAGATAAAACGGGCTAAACAGCTGATTCAGCGCCAGCCCCTGAATAATAAGCATGAACAAAAATGCGGGCACAGCCAGCACTAAGTTTTGCCGCCGCGCCTTCGGATGGCGATAGGGTTTTGGTCGGCGCTGCCACCACAGTGTCGGGTTCGGCAGCCGAAGCGTCGATTTGGGTGGGGGCTGAGAAATAAACTTGCTCGTGAGTGTTAAGGATACGAAATTGTTCGCCCCAAACCGGTTGAGCGAAGCCGCTACACGCGCATGGCGGCGTATGATCGACGAATCAACAAGCTGACACGTTAATTTCAACCTATGAGCAACTATACAGATCGCCCCTTCAATAAAAACCGCTCTGAAAGAGTCAAAACCGAGCGGCCTGCGTTTCGGGAGCTAAGCAACGAGCGCGCACCGAAGTCGATTTCACGCGCGGAGATGGCTGCTGATCGTGACGCACAAACCACGGCTGAACGCGCTATACCTAGCTCGGCGCAAAGCCCATGGGGCACGCCGAAAGCGCATCTCAATCGCCCAGAACGCAGGCCAGATGATCGGCAAACTCGGCCAGAACATAGCGAGAACACGTCGCGTCCATCGATAAATCGCAGCGATCTTCCGATTCGACCCTATGGCCGAAACAATAATGCACGTCCCGCTGGCCGAAACAGTGAGCGCTCAGTGCGAATCATTGCGCCTGTTGCCCAGCCCAACACGGACGAAATGCTTGAGCACGACGCGCCGGTCAATTTCGAGGAAAATCGCACGAAAGAGCTGCGCATCTATGGCAAGCACGCGATTTTAGGACTAGCGCGGCATCGTATTGAGGCGATCCGTAAAGTTTATTATCACCGCAGCGCACAAAACCAGCTGGGGGATCTGCTGCGCTGGTGTGCTGCGAATAAAATCGGCTATCGCGAGGTTGAACTGGACGATTTGAGCCGCCTAGCCGCGACCGAACACCACGAAGGCGTGGTCGCCGACATTTTGCGCGCTCCTAAACCGGTATTGGCGCCGCTTTTAGAATCGCTCAAAGGCAAGGCTTTTGTACGTTTACTGCTGCTAGACGGCGTTGCTAACCCGCACAATTTAGGCGCAATTTTGCGCAATGCCGCGCATTTTGATAGCGATGCAGTACTGATGAGCCCCGGCACGCAAACCGATTTGAGCGGCGCTACGTATCGAGTTGCCGAAGGTGGCGCGGAAGCGCAGCCGCTGCTGCATTTGCAAAGTGCCGCCGATTTTGCCGCGATCAAAGCGGCAGGTTTCACGTTTGTCGCCGCGCACACACGTCAAGCAAAGTCATTGTGGCAGCAAAAATTGCCGCCGCGCTGCGTGATTGTCTTTGGTGCCGAGGGCGCAGGCGTTAGCGATGCACTCTTAGCCCATTGTGAAATGCGCGCCGCAATTCCGGGCAGCGGCAAAGTCGAAAGCTTAAACGTAGCGCAATCGGTCGCCGTGTTTTTGGCGGAAGGGCAGCGGCAAAGTTCGCGGTAGCCTACTGCGAGCTACAGCTACCCTTCCACTACTCCTATTACATCCCTGTTAACTGATGAAAAAATCTATTATTCAATTAGTTTTGTTATTTGTTATGGCGCTCGGGTTCTTTTCAATCACCCCATGGCTTGGCTGCCGACCCTTATCAGAAATTTCTGACATTAATATTCCTAAAGACGCGGTCTGTTTCACGGATAATCATGGTGTTATTGCTTTTCATAAACATGGGCTGATTTCTTAAGAACCAATCAGGTTCGTCTTTCATCTGCTTATTATGGCAATTCCCTTTTATTTTTTGATTTGATCATTTAAAAAACCATAAGAAAATCGATCCTCAGGGCTCAATACAATGCGGCATTAAAAATAACCCAATGTCGTTTTAAATTTTGTTCAAAATTCGCGCAAAACCAATGCCAAGCAGTGAACTACGACAAGCTGTATCGTTTGAGCAGCGTGAAAGCGCAAAACAATGCGCTGATCGAAGGCTTTACTTATGACGCCACCGGGAATAGATTGTCGAAACAATTAGGAGCCACAGCGCCCGTGAATTACACTTATGCTGTCACCGATCACAAGCTCGCCAACGCCGGCACCGGCGCGCGCATCTTCGATGCGAATGGCAATAGCACATTGATTCCTGGCACCGGCACCTTGGCCTATGACGAGCGCAATCGGTTGAAAACGGTAGTGGACACGTCGAGTACCCGCAGCGCCAGTTACAACGCGCGCGGCGAACGGGTTGGAACCGTCGGTGCGCCCTTGGGCGGTGGCATTGGCGAAGGTAGCGCGAGTGGGAAAAGCATTGGCGGTGGCTGCATCGGCAATGGCAGCGCAAGCCGATTTATTTATAGTGAATCCGGCGCTTTACTGGGCAATTACGATCTATGCGCACCCAGCGACGAAGACGTGGTGTATTTAGATTCCACACCGATTGCGCGCGTGAAAGACGGCGTGGTTTTTCCACTCGAAGCCGATCACTTAGGCAGCCCACGGGTCATGCAAAATGCGACGGGATCAAGTGCGGTGTGGACTTGGAATTTGTTGAGTAATAGCGCCACCGGTTCGAATGCGTTTGGCGAGCAAGCCCCGACGGGTTCAGTGACTGACTTTAATTTGCGCTTTCCGGGGCAGTATGCGGATGGCAATGGGCTTTCTTATAATTATTTTCGGGATTATGAGGCAGGGACGGGTAGATATGTTGAGTCGGATCCAATTGGGTTGAGGGGGGGAGTTTCAAGCTTTGGATATGTATTTGGTGCGCCGTTGAACTTTTTCGATGATGAAGGCACTGAGGCGAAATCTGCTGATAAGTGCACGGCGGCCGACGATTTTCCAGGAGGTTGGAACTTTAGAAAGTGCTGTGCTAAGCACGACGAATGCTATGGCTGCCCAGGGAAAGCGAATAATACTGACCGACCAACTTGTGATACCTGCTTCTGTAATTGCCTTAAAGACCTTTGCAACACAGATCCCATGCCAGCGGGTCGACCAAGGCCATTTGTAACTGGAGCAAGAGGGCAGAGCACGCCCGAACTCTGCGTTAGTGATCGTTGTCGGCGAGTTAAATGTGCTGGAACTGCAAAAACCTATTGTTCGGGCGTAAGGAGGTTTGGTTCGTTTTTCTTCCAGACAGAATCATGCGAATAATGAATGGACTGTCAAGATTTTTTCTTATTTTGTTGGTCGTATTGTTTGCCTCATGTGCTACATCAGAAAAGCCTTCGGCATCCTTTTTGGGCGGATATTCAAGGGATGTCGTTTATGTAACTCAATTGCCATTGTATTTGACAGAAGACGATTCGTTTCCTGAGAAACGTTATGTTTTGACGTCGTCAACAAAAAGAGGTTCTGAATGCGCGACGCGGCTACTCTCACCATCAAGTAAGGGAAAGGTTTTGCCTACAGGAAGTGAAATTAAGATTCTTCGTGCTCAATCCTACAAAATTAACGCAATGATGTTTGGCGCTGGAGAAGGAGTGCTAATTTATGGACGCACAAATGCCGGAGGATTTCCCAAAGAAATTGATATTACTGATTTATCAGTTCGTAATAACTGTGAAAAAAACGGGCTTGAGCCATTACAATTTTCACCAGATCCTGCATTAATACTTCCGGTAATAGAATAAACCAAAGGGCTAAAGAGCCTAGACACCCAAGCCTCAGACTTTAAAAATGCCAGCCCTTAAAACCGCTGGCATTTCCATATTTCCCAATCAAATTTGTCTAAAACCCAAGCCAAAACAAATCAAAACCCAACACGCCCAGCCGCAAACGCGGCGATAGAAATAGCCCAATGTCGTCTTAAATCTTGTTCAAAATCCGAGCAAAGCCAATCCCAAATAGCGTGCGCTGGCTGATTTCCTTGGCTTTGTCGATCAACTCCTCTAATTCGCCCACCACGCGCCAGTACCCCGAGCCAATGCCTTTTACACGTGTCGTCCAGTGGTTTTTATCTAAGCCCAGTTTAGTCAACGCTTTCGGTTCGCTCGCTTCAATATTGTCGCGCTTGCCGGGGGCGTAGTTCACGGCCAGTAAAATCGACCAGCTCAACACACTTGCCAGTCAACTTGGTATCAAGGGGTTGCGCATACGAAGCCCAACAAAGCGCGAGAAATCGCGATCTGCACTCCACAATTCGCTGACGTTGTGCTCCAAACAGGTCGCCGCAATGCGTGCGTCATGAATCTGCCCACCACTGACCCCAGACAGCAACAAAGTTTGCGCAAAATAATTTAAGTGCTGATGCGTGGCACCTAAAAATCGAAAATTCGGCGCATTTTCCCAGCTACGTAAAATCGCCACCGCAGCCGTAGCGTCAAGAGCGTCGTTACGCCACTTTTTGTTGCTAATCACCGCGCAGAATTCATGCGCACAAGGCCAAGGCACGGCCCAGGCGGCGCCAGAGTTCGCAAGTTTCTCCAGTGCGGCAAGCGCGGGTGCATGTTGGACGAAGCTTGGCACGTGCGCGTAAATCAAAATATTGGTGTCAATGGCAATCATTTGGGCGTTAATTGCTCAAGTTGTTCGCCCCGCATCTGATCAATGAACGCGTTGAGATCACCCATGCCAGCAACAGGCTGCGCCATCGTGGTGATTACCGAACAGCGAAAGGGTTTGTCGTTCGTCGCTTTAGCTTGCGTCAGTGCGTTTCGCAATCCTGTTGTAATGAGTGCTTTGAGCGTGGTTCCCTGCATATGCGCGTAGTGTTTGGCCGCTAGAAACAGATCTTCGGGCAGTTCAATCGTGGTTTTCATATGGGAATATGGGTTTACATAACACGGGAAGCCATATTATCACTTGTAGCTCATCTCCGGCCAACTTCGCCCCAATTCTGTCGACCATCACTCATCGACCGCTTCCTGAAGCTCGTCTTTAGACTGATTTGGGTTTTATTCTATCGGGCTTTGTCAGTCGCCACTTAGTCCCAGCAAGCCAACGTGCGCTAACACACTGAACTTCCTTAGCACCCGAACAATGATACAGTGGACGGTATTGCGCTCCGCTTGATCGGGAAACGTTTGTGGATAGAACTAGAAGTTACGATTGCGATTTTCCTGTGGTTTGCGTCGGTGGCTCAGCGGGCGGGCTGGATGCTTACATCCGCTTACTGAAGAACCTGCCAGCGGATATGGGGGTTGCCATCGTCATCGTTAATCACGTGCGGACTTTGGCCACGCACCTGCACGAGGTGTTGCCTAGCTTTACCACCATGCCGGTGGAATTAATCACCGACGATCTAGTGATTAAACCGAACCGTGTTTTCATTATTCCAGAACAGCGCGACCTGCATGTGCAAAACGGTAAGTTTCGTTTGGAGCCCATTTCTAAACCGCGCGGCTGGCCAGACGTTATCACCGTGTTCCTGCGGTCCTTGACTGAATATTGGGACGGCAAGCTCATTGCCGTTATTGTCTCGGGCTATGACGGCGACGGTGCCGCTGCAATGTGCGGAATTAAGGAAGTGGGCGGTACTACGATCGCGCAAAGGCTAGACACAGCAGAGCAGCCAGACATGCCAGAAAGCGCGATCGAAAGTGGTTGTATCGATTTCATTTTGTCCCCGGAACAGATTGCAGCACAGATCGTGCGCATTGCGCACGCCCATAAATAAATCCGGAAAAATACTCAATCACACTGGCGGTCATGAAATTCTTGCTGCTACACAGCGCTTAGCGCGCTAGTGAACACAAAGGTGCGCTATCGCACTGAAGTATCCTAGCGCACGTACAATCATGAAGCGACTAGGAACACACATGCCCCAACACACCACCCGCAAAGGACTTGCCGCCGAAGCCTCTGCAAGCACAAACAGCACAGAAGAAAGCGCAAACCCGGAGAAATCCTTCGCGATTGTAGGGATTGGCGCGTCAGCGGGCGGGCTCGCCGCGTTCAGTGCGTTTTTTGCGGGCCTGCCGAGTGACCAAGATCCGGGCATGGCTTTTGTTTTGGTGCAGCACTTAGCACCCGATCACGAGAGTATTTTGACCGAGCTAATTCAGCGCAACACGCGCATGAAGGTGTTTGAAGTTGAAGATGGCATGCGCGTGCAAATCAATTGCGCCTACATTATTCCGCCGAATCGCGACATGGCCTTTCTCAATGGCACGCTGCAGCTGTTAGAACCTGCTGCCGCGCGTGGCTATCGCTTACCGATTGATTATTTATTCCGATCCTTAGCGCAAGATCAGCGCGAGCGTGCGATTGGCATTGTGCTCTCCGGCACCGGCAGCGATGGCACCTTGGGTGTGCGTGCGATTAAAGGCGAAGGCGGTATGGTGATGGCGCAAACGCCTGAGTCCAGTGCTTTTGACGGTATGCCGCTAAGTGCGGTCGCGACCGGCTTGGTGGATTTCACCTTGACGCCCGGTGATATGCCCGCGCAATTGATGAGCTATGTCAGCCATGCTTTTGGCAGCCCGCACCGGGCGATTTCGACCTCGACGCCGCAAAGCGAAAATGCGCTGAAAAAAATTTTTATTCTGTTGCGTTCCCAAACCGGGCACGATTTCTCCCAGTACAAGCCCAGCACGATTTGTAGACGCATCGAGCGCCGCATGGCGGTGCATCAAATTTTAGCCATTGATGACTACGTCAAATATTTGCAGCAAACGCCGGTGGAAGTGGAAGCGCTGTTTCGGGATTTACTGATTGGCGTGACCTGCTTTTTCCGCGACTCAGAAAGTTTTGCGGTGCTTGAGAGCCAAGTTATCCCTGGGCTTTTTAAAGGTAAGCACGCCGGTTCGGTGATTCGCATTTGGTCCAGCGGCTGCTCAACCGGGGAAGAGTCGTATTCAATCGCGATCTTGCTGCAAGAGCAGATTGAAAAGCTTAAGCTGAATTTCACTGTGCAGGTGTTTGCCACCGATATTGACAGCCGCGCGATTGCTTTGGCCCGCACCGGCGTTTTCCCCGGCAGCATTGCCAGCGATATAACACCCGAGCGTTTGGCGCGGTTTTTTACCGTCGAGCCTGATGGCACAAGCTATCGGTTGAATAAAGTAATCCGCGATATGCTGATCTTTTCTGAGCACAATCTGATCAAAAACCCGCCGTTCTCAAAGCTGGATTTGATTACCTGCCGCAATCTTTTGATCTATCTGGGGGCGGAGCTGCAGAAGAAATTGATTGCACTATTTCACTACGCGCTTAATCCCGGTGGCACTTTGTTTTTAGGCACCTCAGAAACCACCGGCGACTGTGGTGATTTGTTTGTGGTGTTGGATCGCAAGTCCAAGCTCTACCTACGCAACGAAGACTTCCAAGGTGCTAAACGCGCCGCATTCATGCGGTTTTTACCGTCTGCGGGCCCAGTGGATGTGCACGCCAAAGCCGAAGGTTCGATGAAAATATTAAGCAAGCATACCGTTAACGCTAAGCAATCGCTGCGCGAGCTCACCGAACAGACGTTGTTGGCGCAGCTGGCGCAGATCGCAGCGCTGGTCAACAGCTACGGCGACATTCTTTACCTGCATGGGCGTACCGGCATGTTTTTGGAGCCCGCACCTGGGGAGGCCGGAATCAATAATATTTTGAAGATGGCGCGTGAAGGGCTGCGGGCGGAATTAACCACGTGTTTGCATCGGGCGGCGGCGGCGAAAGAGCGCATGTACGCGCCAAATTTACGCGTCAAAACCAACGGTCATTTTACTTTGGTCAATCTAACGATTTGCCCCGTGGCCGCAGGCCCGGTCGCCAATTTATATCCGGCGGGCAGCCTGCCTGCGCCAGAGGCTAGGCGCGAGTCGCCGCTGTATTTAGTGATTTTGGAAGAAGCCCAAATGCCAGATGCCAAGCTTGGGCGCACAAGCAAAAGCGTAGCTGGTAGAGCTGGCACACCGCAGCGCGCTGACGTCCAGCAGTTCGGCAAAGACGTCAATGCCCAGATTGCCGAGTTGAATGAAGAGCTGCAGGCCAAGGATGAGTTTCTGCATGCGGCCAATGAAGAATTGGAAACCTCCAATGAGGAGTTGAAATCGTCCAATGAAGAAATGCAGTCGGTCAATGAAGAGCTGCAATCGACCAACGAGGAGCTGGAGACTTCTAAGGAAGAATTGCAGTCGATCAACGAAGAATTGAACACCGTCAATGCCGAGCTGCAAAGCAAAGTCAGCGATTTATCGCGCGCCAATAATGATATGAACAATCTACTGGCGGGCACCGGCATCGGTACGATCTTTGTTGACTATGCCTTGCGCATTTTGCGTTTTACGCCTGCGGCAACGCGAATAATTAACTTAATTCCCGGCGATATCGGGCGCTCCGTAGGCCACATCATGTCGAACCTGCTGGGCTATGACACTTTGGTTGCTGACATTCAAGGCGTGTTGAAAACCTTAATTCCTAAAGAAGTGAATGTACAAACCAAACCGCTTGAGCCGCTTGTCGGTGCCAAAGCGGGCGAAAGCAAATTCTACACACTGCGAATTTTGCCGTATCGCACTCTGGACAATGTGATTGAAGGCGCGGTGATCACCTTTGTCGAAATTACCGAAATCGTGCGCGCGCGCGAGGCCTCGCGTATTTCTGATGAGCTGCTGCGTTTGGCCGTGGTGCTAAGGGATGCTAATGATGCGATTTTGGTACAGGATTTATCTGGTCGGATCACCGCGTGGAACCCGGGTGCGGTGCGAATTTATGGCTGGAGCGAGGCGGAAGCGCTAGGCATGAACACTTCCGTGCGCATTCCGGCCGAGCTACGTGAAAAGGCGATCGCGCGCGTGCACCAGCTGAGTCAAGCAAAAATTTTGGAGCCTTGCGTAACGCACCGTATTGCAAAAGACGGCTCGATTTTAGAGGTTTCACTGACCTCGACGGCGTTGGTTGATTGCTCCGGCCAGATGTATGCGATTGCCACCACCGAACGCGTGCACGAGGCGCCAATAAAATGAAAGAACATAAACCTGGGGTGCCTGCGGATGAATCTGTGAGCGAAGCGGATATCAGTGCGCGCCTTGCTGCCGCGCACCAAGCCCTGCGCCGCCGCGCTGAGTTTTTTCTACAGGAAAAAGTCTTGCGCCAAACGCGCGCAGGCTATGACTTGAGTCAAGACGCTTTACCGCTGCTTTCCACAGAAGCGATGCGGCAAAAAATGTATGAGCTGCAAGTGCATCAGATTGAGCTGCAGATGCAAAACGAGGAGCTGCGCCGCGCCCAGCTCGAGCTAGACGCTACGCGCGCGCGCTATTTTGATTTATATGATTTGGCACCAGTGGGCTATTGCACGCTGAACGCGGCAGGGTTAATTGTGGAAGCCAATCTAACTGCGACAGTTATGTTTGGGCTAACGCGCCGGGATTTGATCGGTAAGCCGATCAGCCGCTTTATCAGCAAAAGCCATCAGGATGAATTTTATTTAGAGCGCAGCCGGTTAATTGAAGACGGCATGCCGGTCAGTTTTGATCTTTGCATGCAAAAGGCGAATCAGGAGCCATTTTGGGCACTGATCGCAGGCACGGTGGAAACCTTGGCGGATCAAACGCTTCAGCTGCGTCTGGTGCTCAACGATATTTCTGCGCGGCGCGCCTCAGAGTCAATTATCCAGGAACATCAGGCGCGCTATCGCAATTTGTTTGTTTCGATTGACGAAGGTTTTTGCATTATTGACATGATCTTCGACGCCTCGCAGAAGCCCGTGGACTATCGCTTTATGGAAGTAAATCCGGCGTTTGAAAAACACACCGGTTTGGCCGCAGCAACTGGCAAGCGTATTCGCGAACTCGTACCTGATATTGAAGAGTTTTGGCTCAATCTCTATGGCAATGTCGCGCTGACGGGTACCGCGATTCGGGTGTTGCACGAGGTAAAATCATTGGGCCGTTGGTTTGAGGTGCATGCCTCGATCCATGGCCTTGCGGCCAGCCACAGCGTCGCAGTTATTTTTCACGATATTACCGAGCGCAAAAAAGCCGAACTACGCTCAGTGCAGTTGGATCAAGTACTGCACGAAAAGAACGCGTCTTTGCAGCTCGCCACCGCAATTGCGGAAAAAGCCAGTCGCGAGGCCGCAATCGCTAGCCAGCGCGCAGAGACGGCGACGCTGGTCGCGGAAAAAGCCAGCCAGGTTGCGGAAAAAGCAAGTCAGGCGAAGTCCGCGTTTTTGTCCAGCATGAGCCACGAACTGCGCACGCCGCTGAATGCGATTTTGGGCTTCGCGCAAATGTTAGAAATTGGTTCGCCCCCACCAACGCCACTACAAAAACGCAATGTCGATCAGATTCTAAAAGCGGGCTGGTACTTGCTGGAATTGATCAACGAAGTGCTGGATTTATCGATGATCGAATCCGGCAAAGTGATGCTCTCGCGCGAACCGGTGGCGCTGGCGGATTTGTTGCTGGAATGCCGCACGATGATTGAGCCGCAGGCGCAAAAGCGCCGCATTTTCCTGCATTTTCCGCGCTTTGAAAGAGGTGTTTTTGTCAGTGCGGACCGCACCCGCTGCAAGCAGGTGTTGCTGAATTTGCTGCTCAACGCGATCAAATATAACCGCCCAAACGGCTCCGTCACTGTCGAATGCGCCTTGACCGGGCCAGATACTCTGCGCATTGGTGTGCGCGATACCGGCTTTGGCATGGTACCCGAACAGATGGCGCATTTATTCCAGCCCTTCAATCGCTTAGGCAAAGAAACTGGCGTGGAAGAAGGTACCGGCATCGGCTTAGTGGTCACTAAGCGCCTCGTGGAATTAATGGGCGGCAGCATCGGCGTGGAAAGCAGCGTGGACGTCGGCAGTTTGTTCTGGGTCGAACTGCATGTAACGAGTGCGCCGCAATTTGCATTGCGTGAAGCGCATCTGCCAGAGCGCATTGAGGCGGTTGCACAAGAAGGTGCGGCGCTTCGTACTTTGCTTTATGTCGAAGACAACTCAGCGAATTTAGAGCTGGTCGAGCAATTGGTTGCAATGCGCAACGATATGCGCTTACTCAGCGCCACCGATGGCAGCGTGGGCATTGGCTTTGCCCGTAATTTGCAGCCTGATGTGATTTTGATGGATATTAATTTGCCGGGAATCAGCGGTATTCAGGCGCTGCAAATATTGCAGCTCGATCCCAGCACCAAACACATTCCGGTAATAGCGTTGAGCGCCAACGCGATGGCCAGCGATATTGAACAAGGCTTGCAGCTGGGCTTTTTCCACTACCTAACCAAACCAATTCGCGTGCGCGATTTTATGCAGACGCTAGACGCCGCACTGGCGTTTGCGGCGCGCACGGCGGCGCGGGAACATATAGGTGAATGATG
>JAYUUS010000240.1:0-2970 GCA_043754435.1 Rhodanobacteraceae bacterium
ATTCAAATCGCACGCGCACAGCTTGAGCTAGCGCGCGTTTACTAATTTGGCGGCTCCGCTAAATCAACGCCCATAAGGGCATAAAAGGGAACTAAATCATGTTAGAAAAATTGCGGGCCGCGTTAAAGGCCACAACTGAAAAAATGGCGCTGATTATCAGCCGAAGCGATAACGGCTTCAGCGCGGAAGATCGCGTTGAATTTGACGCACTCAAGGCCGCTTCTGTGACCCAAAAAGAAGATCTGCAGCGCGCAGAAATTGCAGTTGGCTTAATCGCTGAAGTCGGCTCTAGCGCTGGTCGTCGCACTGACGTTACCGGCGGCACGGATCGCAAAGCGGCTGACCCTTGGGCTGGCTTTAATTCTGGCGCGCACTATGTGCATGCGGTACGCGCGGCTGCCTTGGGTAGCTTTGACCCGCTGTTAAACGGGCTTAAAGCCGCCGCTGGCCCTGGCGTTATGGGTGAAAACTCGCAAGACGGCTATATGGCTCCGCCTGCTTTGAGTGCGGATTTTATCTCCGCCATTGACGAGCTGCAAAGCGAAGATATTGGTGCAATGTGCGACATCGAGCCGACTTCAGCGGCTAGCGTTGACATTGATCGCGATGATTCATTGACGTGGTCTAGCGGACAAATCACGGCTAAATGGCGTGATGAAGGCGACACCATGACGGGGCAAAAGCCGCTTCCTCAAGGCACGACCAATGTCAAAGTCGAATCAATGTATGTGTTTGTTAAAGCTACTGAAGAATTACTTGCGGACGCCCCACGCCTTATTAATCGCTTGACCAAAACATCAGCCGAGGCATTTGTTTATAAGCGCAATACCGCGCTCTTTGAAGGCACTGGTGTAGGGCAGGCGTTGGGCATTTTGAATGCCAGCAACGGCGCATTAGTCAGCGTGGCAAAAGACGCCGGGCAGGCCGCTGACACCGTGACCATCGGCAACGTTAACGGGATCTGGGATCGCGTGTTGCCGCGCTCTAAACAGCGCGGCGTCTGGATGTGCGGTGCTGGCGTTGTTTCTGCGCTCACCAAAATTGGCGCGAACGGCCAGAATTTATTCATGCCGCAAGGCGGATTAAGCGCGGCTCGTTACCCAACTTTGCTGGGGCGTCCGATTATGGAAACCGAGTATCTGCCCGGCTTAGGTGATCAAAACGACCTGATCTTTGCCGATTGGCAGGGTTACAAAATCATCGAGCGCCAAGGCATTGAACTTGTTCGGTCGATTCACTTTTTATTCGACAAGGGCATCGAGTGCTTCCGCTGGACTACGCGATGGAATGGCTTGCCGCGCCTCAAAGCGCCGATTGCCCGCAACAAAGCAACCGCCTACACGATGGGCCATTTCGTGCGCTTGGAAGAGCGCGCCTAAACCAAACTGGCGCGCGTAAAAACCGCGCCAATCTTGAAACATAAAGGAAAATCAAATGGCAAACGTACTCGTACCACAACACTTAAAAACCCCAATCGTCGCAAGCATCCCACCGCAGAGCGCAACCGCTGGCACCTACACGAGCGGCTGGGTTCCGATGGCGACATTGGGCAAGGTTTACGCCGTGCTCAACATCGGCGCAATTACCGGCTCCGGCACCGTCAACGCAAAGATTCAGCAGGCTTCCGACAGCGCTGGCACCGGCGCTAAAGACGTGACCGGCGCGGCTATCACTGCAATCGTAGGTTCTGCAAGCAGCAATGCTCAAGCCACGATTGAAGTTCGCCCCGCTCAGCTTGACGTGGTGAACAATTTCAACCATGTGCGTCTGAGCGTTACGACCGCCGTGGCTGCGTCTATCTTGGGCGCGGTTGTGCATGGTACAGACGCCAAGTACGAGCCGCAAGCCCAGGCCGCAACGGCTGTTGAAGCCGTGACCGGTTAACTAATTCAGCCCCTTAAAACGGGCTGAAATTTTATGCGACAACTAGCCAAACCAGCCAACGAACCGGTTTTCGAAGGTGAAATTTTCGAGGACCGGCGGTTAACCACTGCTGACGAATCCGCGCTTATCAAGCGACTGATTTCGTCAGCCCGCGAGGAATGCGAAAACATCACAAGGCGCATGATTGCGTCTAGGCAATTTGAAATTTTGCTGGATTCATTTGCGGGCGATATTGCGCTAGTACCGCCCGCAATCAGCGTGCAGAGCGTCAAGTATTACGACAGTGCCGGAGCCTTGCAAACAGTTGATCCTAGCGCTTATGCGTTGATTGGCTCGAACAGCTTGCGCCCTAGAATTGTCGCAAAAACAGACTGGCCCACCGCACGTGCTTTCCCAGAATCTGTGGTGGTCACTGCGACACTCGGCTATGCGGCGGGGACTTGCCCGGATGGCATCCGCTCGTGGATTGTTTCGCGCGTCGGCACGCTGTTTTCTTTCCGTGAGCAGCTTATTTCCGGCGGCGCTGTTGCTGAACTTCCATACATCAACGCCTTGCTGGATCAATACATTGTCGCGGGTGCTTATGCGCGCGGGTGAGTTAAATAATCGCATGCGCATTCAGACGCGCGTGGTTACTACTGATGCGGCAAATGGTCAACAAGTCGAGTCATTTGCTGATGCCGGAGTAATTTGGCTTGGGCGCAAATATAACGGCGGCGCTGAAGTATTGGCGGCTGGTATCGAGCGTGAAAAGCAGACGCTAGAATTCTGGGCGAACTACTCAGACGCGCGAAAAGTTACACCAAAACATCGGCTAATTGATGCAGCGGGAACGATTTTTAACGTGATTAGCGTTGATCTTAATCCTCAGCGCGGCATAGCCGTGATAGCCGCAGAAACGGGGCTAAATAATGGCTAGCGCAAACATGGCGGGGCTGCGCGAATTGCGCCAAACGCTTTTAAGTTTGGGCGCCGAAATTGCAAGCAAGAACGGCGGTCCGGTGCGATCTGCGTTGGCTAAAGGCGCGCGCAGAGTTCGTGACTCCGCGCGGGCGCTTGCACCGGTAGAAACGGGGCGGCTGCAAC
>JAYUUS010000241.1:0-27043 GCA_043754435.1 Rhodanobacteraceae bacterium
CTGTTTGTCGGCAATGAGCACAGCGTGTTTGTCTCGATAGACGATGGCGCGCATTGGCAAAGCTTGAGCCAAGATTTGCCAACTGCGTGGGTACGTGATTTGCTGATTAAAAACGATGACTTGGTAATCGCCACCCAGGGCCGCGCGATTTGGATCATGGATAACATCACTCGGCTGCGTCAGCTCGCAACGCGCACCCAGGCGGGCGCGGAAAATCTAAAAAACACCCTTTTTGAGCCAGCACTTGCCTATCGGTTGAGGAAAAACCAAAACCGCGATACGCCGCTACCGCCAGATATGCCGGTCGGTGAAAATCCGCCCACGGGTGCCATAATTGAATACCTGCTGGCACCCGGTGCTAAGCGCGTGCAGATCGACATTTTGGACAATGCGGGCGCGTTAGTGCGCACTTTTGCCAGCGATGCAGCGCCTGAAAAGCTCGAAGCGGAGCAGTATTTTTCGAACCTGTACGTGCATGTGCCGACTCAGCCCGCAAACACCGCTGGCGCGCATCGCTTTCTGTGGGACTTGCGCTATCCACGCCCGCAGGCGGCATCTTACGAATACAGCATTGCCGCCGTACACGGGCAAAGCACCGAACTGCTGCCGCAGGGCGCGCTGGCGTTGCCGGGCAAATATACTGTGCGGTTGAATGTGGACGGCGAGGTCATTGAGCAATCGTTGCGGGTCAAATTAGACCCACGTTTGAGCTTGAGCAGCGAGGAATTGGCGCAAATTTTTAACGAATCCCAACGCGTAAGCCGGGCCATTGGCCGCAGCAGTGAACTTGCCGCAAAGATTAAGTTGATGGTGACCAATCTAGCTGCAAATGCGGCTGAAAATGCCGAACGCCTTTCCGCCTTGACTTCCCTGCAAACCGATAGCCCGAGTGCGATGTCCGCCGATTCGATAGCCACTGCGTTGGCAGCGGTAAGCACCGATATCGACGGCGCAGAACGGGCGCCGGTTGTGGCTCAAACTGCGTTTATAGACGCCATGGAGGTGCGCTTGACGGAGTTGGAGGGGCGATTTGACAAGCTGCGGGAGGGTGCTCAAGTGATTACGCTGTAACTTACATCAGATACATCGGAAATGGTTGCCCTAACCAAATACTCACCTTGTGATAGGCAAGATGCCGCTCTTGCCTACTTTTACCCGGAGCTTTTATGCGTACCCCATTGCGATTACTGATTTGCGCGCTGGTCTCTTTTTTGTGTATCGCTTGTGCGGCGTCCACCACCAAAAAACAAAATTTGCCGCCGCTTGAAGTACAAGCGCAAGTTGATTTAGATAAATTTATGGGCCGTTGGTATGTGATTGCCAATATTCCGTATCGCGCAGAAGCTGGCAAAGTCGGTGGCTACGTCGAATACCGCCCGCGTGCTGATGGGCGCATGGATGACCTTTATTTCTTTCGCAAAAAGAATTTTGACAACAAGCTGGAACAGTGGTCGGGCGTGGCGTGGGTGGTGGATAAACAAAGCAATGCGCGCTGGCTGGCGCAGTTTATTTGGCCGTTCAAGTTTGACTATCTGATTTTAGCCACAGCACCGGACTACAGCTGGGCCATTGTCGGTCACCCAAGCCGGGATTTAGCCTGGGTGTTTGCGCGCGAAGCGACGATGGCTGAGCCGCTGTATCAACAGCAGCTCAGCAAATTGGCTAGCATGGGCTATGATGTTAAGCGCATTTTGCGGGTGCCGCAAAAACCGCAGGACTTAGGCAAGCCGGGTTATCAGTAACGGCGTGTTTTTTACGCCATCATCCAAAGTCGTGCTGAAGAAATAGACTCGGCCTGCGGGCGTTGAGCCTAAGGTTTGGCTGGCAGAAAACAGCTAAAATGAAATGACTTGGCAATCCCCAGCCTAAAAATTGCCACCAGATCAGCCGCTTCCTTAGCTAAATCCAGCCCAAAACCACACCGCAATCGACAACTTGGCGGTCATGGACGTATTTTGTCAATGCCGTGATTGTTCCCAATGCCATTAACTTAAGGGAAAAGGCACCGATTCGTCTTTGCGAACGCAGTGAAGCAATCTCGTTTTTTTACTCGACGCGTATGGAGATCGCCACGTCGCTGCGCTCCTCGCGATGACGAATCTTTCGCGGAATTTCTTTAAGTTAATGGCATTGGGATTGTTCCACACAGCCACACAGCCACACAGCCACACCATCAAATTGTTATCTATTTTTATAAATACTATAAATAAACATCAATTTAATGAATCGCGTCATTTTAAAAATCCTTTAAAATCATCGCATTAGCAAAATAATTGGGACTGGCACGCCTCCTGCAATGGCACCATAACGCGCAATTTTTAGCGCGTCACGTCCCCTCCAATCGAAGCAAAACTATGCAAACGCAAAACTATGAAGTGTTGAACGCCCCAGGTGCTGTGCCTGTGCGCATTTGGAGCAACGGCGTGCCGGTCGACGCCGAGGCCCGCACCCAGCTGTTGTTATTGGCGCGCTTAGCCGTAGTTGGGCCGTTTGTGGCGGTGATGCCGGATGTGCATGTGGGTATTGGCGCAACTGTGGGTTCGGTGGTGCCCACCCAAAAAGCGATTATTCCCGCCGCTGTCGGCGTCGATATAGGCTGCGGCATGATTGCTGCACGCACCTCGCTGATGGCTTCTGACCTGCCGGATAACCTATTTGGCATCCGCACGGCACTGGAAGCGGCGATTCCGCACGGCCGCACAGTAGGCCGTATGCATGGCCGGGACAAAGGCGCTTGGGGTGCTGCGCCGAAAGCATCGACGGATGCTTGGCGCGCGCTAGAAGCCGACTTCCGACAAATTTGCGAATGGCACCCACGCCTCAAAAACACCAATCAGCTGCAGCATTTGGGCACTTTGGGCACCGGCAATCATTTTGTTGAGCTGTGTTTAGACGAGCAGCAAAGTGTGTGGATCATGCTGCATTCGGGGTCACGCGGCGTGGGCAACGCGATTGGCACGCACTTTATTGCGCTTGCGCAAAAAGATATGGCTGGCCATATTGCGAACCTTCCGCACAGGGATTTGGCGTATTTTGAAGAGGGCTCAGCGCACTTTGATCAATACGTGTTTGCGGTTGATTGGGCGCAGCGCTTCGCCGCAGAAAACCGCGCCATCATGATGCAAAACGCGCTCGCTGCGCTCAGCAAAGTGATCCCGAAGCCCTTCACTGTGACCGAAGACGCGGTGAACTGCCACCATAACTATGTGCAAAAGGAAACCCATGACGGCGTGGAGATGTTCGTAACGCGCAAGGGTGCCGTGAGCGCACAAAAAGGCCAGCTGGGGATTATTCCGGGCAGCATGGGTGCCAAAAGCTTTATCGTGCGCGGCTTAGGCAATGGCGCAAGCTTGTGTTCGTGCAGCCACGGTGCTGGCCGGGTGATGAGCCGCACGCGCGCTAAAAAAGAAATCACTTTGGCCCAGCACGTTCTTGCCACGCAACATGTGGAATGCCGCAAAGACGCCGATGTCATTGATGAGTCACCCGCCGCTTATAAATCCATTGATGCGGTGATGGCGGCGCAAAAAGACTTGGTGGAAATTGTGCATACGCTGCGCCAAGTTGTTTGTGTCAAAGGGTAGTTTTTGTCAAAGGGCAGTTTTTGTCAAAGGATAAGGATGAACACCGTACAATTAGATGGTTCGCAAGGTGAAGGCGGTGGGCAAATACTGCGCAGCGCCCTGAGTTTGTCGGTGATTACCGGCCGACCGGTTCACATTCACAATATACGTGCCGGGCGTAAAAAACCCGGCTTGATGCGCCAACACTTGAGCTGCGTGACCGCTGCCAAAAGCTTAAGCATGGCAGCGGTTTCGGGCGCTGAGCTGGGCTCGAAAACGCTGACATTTTTCCCCAATCTGGGTGTGCCCAGTCTGGGTGCTAGTCAGATTGAACCCACTCAGGCACCGCAGACTTGGGAATTTAATATTGGCAGTGCTGGCAGCAGCATGCTGGTGGCGCAGACGATTATCCCGATTTTGCTGCACCTTCGTCAGCACGTTGCTGTCACCATCATCGGCGGCACGCACAATCCGCTGGCGCCAAGTGCTGACTATATTCGCGCGGTGTTTATCCCAATGCTGGCGCGCATGGGCGCACAGATAACGCTCGTGCTTGAACGCTACGGCTTTTACCCGGCTGGCGGTGGCCGTGTGCTGCTGCAATTCCAGCCCAGCACGCTGCAACCCATTGCTTTGCTTGAGCGCGGTGCGCTGCAAAACCTGCATGCCAGCGCTGTTGTGCAGGGATTGCCGCATGAGATCGCCGAACGCGAGCTTGCCACTTTACAGCAGCGTTTGAAGCTTGCGCCCGAGCAGCTAGAATGCCGCGCCATTGACGGTTTTGGGGTGGGCAACGCGGTACAGATCACCGCGCAATACGCGCACTGCAGCGCGGCATTTTGGGCGCTGGGTGAAAAAGGCCGCAGCAGCGAGGCGGTTGCAGGCGATGTTGCGCAGCAATTTAACGCCTATAGCCAGGTGTCGGCACCAGTCGATGCGCATTTAGCCGATCAACTGCTATTGCCCATGACGCTAGCGGGCGGCGGTGAATTTGTCTGCACCCACGCTACACCACATCTTTATACCAACGCGGACGTGATTGCCGCATTTGGCGCGGCGGAAATTAGCTTTACGCCGATGCCGCAGGGTGCGGTGCATGTGAAGGTGGGTGTGCCGACTAACTAAAAAGTTAAATTAACTCCCCTGCGGCGGCCAGTAACTGCTTTTGCAAGGCCGCTGACAAAAAATATCCATGCGCGTGCCAAGCCATTAACGCGGGGCGAATGCTGCTTAAAGCACCAGATTTTTTCAGTGCCAGCAGCACAGCACCACTACCGACAACCGAAACACCCAATTTATGCGCAATCCGCCTAGCGCGACGCTCATCCACCAGTGCCACTAAGTTGTGCTGGTGGGCATAGCTCAAAACTGCTAGTTCTCCACCGCCCAAACCCATCACATAGGCGCTGTCCAGCTTATCGATGGCCGATTCCGGTAGCGTGACAAATTTTGCGCAACTGTGAAACTCACGAATCAAGGCAGCGCCGGGTGAGTATGGGTCAATCAAACACTCGTCCAGCAAAGCCTGCGGCACGCACAATTCAAACTGTGTGAGCACCAAAGGCAACACACCTGCCACTGCAAGCACTATCAGTGGGCCAGCGTCAGTAACGAGTAGCTGCAAGGCTGTTATTTTTCCATTCAAAAATTTCAAAGAAATATAAGTTGCCCTATGTCAGCAACGCCAATTCGTCGCCCAACGGCGCACTGTCATCTAACAAGCTATAACCTATGGCCCCCAGATGCTGTAAGTAACGCGCGTAGGGCATGCCCGACAGCTTCGCGCCCGCAGCTACGGACAACTCACCGCTTTGTACCAACTTGTCTGCCAGCGATACAGACACCCCTGCTGACAACAGCGCATCGGTAAAAGGCACCGCCACGAACAGCGGTTTGCCGTGCTTAGACACCACGGAGAGGCGACCGTTCTCCGCGTTACGAACCAGTTCGCCTGTGTGTTCACGCAAATCTCTAATGGCAAATGCTTCCATGGTTTATCTCCTTATATATGATCAATTGTGCCATCAAATGAGGGTATTTATAGGCCAATTGCGATGAAAGCGGGCATTTTTACCATCACACTGCGAAACAATTGCCCGATTTGTTATGAGGCCTTGGAAGTACAAACAGTAACACCCTGCTTTCGCTGCGGCGCTTGGCACTCGCTTATCTCAACGCCTGTGTATGAATTCCAGCTACCGGATGGACAGCAGCTCACGCTGTGCAATATCTGTTATCTCGAAGAAATTTGCAGTGATCAAGGGGATCTTAAGCAACGTCTCAACATCCAGCACCGACGTGAACTTACTGACAGTTTGCCTAGGGCACACAGCCTAATCGACAAAGTTTGCATTGAGTGCGGTATGCGTTTGGCGCTTTTGAACATCATGCGCAAAATACATTCCGTAAACGAACTTGAAAGCTTTAAGCGTGTGCCCGAGCCTTTTAAAGAGCTTTAAAACTGCGTACAACAAAATAAGCCCAAGTTAAAACCAAATTCCATCCAACGGTGAAGACGCCGACGCAAAGCGCTTTTTCGGCATCCGCCCAGCTAAATACGCTTCCCGCCCGGCTTCAATGGCTTTGCGCATAGCACTTGCCATAAGAATCGGATTTTTCGCCAGCGCGATGGCGGTATTCATCAGTACGCCATCGCAGCCGAGCTCCATCGCAATCGCGGCATCCGACGCCGTGCCGACCCCGGCGTCGACCAAAATCGGTACACTTGCCTCTTCCACAATCGTCAAAATATTGTAAGGGTTGCGTATTCCTAAACCTGACCCAATCGGTGCGGCGAGCGGCATCACTGCGACTGCGCCGCGTGCCGCCATTTCTTTCGCGATCACCGGGTCGTCATTGGTGTAAACCATCACCTGAAACCCATCGCGTACTAGCTCATCCAGCGCCACCAGGGTTTCAATCACGTTCGGAAACAGCGTTTTTTGATCCGCCAAAACCTCTAATTTGGTCAAGCTGTGCCCGTCCAATAATTCGCGGCCAAGCTGACAGGTGCGCACCGCATCTTTGGCATTAAAGCAGCCCGCGGTGTTGGGCAAAATCGTGTAGCGTTTTGGGTCTAACACATCCAGCAAATTCGGCTGGTTCGGGTCTTGCCCAATATTACTGCGCCGGATTGCCACGGTGACAATTTGAGCGCCAGCGGCTTCCGTCGCCAAGCGCGTTTCCTCTAAATCTTTAAATTTGCCCGTGCCGGTCAGCAGGCGCGAGCTATAGGTTTTACCGGCTAAAATTAGTGGGCGATCAATCATGCTCATGGGTTACACCTTGGCAATTAATGAGTAAAAAGCGTTAAGTTTTTTGCGTCTGCACAACCCGCGCACGCAGTTCCGCCGCTGCGGCGCGCGTCGAGGGCGTGACTTGCCCGCCCAGCATGCGCGCTAGTTCGTCAATACGTTGCTTTGCATTGAGCAAACGCACGCTGGACTGAGTCTGCAAACCATCCGTGGTTTTACTGACTTGGCAGTGCTGATCGCCATACGCCGCAACTTGCGCCAAATGCGTCACCACCAGCACCTGATGCGCACGGCCGAGCTTGGCAAGCAGCTGGCCGACCGTGTCCGCAACCGCACCGCCAATGCCGGAATCCACCTCGTCAAACAATAGCACCGGCACGGTTCCTCGGGTCAGGCTCGATACCTTCAACGCTAGACTGATCCGCGAGAGCTCGCCGCCGCTGGCGGTTTTGCGCAGCGGCTTGAGCAGTTGGCCGGGGTTGGCGCAGCCCACAAACTCACCGCTCTCAGCGCCTAGCGCGGAAAAGTCATTTGCTCCGCGCGGGTTGAACTCAAAGTTAAGCTTGCCGCCCGCCATGCCGAGCTGCTGGATCAAAGCTTCCACGGCGCGGCTGAGCTTTTTTGCGGCCAATTGGCGCTTTGCCGTCAGCGATTCCGCCGCTTTTTGCCATGCGGTTTCAGCGTTTTGCCGCGCTAAAGCCAAAGCCGCAAGCCGCTCGTCCGCGCCGCTCATTTGCGCGACGCGATTGGCAAGCTCAGCGCTCTTTTCCGCGAGCTGCGCTACCGGCACGCGGTGTTTGCGCGCCAACTCATGCACTTTGGAAAGCTCGGCCTCCACCTGCGCCAGCTGTTTTGGATCCAGCGCCAAATCGCTGCGCACGTCCTCAACCAGCGATAGCGCTTCGTCCACTTCAATAGCCGCACTTTCTAGCAGCGCAGCCGCTTCCAGCAGCTTGCTGTCCACCGCGCCATATTTACGCAAATCACTTTGGATTTGCGCAAGCACGCGCGCCACCCCGTGTGGCGCATCGCGATCCAGGCGCAGCAATGCCTGCTCAACCGCTGCAATCAAAGATTCCGCGTTCGCCAGCTTGCGCTGTTTGCTGTCAAGTTCGGCCAAATGTTCAGGCGCAAGTCGCAGCTTGCCGAGTTCCGCCAGCTGTTGACTGAGCAACTCCAATAGTTCGGTGCCGGTGCCGCTGAGTTTTTTCAACTCCGCCGTTTCTTGCGTAATTGCTTTAACGCTGAGCGCTGCCTCCTTGACGGTCGCAAGCTCAGCGCCGCTGGCGGCAAAGTGATCCAATACCGCCAGCTGACGCGCTGGTTCTTGCAGCATCATGCTGTCGTGCTGGCCATGAATTTCAATCAACTGCTCGGCCAATTCACGCAGTTGCGTCAGCGGCACCGCGCGCCCGTTGATCCAGGCTTTCGAGCTGCCTTCCGCGCGCACCACGCGCCGCAGCTGCACAAAATTACCCTCGCCTTCATCCAGCTCTGCATCTTTCAACCAGCGTCGAGTCGATTTTGAGTCGGTCAAAGCAAACTCGACGCTCAACTCCGCGCGCTCAGCGCCTGCGCGCACCACACCGGCATCAGCGCGTGCGCCCGCCAGCATCTTCAGCGCATCCAAAACGATACTTTTACCCGCGCCCGTTTCGCCGGTAACAACCGTCAAACCATCGCTAAAGCGCAAGTCAAGCGCACTAATAATGGCAAAATCGCGAATGGAGAGCGTGGTTAACATCTAGGACGTGGTTAACATTTTTTAGCTGTGGTTCAAGCCAGGATGTAGCAGGGTTTATACGGGTTTGCGCCCGGCATTTTCATGCGGTGTTGCGCCACAAACGCCGCCAGCAACGCGTCGAGTGCCGCCATAATTTCTGGCTCGCCGGTCAGCACGTAAGGGCCAAAGGCCTCTATCGCGCGTATCCCTTCTTCTTTCACATTGCCCGCCACGATTCCCGAAAACGCGCGACGCAAATCCGCTGCCAGCTCATGCGGGTGGCGATTTCGATTCAGATCCAGCGCTGCCATATTGGCGTGACTAGGTTCAAACGGCTGCTGGAATGCGAACGGCAGCTTGAGCGACCAATTGAAGAAAAAGGCATCGCCCGCCTTCATTCGATTCGCACGCACATCGACCAAGCCGCGCTTCATCACTTCCGCCGCGCGCGCCGGGTCATCCACCACAATTTCATAGCGCTTGGCCGCTGCATCGCCCAAAGTTAAGCGCAAAAATTGATCAATTTGCTCAAAATATTCGCGGCTTTCTTTCGGCCCGGTTAAGACAAATGGAAACGGCATATCGGCGTTATCCGGGTGCAGCAAAATACCCATCAGATAGAGAATTTCTTCCGCCGTGCCAACACCACCCGGAAACACCAGAATGCCGTGGCCTAAACGCACAAAGGCTTCCAGGCGCTTTTCAATGTCCGGCATAATCACCAGCTGATTGACAATCGGATTCGGCGACTCCGCCGCAATAATGCCGGGCTCGGTAATACCAATATAGCGGTTGCGGTAGCGCCGCTGCTTAAGGTGCGCAATCGTGGCACCCTTCATCGGCCCTTTCATCGCCCCAGGGCCGCAGCCGGTACAAATATCAAGGCCACGCAAGCCCAACTCATAGCCCACCTTTTTGGTGTAGGCGTATTCGCCGCGGTTGATCGAATGCCCGCCCCAGCACACAACCAAATTTGGCTCGGCATTCGGCTTGAGAACGCGCGCATTGCGCAAAATTTCAAACACAGCGTTGGTGATCGACTCCGGGTCGTCCATCATGTGCTTGCCGCGAATTTCATTTTCTACATAGACAATGTCGCGCAATACCGCAAACAGCAGTTCTTTAATTCCTTGAATGATCACGCCATCGACAAAAGCCTGCGCGGGCGCGTTTTCCACATCAAGCGCCACGCCACGATCTTGTTGTTCAATGCGAATAGCGAAATCCGGGTAGCGTGCTAATAAGCCGCGCGCATCGTCCGTTTCGGCTCCAGTGGTCAGCACCGCCAGCGCACAGCGGCGGAACAAATGGTAAAGCCCAGATTGCGATGAATCGGCCAAGCGGCGCACTTCGCGCTTACTTAAAACTTCCATGCCGGTATCGGGAAGAATTCGGGCGCTGACGGTATTTCGGGTCATATCTCACTCAAAGCGCAGCGGCGTTTCGACGCTGCGGCGCAGATTTTCGGCAACTGAGCATAACGTTAGCGCTGCGGGTGAACAAGGGCGCGCACTAAACGCAAAAATTCAACCGCAAATGATATAAAAACGCAGCCTAGTTTCAAGCCACCTAAAACTTCAAATGACCCAATCCTCAAGCTACCACGCACACGAAGAACGCTTAAACACGCTCACCCACGCTATTGGTGCGTGCGCCGCAAGCATTGCCGCCGCAATTTTGATTGTGGAAACCGCACTGCGCGGGGGCACGGCGGAATTCATCGGCGCGGTCGCGTTTGGCGTTTCTATGGTGCTGTTGTATGTGGCCTCAACGCTATATCACGACACCCACAATGCGGTGCTCAAAGCGCGTTTTAAGGTATTTGATCACTGCGCGATTTTTTTGTTGATTGCGGGCACCTATACGCCCTTCACACTGATCGCGCTAAAAGATAGCAGTGGCTGGTGGCTTTTGCCGACGATTTGGGGTTTGGCTGCGGCCGGCATTATTTTTAAGCTCTTTTTTACCGGCCGATTTAAGTTGGTGTCAACGCTGATTTATTTGGCCATGGGCTGGATGGTCATGACCGTTATTGGGCCGATGTGGCGGGCAATTACGCCCGCGTGCGCGTTTTGGCTCGCGGCAGGCGGTTTTGCCTACACCTTAGGGGCGGCTTTTTATATGGCGAAGCGCTTACCATATGCGCATGCGATCTGGCACGGTTTTGTACTGCTGGGTACGGCGTGCCATTTTGTTGCGGTGACGACGCAGGTTTGGCGCACGCACGTCGCCTGAGCGAGAACTCAACACTGTTATTTCGTCAATTTCGCCCCATATCTTGACCAACCAACTTTTAAGGAATTATTTTATGTTTTTCGGCAAAAAGAAACTTGAGCTACCCACCGCAGCCGAAGCACTTCCCGGACGCACAACTGAGATGGCGCTGCATAATTTCCACGCGGTGCTAGGCACGCCGCTGAAACCGCCCTTCCCTGCGGGCAGCCACGAATTGATTATCGGCATGGGCTGTTTTTGGGGGGCAGAGCGCAAATTTTGGCAGGTGCCGGGCGTGATCAGCACGTCTGTGGGCTACAGCGCGGGATTCACGCCTAACCCTACCTATCAAGAAGTGTGCACGGGCATGACCGGCCACAACGAGGTGGTGCGAATTATTTATGACCCGAGCAAAGTCAGTATCGAGCAGTTGCTGCAAATTTTTTGGGAAGCACACAACCCCACTCAAGGCATGCGCCAAGGCAATGATTCCGGCACGCAATATCGTTCCGGCATCTACACCACGCGCATCGAGCAAAAAGTAGTTGCAGACGCCTCAAAGCAAGCCTATCAGGCGCGCCTAAGCGCTGCTGGCTTAGGCACCATCAGCACCGAAATTCTGCCCGCGACTGAGTTTTACTACGCGGAGAACGAGCACCAGCAATACCTCGCAAAAAATCCCGGCGGCTATTGCGGGTTGGGCGGCACCGGCGTCAGTTGCCCAATCGGTGCGTTGGCATGAATGCAAATTCAGTAACGCTTTCAGTGACGCTACTTTAGCGAGTGAGCAGCTCTGAATGGGTCGCCACCATTGGCGTCAGTTTGTTATTACTCGCGTATTTGCTGGACATTACTGACAAAATTGCGGATGACAGCCCATGGTTTTTTGGGCTGAATATGGTTGGTGCGGGGATGGCAAGCGGTGCTGCATGGATGATCCCGTTTTGGCCATTCGTGGTGTTGGAAGGCGTTTGGTGCTTGGTATCGGCGATCACGTTACTTAAACGCCTTAAAAATGGCGCACCCGCAAAGCGCGCTTAGCCAACTAAATTGCGCTTTAATTGCCTTTAAAGAATGGCAATGGGGAAAGCAGATGCGAAAAATCGGTATCACGCCAAGATTTATTCCTGGTGACAACGTAAGTCCAGATTCGCACGGCGTGGATCGCATGGCAGTGGTGGATGCGAATAATCAGATGGTCACACGTTTTGGCGGTTTGCCACTAACGCTACCAATGCTGCGTGAACTAGACGGCGAACGCCGCCGCGACGCCTTTAAAACCATTGTTGATTCGCTCGATGGCTTGTTGTTACAGGGTGGCACTGACGTCGAGCCGCATCGCTATGGCGAACTACCAATCAAACCCGAATGGCGCGGTGACCCGCTGCGGGACCGCTTTGAGTTTGAATTGATCGAATATTTTCTAAAGGCTGATAAACCAATTTTGGGCGTTTGCCGTGGTTTTCAGGTGCTCAACGTTATTTTTGGCGGCAAATTGTGTCAAGACTTACCAAGCCAGTATCAAAGCGCAGTGGCGATCGAACATTACGCGGTTACTAATTATTTCGGCGCTGAGCACACCATTTCGCTTACCCCAGGCGGCGTGTTGGCGACGATATATGGGCAAACCGAAGGGCGGGTCAATAGTGCGCACCATCAAGGCGTGGTCGAATTAGCCAGCAGCCTAAATTTAGAAGCACGCACGCCTGATGGCGTCTGCGAAGGCTTTCGCTCAGAACAAAATCGCTTCGTCGTCGCTGTGCAGTGGCACCCGGAATTTCATCATTTGGCAACCGGATTACTGCCCGCAGAGCCTTTAATGCGCGCATTTTTTGACGCTTGTGCGTATTAAATTTAAGCACTTTTTGCAAGCCACAGTCAATAAAATGGAACGCGCATGTCTCGTCTAACCCTGATCGCAACGCTATTTTTGGCCTCTACCTGGATGACGCTAAGCGCTAGCCCACCCGCTGTTTTAAGTCTTGCCGAGCCGCAGCAGACGCGCGCGCTATTCGATTACGACCGCAGTAAAGTGCCCGAACTCACCCTGCTCACCAACAAGCAAGTGGATGGCGTGCAGATTCGGGATGTCGAATTTGCCGCAGCTGGGTCTGAGCGCGGGCGTGTCAAAGTCTTTGTAATCAATCCCACGACGCACGCCAAGGTTGCTGCCGGCAAATATGCAGGCATTCTATATTTTCACTGGCTTGGAGAGACCAATAGCAACCGCCAGGAGTTTTTTGAGGAGGCCCGCGCGATGGCGAAACGCGGCGTGGTTGCAGTACTGATCGAAGGCTATTTTCCCTGGAAGCTTGCGCCCAAAGACGGAGTAACTGACCAGCGGCGCGTAATTGAAGAAGTGATTGACCTGCGCCGGGCTTTAGATCTGCTGCTTGCCCAGCCCGGAGTCGATCCCAAGCGAATTGCCTTCGTCGGACATGATTATGGTTCAATGTACGGCGCGATTTTGGCCGGCGTTGATCGCCGCCCGCAGAGCTACGTATTGCTGACGCCTACCGGAAGCTTCAGCCGCTGGTCCCTGGACTATTGGCTTGCCAAAGCGACTTCAGAACTGAAGAGCACGTATCGCCAAGCGTTGCGCCCGATCGACCCGATCACCCAAATCGCCCAGGCCGCACCCGCAAGTGTGTTGCTGCAATTTGCCAAGCACGACGAACACATCCGTAATGAAGAAGCGCAAGCCTTTGCGGATGCCGTAAGCGCGCCAAAACAGGCCATATGGTATGAGGCCAAGCATGATCTGAGGCTACGGCAAGCCGATCAGGATCGTAGCAAATGGCTTAGCAAACGCTTGAGGCTCAAATAGTAAACCCGCTGCATATGCGTGTGAAAATCTAGAGTTCGACACGCGAAACAGCGGTTGCGCACCAGAGCGCATCGGATCATCACGCGTTAAAGTGAGCTAACAGACAGACTTTAAAGCACTGCGCCGTCAGCATCGGCTGCCCTAAACAAGTTAGTAGGTCACACCATGTCAACGTATTCAGAATTGTCTAGTCCTATGAAAGTTTTTCAAATAAACGCCATGGACTCAGGCGCGCTCGACAATCTGGGCACACATCTCGCTCAATGTATGCCTGCACGTCGGGCGATGCACCGTCTGGGCGGCATTTTTGAAGCCATGAACGGATTCATTTTACCCCGGCTTTTAACAAGCATCACTGGCATGGGCGCGATGGCTGCAGCTTTATTGTACTTAACACTATAACGATCATCACGCCATGATTACTAGGCTGACATCTGACGCCCACACGTCAATGCCTGAAGAAATGCCCGCGCGTAGCGCACTCATCGAACACACCGACACGCTGTTAATGCGCCCGCTCAGCACGTTAGAAACGCCGATACGGGGCGTGCTAATGGGTGCGAGCGGATTTGCTCAACATGGGCACGAACTCGCACAATTGCAGGGCCCGGCGCAATACTCGCGACGTGCAAAGCAATTTTTCCCGCGCCTGCGCGAGAATATTGCAGCGCTGCGGCAATCGCATGCGTACACGACCGAGCTTGAACGTGTGGGCCGCCATATTAGCCCGGCAGGCGAGTGGCTGTTGGACAATATGCACTTGGTGCTTGCGCAATCGCGCGAGATCCAAACCGGCCTACCGCACCGGTACTTTTATAGTTTGCCGGTGCTTGAGATCGCACCGTTAGCCGGGCTGCCCCGCGTTTATGCGCTGTGCTGGAGTTTTGTCGCCCATACCGATAGCGCGTTTGATCCCGCGCTGCTGATTGAATTTTTGCGCGCCTATCAAGAAACGCAAACGCTCACGCAGGGGGAACTGTGGGCGCTACCGAGTACGCTGCGCGTGCTGCTGGTAGAAAATCTGCGTCGTTTGGCTGAGCGCGTCGCGACCGATGAAGCAGCGCGCGAGTCGGCACATTTTTTGTGCGACAACGCCATTAAACTAAAAGATCCGACGGCCTTTGTGCGGATGCGATTTGCCCAAGCTCAGGCACGTGGGGTGCTGCGCGCATTTGCGCTTCAAGTGCATAGCCGCATGCAGACCGATGCGGAAATTTTCTTACCCGCCGGTAATGGTAATACCGCGCCAGCTGATCAAGCGCGGGCAGAAATTTTCGCGGCGTTGGCGCAGGCGCTGCCGGATGCCAACGCTGCACTGGCACAACAGCACGCCGATCAAGCGGCGGATAACGTCAGTGTGGGAAACGCGATTCGCACGCTGCAACGGCTGACTACGACCGATTGGCGTAGCCTCATCAATCAAGTGAGTTTGGTCATGCAGCGTATGCTAACGCTGCCCATTTTCGCCGCCGAGCGCGAAGACACCCAAGACACAACACTGCATCAGATTGAACGCTTAGCGCGTAGTTCAGGGCACCCTGAGCCAGAAGTAGCTGACAAAATTTTGGCCTTAACTATTCCGGGCAAGGCCAGCGCTGGACACTGGCTCGCCGGACGCGGTAGTGCTCGTTTGCGGCATGACTTAGGGCTACGCAAAGCAATCGTTTTACCAAAAGGCTTTAAGCTGTTTATGTTTTTAAGCGTGCTCGCCAGTTTATCTTTGGCGCTGTGCCGGTATTTTGTCACCAAGGCCGTTATGCCTATAAGCATCGGCACCGGCGCTCTTTTCCATATTTGGCCATGGATACTGGCGTTGGTAGCCCTTTTTCCCGCGAGCGAAGCGGTGATTGCGATTGTGAATCGATTTATTAGCGAATGGACGGCGCCCTCGCGACTATCTGCCCTGGCCTTTAAAGATGGGATACCCGCTGAGCACCGCGTGATCGTGGTGGTGCCTTCCATGTTGAGTGATGAACGCACCGTGCTGAGCCTTGCGGGGCAATTGGAGCGGCATTATTTAGCCAATCGTGAAGCGTACGCGCAGTTTGCGCTGTTGACTGATTTTAATGACGCGCCCGCCGCTGAAATGCCGGGTGATGCGGCGCTATTGGCGTGCGCAGTAGCCGCGATTGCGGCGCTAAACGCGCGTTATCCTTTTAGCCCGGATCACTTGGGTTCTAATCAAGACTTACGCTTTTTGTTGCTGCATCGAGCCCGGCAGTGGAGCCAAAGCGAACAAAGCTGGATTGGGGTCGAGCGTAAGCGCGGCAAACTTGAGCAGTTGATTGCGCTACTAGCCGAGCACCCAGGCAGCGCGTTTACGGACCTAGGCCGTGTTTCCCAGCCTGCGCCCAATATACCCTACATTGTGACGCTAGATAGCGACACCGTGCTGGCACCGGGCACGCTGCGCAAATTGGTGGGTGTGGCTGCTCATCCGCGCAATCAGCCGCATGTTGGCGCGCACCCAGCGCGCGTCGTGGCCGGACATGCGATTTTGCAACCCCGGATCGTAGCCGCGTGGCCAGCGCAGCATCAGGCGAGCTGGTTCCACCGTATGTTTGCCGGTGCCAGCGGTAATGATCCGTATAACGCGGGCGCGTCGGAGGTTTATCAAGACTTGTTCGGCGAAGGTAGCTTTAGTGGCAAGGGTTTACTGCATGTGCGTGCACTCCATGCGGTGCTGGGCGGGCGCTTGCCGGAAGAGCAAGTGCTTAGCCACGATCTATTGGAAGGCTGCATCGCGCGCAGTGCCAGCGTGAGCGATATTGCGCTGATTGAACCCGCCCCGTCCCACGCAGACGTTGCGGCCTCACGCACGCACCGCTGGATCCGAGGTGACTGGCAACTGCTGCCCATTTTGCTGCATGGCAAGCGCTATAGTTTGCGCGCGATGGATTTATGGAAACTGTTCGATAATTTACGTCGCTCGCTCATTGCACCGGCTAGTTTCCTGCTGATTTTACTCGCCCTATGCGGCGCCGCAAAACCGCTGGCGTGCTTGGCATTGGTGGCCGCAGCATTTTGCGCAGGCCCCTTCGTGGGCGCTGTAGCGGCTTTTGCACCCTCGCGCGATGATATTGCGATGCGCCACTTCTTGCGCTTGGCGCTGGCCGACTTGGGGCGCGTAGTCTTCGGCTTACTGTGGCATTTTGTGATGCTGCTGCGCGATTCGCAGTTGGCGCTTGACGCGATTGCACGCGCTCTTTGGCGCACCTTGGTCAGTCGCCGTCGCTTGCTGCAGTGGACGACCGCAGCCGCCGCTGAAAGTACGGCCAAGCAAGGTGTTTTGAATCTGCTGCGCGCGCATATTCGCTTGCCTCTGCTGGCGCTGATGCTCGCCGCCTTTTTCTGTTGGCTACCCTCGCCTAGCCTACTCTTGGCTTTGGTCATGTGTGCTTTGTGGGCCAGTGCGCCGCTTTGGATCGCTTTAGCAAGCCGCCCACCGCCACCGCCGGCTGCGGATTTATCGCAGGCCGATCAAGACTATCTGCGTCAAGTAGCGCGCGATACCTGGGCTTGGTTTGCGCAATATGTAAACGCGCAAAGCAACTTTCTGCCGCCCGATAATGTCCAGACCCTGCCACGCATTATGATTGCGCAGCGTACTTCGCCCACCAATATCGGGCTTTATATGCTGTCGGCTGCCAGTGCTCAGGCTTTTGGCTGGATTGATTTGCGCGAGCTGGCGGAGCGCTTGGAAAATACCCTCAATACGCTGGCTAAACTGCCGCGTGAGCGTGGGCATTTTCATAACTGGATCGACACCAATACCTTAGCTATCTTACTACCGGCCTATGTATCGAGTGTTGATAGTGGCAATCTATGCGGTCACTTATTGGCCACTGCAAACGCCTGTGAGCAAGGTGCATACAAATCAGGCGAAGCCGAGCTTAGCGCACGCCTGCTAGCGATTGCACAAGCCTGTCGTGCGATTGCTGAGGCGACTGAGTTTGGCTTTTTATACGATCCGCAGCGCCGCTTACTCCATATAGGCTGGCGTGTAGCCGAGCAGCAGCTTGATACCAGTCAATATGATTTATTGGCCTCAGAAGCTAGGCTGGCAAGCCTGTGGGCGATTGCAAAAGGGGATGTGCCAGCTGCGCATTGGGCGGCGTTAGGGCGGCCGTTTCAGGCATCCATTGAGGAAGTAGGTTTGCGCTCTTGGTCGGGTTCGATGTTTGAATACTTGATGCCTGCGTTAGTGTTAGACGAACCCGCTGTCAGCGCCCTTGGCAGCGCCTGTCATATGGCGGTGCAGGAACAGCGCGACTATGCCGATACTTTGCAAACCCCTTGGGGCATTAGTGAATCCGCTTATGCCGCTACCGATCACACGTTGGCCTATCAATACGCCCCGCAGGGCGTACCGCGCTTGGCTTTGAGCCGTTTGCCCACCGATGAATGCATCATTGCCCCCTATGCGACGGCCCTTGCGGCGATGCAGGAACCAAGTGCTGCGGTGCAAAATTTGCAGGCGCTACAAGCTTTAGGTGCGCGCAGTGAATTTGGCTTTTTCGAAGCGCTTGATTACACGCCCGCACGGCAAATTAGCGGCAGCCGACATGTTTTAGTCAGCACCTGTATGGCGCATCACCAGGGCATGATATTGGTGGCTTTAGCGAACGTATTGCTTGATGCCACGCCTCGGCGCTGGTGCATGCGCGACCCGCGCATGCAGGCGATGGCACCTTTACTACAAGAGCGAATTCCACGTGAAGTCGCACAAGTGATTGACATCAACGCTGAAACACTGCGCGCTAGAACCTCTTTCAACAACCTTGCCAGCGTAAGTAATACTGAGGTTGAATCCGCCGAAATACCTGGCAAGCATGCGCTACAGCGCACCGCACTGCTATCGAATGGCCGCTATAGTGTGGCCCTACGCGCCAATGGCGCGGGCTTTAGCCGCTGGCGCAATATCGACATTAGCCGCACCCGCAACGACGCGCTGCGCGATGTTTATGGTAGTTTTATCTATCTGCGCAGGCCCGGGCGCGCGATCTGCTCAATTACTAGCCACCCGGCACCCGACCCGCAGGCAAGCTATGTGGCGCACTTCCATCGGGATCGCGTTCGCCTCTGTGCCACTTGGCCTGATTTACGCATTGAATGCACCGTGTGGGTCAGCCCAGAAGATGATATTGAGCTGCGCAAGATCGAGTTTTGGAATACCTCCTCAGAGGCGATTAGTCTAGAGCTGCTATCGGCGTGGGAAGTGTGTTTATCACCCGCAATCGCTGATGAAATGCACCCCGCGTTTGCCAATTTATTTGTCAGCGCTGAATGGGATGCGCATGACCAAGCACTGTACTTCAGACGCAATCCCAGGCGTGACGATGAAAAAGCCGTCCATGCCGTACAGTTTTTGGCTTATGCAAGTGCTGGAGTGGATAATGTGCGGGTTTTGGCAGATCGCGCGCGCTGGCGCGGTCGCTTGCGCTCTGCCGCATTGCCGCTGGCGCAATTTGATGCGCAAGCCACGCCATCGGGCATCTGCGAAACCGGCTTGGATCCTGTGGCTGCGATGGCGATCAGCGTCGTTATACCTGCGCATGCCAGCCTGCAGTGCACTTTAGCCAGCGCCGCAGAAACGGACCGTACGACGCTGGAAATGCTGGTTGATCGCTATCGCTTGGCCGCAACAATTACACGGGCAGGTGAACTTAGTGCCACGCTTGCCGCCTTGCAGCAGCGCGAGCTGCGCTTAGCCCAAGACGATTTGGTGGCCTTTCAAACCCTGACGAGCACCTTGGTGCTGCTGCAAACACGTCCTGAGCCCTCAGCCAATGCCGTGCCTGAGCCCTTTTGTGATCGCCGTGCGCTATGGCGTTTGGCGATCTCAGGCGAGCGGCCGATTATTGTGGTGCGCCTCACCGCCGTCCATGGGCTGCGTCTTGCACGTTCTATGGTGCAATGCTTGAGCTATTGGACACACGCCAACGTGCCGTGTGATTTGGTATTGCTCAATGCTGAGCCTAATTCTTATACGATGCCGCAGCAGCAGGCTTTAATGGCGTTGCGTGAGCGCTATGCGCAAAGTTTAGCCAGCGCGGTCGGCCCGTCATTAGGTTCGTCGGGCGGTTTATTTGTGCTCCAGCTCGGTGAACTTACGCCGATGGAGCGCACCACGCTAGCACTGCTGGCGCGCGTGCGCTTGAGCGCGGACGGCAGAACTTTACGCCAGCATGTTGCAGAGTTAGTGGCTTGGCACGACACGGACCAAGCCAAACGCACGTTGCAGTTAGGAGTTGCTTTGCCAACCCCCGTCAATCTTTTGCGGGACGCGCAAAATCAAGTGAATGCTTTATCTGCCGGCCAGTTTGATGCCCACAACGGCCACTATCATTTTGCGATTAACGCCACGCAGAGCACGCCACGCCCGTGGGTCAATGTGCTGGCAAACCCGCAATTTGGCGCACTGATTTCTGAAAGCGGCGCGGGTTGCACCTGGGCTGATAACGCGCGTCTACGCCAGCTCAGCGCATGGGGCAATGATCCAATAAGTGATATGCAGGGCGAAGTATTTTGCGTGCAAGAGCTTTCGAGTAAAGCGATTTGGAATTTAGGGCCGGGCAATCGCGATGCCAACTATCAAATCGAACACGGCATCGGCAGCACCACTATTCGCCATGTGCGCGGCAATGTTGCGTTAAGTGCTAGATGGAGCGTAGATCCAACACTTCCCCTTAAACGCGTGCAGATCACGCTGCAAAACAATGCCCCGACGGCGCAGCATTTGCGTGTGCTTGGCGTGGTGGAATGGCTGCTAGGCGCATTGCCGATTGATCGACAAAGCGTGCGCACGGCGCGTGCTATCCATAACGGCCCTGAGCAACAGGGCGGGGTTTGCACTTTGCTGGCAACGCAGCTTGACGGCTACGATGGTGCCAATGGTCACTGCGCTTTTCTGTTGTTGCGTCAACTCAATTTGGCGGTGCCTATCTCAGCCAATTGGACTTGCGACCGGCGGGAGCTTTTTGATGGCGCGGGCGGGCGCGCATGGCCCGACCAATTCGCAGCGCGCGCCGGGCTTGCTTTGGATCCTTGCGCGGCCATCAGTGCGTCAGTAGCAGTGCCTGTAGGCGCAATAGTGGCGTTTGAGTTTACGCTGGGTTATGCCCACACCGAAGCGCTGGCGTTAGCGCTAGTCACGCAATGTTTTAGTGCAGAGGTTGATACCCAGCCGCATTCCAGCGTTAGCGTCGCCACAGATACTCAATCGACCCCGCAATCTCCTCCAGCCGAACTACTGCAAGCGATCCACATTAAAACGCCCGATCCGCTGTTTGATGTGATGGTTAATCATTGGCTGCTTTATCAAACCACCGTCTGTAGGCTCTGGGGCCGTGCCGGGTTTTATCAAGCGGGCGGGGCTTTTGGCTTTCGCGATCAGCTCCAAGATGCGATGGCGCTGGTGATCACGGCACCGGAATTACTGCGTGCGCAAATCCTGCTAGCGGCAGCGCGGCAATTTCCTGAAGGCGACGTGCAGCACTGGTGGCATCCACACAGTGGTGCCGGGGTGCGCACCCGCTTTAGCGATGACCTGCTGTGGCTGCCGCACGCAACTGCACACTATTTGCAGGGCACACAAGACCATGCCGTTTTGGATCAACTCATTACATTTATTGAAGGCGACGCGATACCCGAACACGCTGAAGACGCCTACTACAAAGCGCGCATCACCACCGAACACGCCACGCTGTTTGAGCATTGCGCGCGCACCATTGACCGCAGCTTAAATGCTGGCATTCATGGCCTACCGCTAATGGGCGGTGGCGATTGGAACGATGGTATGAACCGCGTCGGTGTTGAAGGGCGCGGCGAATCCGTGTGGCTTGGTTTTTTCTTATGTCGAATCATTGACGACTTTGCCCCAGTTGCCTTGCAGCGCGGTGAAACGGCACGTGTGGAGCGTTGGCGCGCCGCGACTCAAGCTTGGAAGGCGGCCCTAGAGCTATACGCCTGGGACGGCGCTTGGTATAAGCGCGCATATTTTGACGATGGCTCGGCGCTGGGTTCGAGGAGCAATCCCGAATGCAAGATCGACTTGATCGCGCAAGCCTGGAGCGTGTTGGCAAACCCTAGCCCTAGCCCGATTGAGCGGACGCATCAACAGACCGCGATGGCCTCGGCCCAAGCGATGCTGGGCGATAAGGAGCTGGGGCTGCTGCGCGTGCTTGATCCGCCGCTGGCAAATGCGGTGCCGAGGGCTGGCTATATTCAATCGTATCCGCCGGGCGTGCGTGAAAATGGCGGGCAGTACAGCCACGCAACCGTATGGGCCGCAATGGCTTGGGCACAACTGGGAGATGGCGATAGCGCTTACCAAGCCTGGGTATGCGCCAGCCCAGCGCACCGCTCAGTCGATCCTAAACTAGGCCCGCTTTATCGGCTGGAACCCTACGCAGTCGCCGCTGACATTTACAGCCAAGCGCCCTATCGCGGTCGCGGCGGTTGGAGTTGGTACACCGGCTCGGCCGCCTTACTGTATCGCGCCGCCGTGGAGTCCATTTGCGGCCTGCAGGTGCAGGGTCAGCGCGCGTGTTTGATGCCCGCTTTGCCTAAACATTGGGCAAGCGTGGAAATCAAGCTGCGTCGCTTTGGCCGCGTGTATCGTTTCTTTGTATGCCAGCACGAGGCTAATGCTGAAATTGCCAATGCAAAGGCTCAGGGTGCGCGGGTTTTGGCGGTAGGTGACTGGTTGGAATTGAGTGATTCCGGCGCACAAAGCGCATATCTGGTGATCTGTCCGCAGAAAGACTAACCGGGCCAGCCCGCCACCTGCCCCGCTGCTAATTCAGCAAATAGCCGCTTTATGGGCGTCAAGCGATGCACGCCGCGCAAGCCTAAATTACGCAATAATTTGAGCGGGCCGCTCGTAGGCAGAAACATTTTTTGCAGCGCCTCGATGCCGTAGGCCGTAATCGCGTTTTCACTTTTACGTTCCCGCTCAAATTGCCGCAGCGCGCTCTGCATTCTAACTGTAGACAATGGCTCACCACTCAAGCTCTCCACCGCTACGCAAAGCCTAGCCACATCGCGAATACCCAGGTTTAACCCCTGACCGGCGAGCGGATGCACCGTGTGGCCGCTATCACCGAGCAAAATCAAATGTCCATAGACGTACTGCTGCGCCAACATGCGCCGCAGCTCAATCTTGCGGCGCGCACCAATTTCAGTGAAACGCCCCAGCTGTAGCCCAAAATTGCGATCCAAATCCGCTAAAAAACCTTGCTCATCTAGCTGCATCAGCGCGTCCGCTTTGGCTTGCAGTGCTGAATAAACCAGCGCCTGACTGCCGTCAAACATCGGCAGCAGCGCAATCGTCCCCGCTGGCGTGAAACGCTGCCAAGCGGTGTGGGCGTGCGGCTTTTCAGTGCGCACGTGCGCGACGATGGCGCTTTGCTGATAATCATGCTCGGCCAGAGAAATACCGGCGGCGGCGCGCAACTTTGAATGCGCGCCACTTGCATCTAACACCCAGCGCGCGCGCGCAGTATCTTTTGCGGTATGCAAAACCGCATGCTCGTCTTCAGTTTGATAGGAATCCGCTTGGCCGATCAAGTGCTTTATGCCCATTTGCTGCACTTGTGCCCAAAGTTCCGCCTGCAAGCACTGATGCTCAACAATACAGCCCAAATCCGGCCAGCCGTAGTCGCTGGCATTAAACGCTAAAACGTGCGCCTCGTCCGCATCAAAAACCCGCATACTGGAATAGCCACACGCGCGTGGATGCGTTTGAACGCGGCAGCCAAGCGTTGTCAAAAATTTCAACACATCCGGCGCTAACGCATAAACGCGTAAGTCTCGCCGATCAGGCGACACGACAGACATGTCAAGTGGTGTTATTAAACTTAAACCTTCTGCAGGCGGATTTGCTGCAACTAGCACCACGCTTCGGCCTAATTTACTTAATGCCAACGCGCTGCTCAACCCAACTGGGCCATCGCCAACCACGGCAAAATCAAAAATCTCGCGCTTGCGCGCGCTGCTAATCAGACTGCTCATCGCACATATCCCAAACCAAAGCGGATTAGATTACGTTTCGCTAGTGGCAGCGTTTCTAACGCTGTAAAAGCCGCGCTGCGCACGATGCGCGCAAGCCCAGAGGTATTTTGCGTGGCGACTAAGCTTGAATCGCTAAAGCGCAGCGTGTCCGCACGGTCTTGTACGCGCGCGGCGCTAAATGCCTGTAGCACCGCTTGCTGATCCAGAACATCACCCGCTTTTTCCAGCGCGGCCGCTAGCGCAACCGCATCACGCAAACCTAAATTAAATCCCTGCGCGCCCAGCGGGTGAACCGTTTGTGCGGCATTACCGATCAACACACAGCGATTGCCAAAGTCTGGGCGCGCACGCAGGCGCTGCAAGGGCCAAAGCGCACGCTTGCCAAGCGCGGAAAAACGCCCCAAGCGGTAGCCAAAAGCTTGCTGAAACTGAGTTAAAAATTCCGCTTCAGGCAGCTGCAAAGCTGCGTTCGCCTGCGCGGTGGCTAAGGTCCAAATCGCGCCCATACGTCGATTCGGCAAGGGCAACAGCGCAATCGGGCCAGTGTCGGTAAATCGCTCATAAGCCATGCCTAGCGAATCATATTCGGGCCTGAAATTAAAGCTTAGCGCGCTGGCTTGATAGTCGAAAAAATCGTCCTGTACTGGCACATCAGCCGGCGTTAGAAACGCCCGCACGAGGCTTTGGGTGCCATCACAGCCCACCACTAGACGGGCACTTAGCTTAGTCAGGGCACCATCGCTAGCGGCCAAAGTCAATTCTGCCGCATTTTCAGAGACTATATTTAAGCCAATAAGGCGGCTGCCGTGCTGGCGGGTAAGCCATTCCGAAGAACAACTTGCGAGCGCTTTTTCTAACGCATCGCGCAATTGCGTGGCGGGCACCAGACGGCCAAATTCACTGACACCTTCCTGCTTCGCATCCAGCAGCACGCGACCAAAATCACCGCGACTAGAAATATGCACGCGCTGAATCGGCGCGCAGCGATTCGCGTCAAGCGCTACCCCCAATTGCTGCAAGGTTTGCCAAGTAAAGGCATTTAAGGCTAAGTGCCGCTCGTCAGAGGCATGCGCCGTGGTGCCCGCTGGGTTCGCCTCCACCTGCAGCACGCGCAGTTTTTTTGTCGGCGCAAAAGCGGCAAGGGCCAACACCAAACTGGCCCCCACCAGCCCCCCGCCAATCACGGCGATATCAAATTGCTGGTCTAACATCAGCGCCACTTACTCCTAAACACGCATCGCTGCCTTCGACTTTTGCGCAATCACCGTATGCGCACCCAACCCACGCAGCCCTTCTAACCGTTGGCGCTTGGGTAAATGCGAATGCAAAAACTGCATTTGGTCGGTCAAGATATTCCTATTCGACAAAATCAAGTGCTCAACCCAGCTTGGCCGATACGGCACCGCAAGCAAAGGCATATTGGCCTGAGCCGGCGTGCGGCTGCCTTTACGCACATTGCAATTCCAACAGGCGGTAACGACATTTTCCCATGCGTCCGGCCCACCTTTAGACACGGGCTGTACGTGATCCCGCGTCAATTCGCTCTTGGAAAAATTGCAGCCGCAGTACAAACACAAGCTTTGATCGCGTGCAAACAGCGCTTGGTTGGTTAATGCGGGTGCCGGGTCGACTAAGGTATTTTTCGCGCGCGAGCGACTTGCCACAATCGGATGCAGCGCGAGCGTGGTTTGCACACCTAACTCGCGACTCATGCCGCCGTGCACGATCAAACAGGGTTCACCCAACGTCCACGACACCGCGCCGCGAACGTATAGACACACCGCGTCTTGCCAACTCATCCAATCCAAGATGCGGCCACCGCTGTCTAGCGACAAAATGCGCGAATTGTGAAGGTCGGGCACGCTGTCTAGTGCCCCATGAAACTGACTCCGGGGCGGAGCCACAATCGAATCTACACTCATAAAAGCCACCTACTAATTCAAAATTGATAAGGAAGTTGCCTACAGCTGCGCTTGAGAATACCCCAAGGACTGTGACAGTTGGTGTTTGCCGAGTCAAAACAGCGAAGGGCAAGCTGTAAAGGTGGGCTGAAATTAAGGTGGGCTGAAATTAAGAGATCAGTACGAACCGGATCAGACTGTGGGCGCGGACAAAGGTTCAGCGCGTAGATATCTGGAGCTTTTAGAGCTTTAAAAAAGCCGAAAAACTTGAAAATGGAAAGCTGAGCAGTGCGGCGAGCAGGAAAATGACCGCAAGCGCCAAATTCAAGCGCCCACGTTTTACTGCCGCATCGCCCGTGTGCACGGTCATGCGCCGCAGCAGACGCGCGCTAGCACTCGGAAAGCGCTTTTGCTGCAACACTTCTAGAGCATGTTTAAAGCACAGCAAACTTAAACTCAGCAGACAAACCGAGAGTAGCAAGGCGGCAAAACCAAATACTAAGTCAAACTGCTGTTTGGCAATTTCACGCTGGCCGCCCGCCAGCAGTACATCAATTTGGCCTAACCAGCGGTTAAACCACCAAGCAACAAACGCTGCGAAAACAAGCATCCCGAACAGAATCCAAAGCGTGCGTTTCTTTTCAGTGGCGTCAGCTTCGTGAAACGACATCGCAATGGCTCAAAAACTTTAACAGGTAAGAATCGTATGCAAAAGTGACGCAGCTGAATACACCGCTAGTCGGACGTACTGGCGCGCCAAGCGCCCTTAAAACCAATATCGCTTTCGAATTCCCTACCCACCCCTAGCGCATTCTTAATTGTGACCAAACGCCAATATCGCCCAAGCTGCGCCGATGAAACAGCCACGCCGCCAACTTGTCCCGGTGTTTCGGCATCAGACTACATTGAGCTGGTCGATTTCACTGACCGCGAACTACACCCTGGCAAGCGCGGCAAAATTGCAGCGAGCGAGCCGAAAGCGTTACCCAAATTGGGCTTAGATAAAAATCACTGGGTGAAAGGGCGTAGTGATCCGAATGATAAATTAAGCGCATACCTACTCTTTCGGCGTATTGGCTTTTTGAATAGGCTCTGGCTACTGGCGAGTGATTGGGGAATTGGAAGAATTGATCGACAAAGCCAAGGAAATCAGCCAACGCGCACTGTTTGGCATTGGTTTTGCGCGGATTTTGAACAAAATTTAGGACGACATTGGGTTATTTTTAATGCCGCATTTGCGGCTGGGTGTGTTGGGTTTTAGATTGTTTTGGCTTGGAATTGCGGCGAAATTGATGGGGAATATATGGAAATGCCAGCGGTTTTTAGGTCGCTGGCATTTTTTAGTCTGAGGCTTGGGTGTCCGGACCTTTGCGCTAATTAGATTGGTGAGGTTTTCGAAGGCGCCAAATTAACTTTCAAATTCTGCGTGTCCCGATGCTTCTTGTCATAACCTGATTAGCGCTAATCCTCAGTAAGCACAATTTTTTGTCAAACGGAGCGACTTTTCGGAGTTTGGCGCACACTGAGCCGCATGCGAGATAAGCCTA
>JAYUUS010000242.1:0-8676 GCA_043754435.1 Rhodanobacteraceae bacterium
AATACCAACGACTTTAGACCGCTGGCTGAGCGTATGCGGCCGCGTCAAATCGCGGAAATTCTAGGTCAACCGCATTTGACCAACCCGACCAGCGCTTTAATGCGTGCGCTGGCGGCAAAACGACCCTATTCGATGATTTTATGGGGCCCGCCCGGCTGCGGCAAAACCACGCTAGCGCGTTTGGTGGCAGACGCCTGCGAGGCTGAATTTGCGCCGATTTCGGCGGTGTTGGCGGGCGTAGCGGAATTGCGCCAAGCGGTAGCGCTGGCAAAAAGCAATCGTGATTTACACCGTCAAACCGTGCTTTTCGTCGACGAAATCCACCGCTTCAATAAAGCGCAGCAAGACGCGCTATTGCCGCATGTGGAAGACGGCACGATTGTTCTGATTGGTGCCACCACGGAAAACCCCAGTTTCGCCGTCAATGGTGCGCTGCTTTCTCGCGCGCGCGTGCATGTGCTCAAAGCCGTGGAGCCGCAGGCGATCATCGAGCTTTTACAGCGCGCACTGGCTGACATTGCGCACGGTTTAGGCGGCAAAAGTGCAGAACTAGGCGCGCTCACACGCATCAGCGAACTTAGCGACGGGGATGCCCGGCGCGCGCTGATTTTGCTGGAAGTAACGGCGGAAATTGCGGGCGATGCAAGAATTTCTATCGCTCACGTAGAGGCGGCGGGCAGCGATGGCTATCGGCGCTTTGATAAAGGCGGCGATCTGCATTTTGATCAAATTTCCGCGCTGCATAAAACGATCCGCAGCTCCAACCCTGATGCTGCGCTTTATTGGCTGGTGCGTATGCTAGACGGCGGCGTTGATCCTGAGTACCTTGCACGCCGCCTAACCCGCGTGGCCAGTGAAGATATTGGCAACGCCGACCCGCGCGCGCTGGCGTTAGCGCTATCGGCTTGGCAAAGCTTGGAGCGCTTGGGCGCGCCAGAAGGGGAGCTAGCACTGGCACAGTTGGTGCTGTATCTCGCTTCAGCGCCCAAAAGCAACGCTGTCTACATCGCGTTCAAAGCGGCAAAAGCGTTTGTCGCCGAGCACGGAACCTTAGAGGTGCCCAATCATTTGCGTAATGCGCCGACCAAACTAATGAAAAACTTAGGTTTCGGCGCGCACTACCAATACGATCACGATGCACCCGATGGCATTGCGCTGAGTCAGTTCGGTTTTCCCGAGGGTTTTGAAGCCACGCAGTTCTACCAGCCGGTTGCGCGCGGCTTGGAGATCAAAATTGCCGATAAGCTAGCGTGGATTCGCGCTGAACGGGGCAGGGCGCAAGAGTCGGTTACCGGGAAACGCACGTGAAGCTTACTACGGCGCTCTGGGTTTTTTTAGGCGGTGGCCTCGGTGCCAGCCTGCGCTTTTTAATCGGCGAATCGCTGCGCCCGATGCTGAAATCCGGCTTTCCCTGGCCTACGCTCGCCATCAATGTGATCGGCTGCGCACTCGCCGGGTTTTTAGCCGCGCGCTTTGGCTTAAACAACCCCGAGCACCCGTGGCGCGCCTTCATCCTAGTCGGCGTGCTCGGTGGCTTTACGACGTTTTCGGCATTTGGCCTGGAAAGTTTGACACTGGCGCAGCAGGGGCGAATTTTGCTTGCGACACTTTATGTGCTGGTGAGTGTGTTGGGCGGTTTGCTGGCGGTTTGGTTGGGATTTGGGCTGACGCGATAGCTTTTAGATCACCGCGTAAAGGTTCAGAACCCTTAAATTTGCGTGCTGAGCTCAAAACTTCCCTACAAACAGTCTTATTTCTCTTGAAGTTAGCTTGTTATTTGTTAACCTGATCCAATTAAAAAAAGGGAGTGTCTTATGAACCATAAACTTAGCCGGATTTTAGAACAGCTGCATCTTTCGATATTAACATTTGCGATGGTTGTGTTCACTGGGTCAGCAGTTGCTGCCGCGCCGTTCGGAGATGTTTTGGTTACAAAAACCGTCTTAGAAACGTCTTATATCCCAGGTCAAAGCCTTACTTACACCATTCAAGTGGTGAATAACGGGCCTGATCCAATATCTGGGTTAGTCGTGAACGATGTATTCAGTGCCGACTTTGCAGCCTATGTGTACAATGTGCAGCAAGCAGTCGGTGCCACTGTTGTAAGTGGCGGATCTGGTCAGGGCAATGCCCAGCCCGGCTCGCCCGGTACGCTCAGTGCGGTGCTCGATCTGTCAAATGGGGGTGTAGTTGAGTTTACGGTCAACGCAGTCGTACGCTTAGGTGTTACCACGAATCCCTTAAATAATACAGCGAGCCTGTCGTTCACTGGAACGGGTGGCTACAGTGATACCAATGCCGGAAATAATAGCGCTACGATAGGTCTAGCGCCTGGTGGCACAGGTGGCACCGGTGTTGGATCTCCGCTTTGTGCCAATTTACCTTCCACAGTGCCGCTGAGTGTTACCACTGCGGACACGGTACTCAATACCTATTTTACACCTGCCGCTTCCGGGCCAGTCGCAATCTCAACGGGTTCACGCTGTTTGCCAGTCATTGGCGCGGGTATCGGCGCTGCCCCAACGGCACTTAGCTCAATTGACGTCGGTCAAAAGTTGTTAGTTGTCCAGATGCAAGATGGCGCCAGTATGACGGTTACTGATAACGCAGCGTATGGTACTGGGATCGGTAATATCGGGGTATATGAGTACGTAGAAGTCCGTGGTATGGTCGGTACGGGTGGCTGTTCAGCAGGAGAAATCCCAATTACTGGCTCCAGCGGTAGTCCAGGCGGTTTAGGTTTGGCAAACAGCTACACGCACAACCCGACCGCAGTACCCAAGCAGGTCACGCAGTACGTGCGTGTGCCGCAGCATACCGATATCACCTTGTCGGGTGCTGGAACGCTAGCAGCCTTGTCATGGAATGGTACGCGCGGTGGTGTAATTGCAGCAGATGCGAGCGGAACATTTGATTTAGGAGTCAATTCCGTGGGTGTTGATGCCTCCTGTAGCGGCTATCGCGGCGGTGGTCGCTTGAATTTTGCGGTTGCAAGTGGTTTGGATAGAGGACCAAGCATATTCCGTCGCACGATTGCCATTGGTAATGGCGTCAAGGGAGAGGGTTTTTCTGGAACGTCACGCTTGGTATTCGACGGTATTTCGGTCGTTGACTTGACGGGGGCGGATGGATACACAAACGGGGCTACCGGTAAAGGTGCGCCCGGTTCTGCAGGTGGTGGTGGCAACGCATGTTCTTCGGTAACTGGCGGTCCGCCCCCGAATAATGAGACAGGTGGTGGTGGTGGTGGTGGTAATGGCGGTAGAGGCGGCTCAGGTGGAACTTGTAATACCAATGCAGTTACCGGTGCATCGAGTGCAAACACCGGGGGCGTGGAGGGTCGTGTTTTCCAAGGATTCACTTTTAACGGCGTCGCGCTCGCCGGAAGTACAGAGCTTCCAGAGGGTGTAGGGCGCATCACCATGGGTCCTGGCGGTGGTGCTGCTGCCAGCAATGGAAGTGCCGGTATCGAAGGCTCCGGTGGATTGGGTGGTGGAATCATTCTGCTCAGCGCCAACACCTTTACGGGTACTGCGGATATCGTCTCTAATGGATGCGATGGTCAAGCAGGCAGTGCTGCGAGTGGCGGTGGCGGTGGCGGCGCGGGGGGAACGATTGTTTTGCTTACTAACCTGGCAGGTTCAACGACTTACTCCTCAGTGCAAGTGCGCGTGAATGGGGGCAACGGCGGCAATGCTGGCGTGGGAAATGGGAATGCAGATTTGCGCGGCCCTGGCGGCGGTGGTGGCGCGGGGCGTACCTATATTTCTCGCATTGCCAATAACGGCTCCGCTCCGGTTACTGCCAGTGGTGGTCTGTCAGGAGTAACGGATTTTACCCCGGCGAATCAATCTCAGACCTATAACGCGGTTTCCGGTAACAACTACAATGAGCAAAGCAACCTAAATGCCTATAACTCAGTGCCTGGGGCTAAGCCACAATTTATCTGTGTAGGCGGCACGGTTCCCGTAACCCTCTCCAATGTTGACGTGAAAGAAATCGACAGCGATTTGGTCGTGAACTTCAACACCGCTAGTGAAGCGGGCACTCTAGGCTTCCGCGTTTTGGCCGATATTGGCAAGGGCGTGCAGGCGCGGGTGGAGATTGGTTCGGTCGCTTCCAAGGCCATCGACAGCCTGAAAGAGCAATCCTATTCTGTACGCGCCCGTAATCCAGGTGCCGATCAAGTGTGGATCGAGGAAAGCGCGGTTGATGGCAAGTCGACACTTTATGGGCCGTATAAAGTCGGCAGCGCGGTCGGTGAAGTCGGTTTGGCGCAGCCTTTGAATTGGGCTGCCGTCAACGCTGAGCAACTAAGCTTTCGCGCGGCGCAGAATGTAGCTTTGCGTGGTATCAGTGCCAAAGCTGCGGAAATACGCGTTAACAGCGATGGCTGGGTGCGTGTCACGCAGGCGCAGTTAGTGGCGGCCGGGGTGGATTTATCTGGCCAGCCCGCTAATAACATTGCCGTACGTTTGGGCAGTTCAACGGTACCTGCGCGGGTCAATTTGGGTGCCAAAGCTTTTGGACCGGGCAGTACTATTGAGTTCTTTGCGAAAGCCGTGAAAAACAGCCTGTACACAACCACGGCGGTATATCGCGTTGAAATCGGCCGCACTTTGGCGCAGCCAGAAATCGATGCGCGCACAACGGGTTTGAGTTCGGGTGCTGAAGTGTTGAGCGCGCCGGGCACACAATTGCTCGATAGCAACACGACCTATAGCTTTAGCTCGCCGCTGGCTGATCCGTGGTTTAGCTTCCGCGCGCTGCGCAGTAATAACAATCCGGGCGGTGTTGGTAGCTTGAACTTCACCATTAAGGATCTTAGTGCATCTGCAGGTGCCGCCGAAACCTTGACCGTTAACTATTGGGGTGGTTTGGATTATTCAGGCATTGGGCAAGATCATGACGCGGTGTTTTTGCTCAACGGCGTACGCTTAGGGCAAGTGCAGTTTGATGGCTTTGCGGCGGGTTCTCAGCGCTTTAACTTACCAGTTGGCGCGCTGAAACTGGGCAATAACACTTTCACGGTGCAATTGCCAAACAGCACGGGCTACGCCAACGATATTGTCAACGTTGAGTCGGTACAAATTGATTATGTCCGCAACCTGATTGCAGTCGATGACCGCCTGAGCGTTGTGTTACCCGCAACCTCCGCTGCAGCCCCAGCACCGGTAAAGGGTAAGGCTGAAACGATCACTAGCAGCACTTTTGTGATTAACGGTTTGAGCGGTCAGCCGGTCGCTGTGTTGTTAGAACGGGCAGGGGTATCCAGCTTGCTCAACACCGATGCGATCAGCGCAGGCAGTTTACGCATTGAGCTTAATGCGCAAGCGGGCGATCAGCTGACTGTAGTTCCGGTCAATAACACTCTGACGCCAGTCGCCGCAACTCCGTTGGTTGATCCAATTGCCGGTGGCAGCGCCAGCTACTTGGTCATTAGCCATCCGAGCTTCATCTCGAATCTGGGTTCATTCGTTTTGGCTAAGCAGAGCCAAGGTTTCACCGTTAAAGTCGTCGATGTTGAAGCAATTTATCGCTACTACAGCGCCGGCGTAGTTGATCCAGCGGCGATCCAACTGGCGATCCGCCGCGCTCAAAGCGTGTTGGGGACTACGCATGTGCTGTTAGTGGGCGGCGATACCTACGACTATCAAAACGTCCTGGGTGTCAACTCAGTTAGCTTTATTCCGACTAACTATCGCCGTTCAGGGCCAATTATTGCCTTTATGCCGAGCGATGCGGTGTATGCCGATACTGACAGCGATGGCATGCCGAATGTAGCGATCGGTCGTTGGCCGGTGCGCACAGCAGCAGAGTTAAACGCGATTATCGCCAAGACCTTGACTTATCAAAGCACGAAGAAAGCCCTGTTCATTAGCGACCGCAGCCTAAATGGCGTCAGTTATGCCAGCGAAGTAGCACCTGTGGCGGCGCTGTTGAACAAAGACTGGACTGTGAATCGGTTGAGTCTAGACAGCTACGCCTCTGGTCTAGCGGCAACTGCGCGTGCCGATATTGTCAATGCTTTGAGTCAAGGTGTTAGTCTGTTTAGCTATTACGGTCACAGCGCGCCCGCAAGTTGGAGTCGCGAAGGCTTGATTACTGCAAGCCAAGTCAACGGTGGCTTATTTAGCCCGGTCAATCAAAGCTTCGCGACCCTGCAGCTAGGCTGCTGGGGCACGTATTTTGTTGAGCCAACCAGCACCACAGTCGCACAAGGCCTGTTGCTGATGCCAAAAGGTGCAGCCTTGGTACTGGGTGCTAGCAGCTTAACCGCCTCCCATAGCGATATTGCCCTTGCCAATGGCATCCTGCCTAGAATCGCGGATGAAAGCTTCGGTCAGGCCCTTATGCACACGCAGCAAAGTATCGCCGCTGAGAATCCAAGTGCAGCAGATGTAATTTTAGGTGGGACTTTGCTCGGGGATCCAAGCTTGCGCTAAGTACTTGAGCAAACGTTAAAACGAAAAACCCGCCGAAAGGCGGGTTTTTTGCGAGCGTCTGTTGCGAATTTCCTCAAGATTTAAAAATACGCCCTTTACTTAACCCTCAGCGCCATTACCAAACAAAAAGTCATTGTCACTCGCTGAGCTAAAGCGCGAAATCGTGCCACCGATGTCGATCAAATAAAGATTCCCGACTTCATCCTCGCCAAAACCAACCGGGCTACCATTAGTGTCTTGCCATACTGAAGTGGTCCAGCTTCCTGCTGCGGACTTTTGCGCAAAGAAAACTTCCCCAGAGCAATAGTCGTTATAAGCATACACGCCCTGCATTTGCGCAATTGGCCCGCGATAGCGATAGCCGCCGCCGATGGAGCAGCGAAAGCCGCCGCCGGGATCTGCATGGGCATAATCCAAAATAGGCGGCGTAATGTTGGTGGGTAAGGGGCTGCACGCGCCGGTAGTGAAATTGGCGTTAAACCCTTCAAAGCATTTCCATCCGAAATTTTGGGGCGTCCTGGCGGGTGCTATATCAACTTCTTCAAACGCGTTTTGACCGACATCGGCGATAAACATCTCGCCGGTGCGCCGATCAAAGGAAAAACGCCAAGGGTTGCGCAGGCCGTAGTGATAAATTTCATCGCAGGTGTTACTTGAAGCGACAAATGGATTGTCCGGCGGAACTGCATAATTCGCCGGCCCCACTTGCGTGGCGCAAAGTTCACCTTGCGCGCTTGGCGCTGAATTTTTTTCACCGTAGTTGTTTTCACCATAGTAAGGGCCAACCCGCGCAGGCGTGGTGTTGTTAATGTCGATACGCAGAATCTTGCCTAACAAATAGTATTCTTTTGCGTTGACGGTCTTTTTCCAGACATTTTGCGCAAATTCGTTCGGGTCATTTTGTGGGCCGCCGTCACCCATTGAATAGTATAAGTAGCCATCTGGGCCAAAATGTAAGTCGCCACCGTTGTGGTTGCTGGCAAGGTCAGGAATAGCCAAAATTTCTCTGCGCGTAGCGGGGTTTGCCACATCTGGCGTACCGACGCCCACTTGATATTCAGCAAGCACTTGATCAGCGGATGTACCCAGTACCGCGCCACCAGCGGCACGCGTGTGGGTAACATAAAACTTACCGTTACTAGCGAATTGCGGGTGGAATGCCAACCCGAGTAAGCCTTGTTCGCTGGAAGTGGAGACCGGGACGGTCAAAAATGGTGTCGCCAATACGCTGCCATTTTTGAGAATTTTAATGACACCGCCTTTTTCGACGATGAAAAGGCGGTTGCTGCCGTCCCGTGCGTTGCGCACAGCAACAGGTGAGTTCGCAGTTGCGACCGGCACTAAATTTAAGTCTGCAGGGATGGTTTGAGCAAATGCAGTGCTGCTAAGCAGATAAGCCGACGCGAATCGCGCCATAAGTCGCGGTAGTGGCGCTTTAGAAAACATAGAAAGCCTTTAAGGCAGATCAGGTGTGCGAAGTTTAGGGCTATCTAAGTTAATAAATTGTCTTATTTCGACAGGTAGGGTTATTTTTAAGCTCACGCTTGGCTTTACACTCACGATTGACTTTAAGCGTTTAGGGCAACCTATTGATTTTAAAGAAAAATAAGTTTTCCACAAAAATTGTGTATAACTCTGTGGACAATGCGTTTAAAGCCGCGCCAAAGTACCGCGCAGCATACCTGTCAACACCCAATTTCTTGCTTTGATTAAAATTTAGCCAATATTTTAAGCCATTGATTTTAAAGCGTTATTTGCTTGTGTCGGGGCATGCGGTTAGGGTATTACTCGACGCCAACTGCATCCGATGTCACGCGCGCAGCATTCTGTTCTTTCAGCATCAAATTGATTTCATCGATTAGCAGATCGAGCGACTTGTCGCCAAAACCTGTATGTATATGTTTGATTTTGCCGTTGTGATCAATCAAAAACATGTAGGGAATGCTCTTGATTCCCAAAGGCCTGCTCAAGCGGTAATTACGATCATGCGTGATCGTCAAGCCCGTATCTGCCAGCAACTTGGACGCTTTAACAAACACGTTGCGCTCTTCGCCGTAGTTGATCGCGATGATTTCTAATTTCGCTTTAGGCACCGCTTTGCGCACGCCCGCGAGCACGGAAAGCTCAGCCCGGCGGGTGCAATTCAAACTGCAGGGAAATGAATTGAACTCAGGCGGCATGGCGCTCGTGGGTGGAGTGTTCTCCGAGGCTCGCCCAATAGTGTTTCCAG
>JAYUUS010000243.1:0-26616 GCA_043754435.1 Rhodanobacteraceae bacterium
TTTTCGTGGAACCTATTCAATGCGAGCGCGAATTTTCAGTTTTAGCCTGATTGCCTGTTTTAGTTTTAATGCCGCTTTCGCGGCACTACCGCCGGAAATTGATGGCGTTGCCCTACCCAGCTTGGCACCGATGCTTGAACGCACGCAGCCAGCGGTGGTCAACGTCAGCTCGCGCACCCATGTGAAAGTGCAAAACTCTTTCTACGGCGACCCATTCTTCGACCGCTTTTTCGGCGGCGGTATGGGCGGGCAGCCGCAGGAGCGGGTCGAAAGCTCGCTTGGCTCGGGCGTAATCGTTGACGCAGTCAAAGGCCTAGTGTTGACGAATAATCACGTCATTCAAAACGCCGATGAAGTTTCGGTAACGCTCACCGATGGTCGGGTGATGAAGGCCGAACTGGTCGGCACCGACCCTGATACCGATGTCGCGCTCATCAAAATCAAGCCCGAACGCTTGACTGCGCTAACACTCGCTAATTCGGATGCGCTGCGCGTCGGCGATTTTGTGGTGGCGGTGGGCAACCCGTTTGGCATTGGGCAATCCGCCACCAGCGGCATTGTCAGCGCGCTTGGCCGCTCTGGCTTGCGCGGCTTGGGCTATCAAAACTTTATTCAAACCGATGCTTCAATTAATCCTGGGAATTCCGGCGGCGCATTGGTTAATCTGCGCGGCGAATTGGTCGGCATTAATACCGCGATTTTTTCACCCTCCGGCGGCAATGTCGGCATTGGCTTTGCGATTCCGGCGAATTTGGCGCGCAATGTGATGAATCAACTGCAAGCCTTTGGCGAAGTGCAGCGCGGTAGCTTAGGCGTGCAGACGCAGGATTTGACCGAAGCGCTGGCTAAGGCGCTCAAACTTAATCCCATCGGCACTAGCGCTGGCGGTGCGGTTGTGACGCAAGTGGTGCCCGACATGCCTGCGGCGAAAGCCGGCGTACTTCAAGGTGACGTGATTACCGCCATTGCTGGCAAGCCCGTGCTCGATGCACAGTCGCTAGCGAACGCCGAAGGCCTACTGCCGCTTGCCAGCGCACAAACGCTGAACGTGATGCGTGACGGCAAAATGATGCAGCTAAAATTCACGCTGGTGGCGATTAATACGCAATCAGTGGACGGCGCCAAGATCGACGCGCGCTTAGCCGGCACCAAACTCGCCGATTTAAGCTCCAGCGCCCGCTCACGCGCAGGCGGTGCCGGTGGCGTGCTAATTAGCGAGGTTGCGCCGGGAACTTTGGCGGCACAATATGGTTTGCAAAAAAACGATTTAATTGCTGGCGTTAACCGCTATCAAATCAATAACTTAGCCGAGCTAACCCAGCTTTTGAAAGCCAGCAGAGGGCAAGTTAACTTGACGATTTATCGGGATCGCAGGTCGTATGTTTTGACGTTGTGAGCGCACGCATCACCCGCTTAAAACTGCCGCCATTTGGCGCTACACTAGCGGGCTTGCAGCCGAACGTATTCCAATTTTAAATCAAATGGATAACGAGGCGCCGAAGCGAGGATCGACGACGACGCACTGTATGTGCGTCTAGGAGACCGTAGCAAAGGCAACGAAGTTAGCCGAATGATTTAGACTTGGAATTACGCGGCGGGAGCGCGTAAACACATGGCCGCCTACGAATTTCAAGCACAAGACGCCAGCGGTAAAACCAGCCGGGGCGTCATTCAGGGCGACAGCCCAAAATCGGTGCGTTCGCAGCTGCGCGAACGGGGCCTAACGCCGCTTGAAGTCAGTGAAGTTCGGGAAAAGCCCAGCGCCGCCAGCACGCGCGCTTCGGTATTTCAAAATGGTTTGTTTCAGCGCGGCCTGAATGGCGCGCAACTGGCAATTTTGACGCGTCAGTTTGCGGTATTGATGAAAGCTGGTTTGCCGCTCGATGAAGTGCTGCAAACTTTGGCCGAGCAGAGTGAGAATGATTCCGCCAAACGCATGCTGTTGGCGATTCGCGGGCGCATGTTGGAAGGCTCGACGTTGGCGGCGGCACTGGCGGAGTTCCCAAAAACCTTCGACACCCTCTATTGCGCCAGCGTCGCCGCAGGCGAGCAGTCGGGGCATTTGGACACGGTGCTGGAGCGTTTAGCCGATTACTGTGAAAACAGCGCCGGGCTGACGCAAAAACTGATGCTGGCGCTGCTTTACCCGGCGCTGTTGGCCCTGGTTGCGGTGGCGATTGTGACCGGACTTTTGGGTGTCGTGGTACCACAGATTAGTCAAGTATTTTCGCAGTTTGATCGCGAGCTGCCGCTGATGACGCGCATTATGTTGGCGCTGTCCAGCGTAATTTCTAATTATGGCAGTTGGATGTTTTTCGGCCTGCTGGCGCTGCTGATTGTCTTTATTTTTGCCCTGCGCGCGCAAGCGTTTCGCGCCCGCTGGCATGGCTTTTTGCTGCGCCTGCCCCTGCTGGGAACACTGCTGCGCGGCGCACAAGCGGCGCGTTTTGCCCGCACGATGGCCATTTCTACCAGCGCATCGGTGCCGGTGTTAGAAGCGATCAAGCTCAGCACCCAAGTGGTCAACATGCTGCCGATTCGTTCCGCATTAAATGAAGTCTATAAGCAGGTGCGCGAAGGTTCGACGTTGAGCAGCGCGCTCCGCGACACGCAGCAGTTTCCGAATTTATTAGTGCGCCTGACCGGCTCGGGCGAAAAAAGCGGAGCGCTTGAGACTATGCTGGATCACGCCGCTGCGCTGATTGAAAAGCAAGTGCAGAGCAAGCTGGCGACCTTCGTTGCGCTGTTGGAGCCGGCGATGATTTTGCTGATGGGTGCGGTAGTGTTGGCGATTGTGTTGGCGATTTTGCAGCCGATCTTTGAGATGAATTCCTTGCTCGGCGGCGCAGGCTAATGGCGGTGGCAAATGTCAAAATATAAGCCGCGTTACGAGATACCGGCGAAACCCGAGCCGATGGCCGAAACCAAGCCCCAAGCGACAGTGAAGCCGAGCCTGGAATCTGCATTGCCGTCATCTAGCGCAAAATCAGGCAGCAGCATTCGCTTTGAAAGCGTCACCAAACGCTTTGCTTCGGGTTTTCAAGCTTTGACCGAGCTGAGTTTCGAAATTAATGCCGATGAAATGGTGTTTGTAACCGGCCATTCGGGTGCGGGCAAAAGCACCTTGCTGCGCCTGATTGCAGCGATTGATCGCCCTACCAAAGGCACGGTTTATGCGCTGGGCCAACCGATCAGCCGCTTTGCCTCCACTTCGATTCCTGCGTATCGGCGCCAACTGGGTTTAGTTTTTCAAGATCACCGGCTCTTGTTTGACCGCAGCGTTTATGAAAACGTCGCCCTGCCCTTGGTGGTGGCAGGCGTGGCGCATCGCGACATCGACAAACGCGTGCGCGCCGCACTTGATAAGGTCAATTTGGGCAGTAAAGAGCGCGCGTTGCCGATCACCTTAAGTGGCGGCGAACAGCAGCGCGTCGGCATTGCACGCGCCGCCGTCGCCAAGCCGCAGATTATTTTGGCGGATGAACCCACGGGCAATCTGGATCCCGAGCTGTCGGAAGAAATCATGCAGCTGTTTGTCGAGTTCAATCGCGCCGGCACTACGGTACTGGTCGCTAGCCACGACTTACACTTGGTGCGCAAATTGGAAAAGCGCGTGTTGGTGCTCGATCACGGCAAATTGATCGACGATTTCCGGCCCGCCGAGCAGCGCGGCAATAGTGCGCAAGCCGAGCTTTGGTGAATATGACTGAACTTCACACCGCGCCACTCAAGCAGTCCGCTGTGCGCGCATGGCTGCGCAGCCATGCTTACGGCCTGCTTTCTAGCTTGGGCCGGTTTGCGCGTCAGCCGTTCAATCATTTGCTGACGCTGGGCGTGTTAGCGCTGGCATTGGCGCTGCCGACGCTTGGGCATTTGAGCTTGAAAAATCTCAAACATCTGTCTAGCGCGCTCAGCCAGCCTGGAGATGTCAGCTTATTTTTAAAATCGGACGTTAGCGCCGAACAAGCGCAAACCCTGCAGGATCAAGTAGCACTGATGCCGGGCATCTCGGGCGTCAGCATGAAAACGCCCGAGCAGGCGTTAGCGGAATTTCGGGAATTGACCAGTTTCACCGATGCACTCAACGTTTTAGAAAGCAATCCCTTGCCGTATGTTTTGGTCGTCACTCTGGCACCTAGCACCCTCAAAAGCGAGCGCGCAATGGCGCTCGTCGGGGAATTGCGTTTACTGCCACAGATCGAAATCGTGCAGTTCGATCAAGAATGGCTGCTGCGTTTGAAAGCGTTGATGGCACTTGCAGAAAAAGGCGTACTGGTTTTTGGCGCGCTGCTCGCGCTGACCGTGCTGCTGGTGATTGGCAACACGATTCGCCTAGAAATTGCTGGGCGCGCGGATGAAATTCAAATTGTGCGGCTGGTTGGTGCCAGCAATGCCTTTGTGCGTCGGCCATTTCTGTATTCCGGCTTTTGGTTTGGCGCGTTTGGTGCAGCACTAGCGGTAGCCCTAGTTACGCTGACCGTGCACTTGCTCAAGCCTGCCGTTGGCGCACTGGCCTTGAGTTACGGCAGCACTTTTGAGCTACAGGGCTTGGACGCCTTTGAGCTATGCGGGCTGTTGCTAATCGGCACCGGCTTAGGCTGGCTGGGCGCTTTGATTGCTAGCACCAGCCATTTATTGCGTAGTGAAGCGCCTTTGTAACCCATCGCCTAGATTTCAACATTCAATCCGGCCTGAATTTCGATTCAGGCAGCGTTGATCCAGGACGCCTCCCGTTCAAGCTTAAAGCGTTAATCTTCGCGAAATAGTCGCATTTTGCGCTTAAGCTTTAAGCGCCAAACACCTAATCCACACCCAATGCCCGCCCGGCAAGGACGCCGTTATGATCGAAAAGCTGCGCAACATCGCCATTATCGCCCACGTTGACCACGGTAAAACCACTCTTGTGGACTGCCTGCTCAAGCAATCACAAACCTTTTCTGAGCGCTTCGCCACCTCCGAACGCATGATGGACTCGAACGATTTGGAAAAAGAACGGGGCATCACGATTTTGGCGAAAAATACCGCGATTTCTTGGAATGGTTATCGCATCAACATCGTCGACACCCCAGGGCACGCCGATTTCGGTGGCGAAGTAGAGCGCGTGTTGAGCATGGTCGATTCTGTGCTGTTGCTCGTCGATGCCGTCGATGGCCCGATGCCGCAAACCCGTTTCGTCACGCAGAAAGCGTTCGAAAAAGGCTTGAATCCAATTGTTGTGATCAACAAAGTCGACCGCAACGGTGCACGTCCAAGTTGGGTTGTGGATCAAACGTTTGATTTATTTGACCGACTGGGTGCAAACGACACCCAGCTGGACTTCCCAATTGTTTACGCCAGCGCCTTGCTGGGCTATGCCGGCATGACCGATGACGTGCGTGAAGGCGATATGACGCCGCTGTTCCAAACCATTGTGGATCGCGTCGAAGCGCCACCAGTGGATCGCGATGGCCCGTTCCAGATGCAAATTTCGCAGCTGGATTATTCCAGCTACGTTGGCGTGATCGGCATTGGCCGTATTCAACGCGGCAAAATCAAGTCCAACTCGCAGGTCGTCATCGTTGACCGCGAAGGCGTCAAGCGCAACGGTAAAATCGTGCAAATTTTAGGTTTTATGGGTCTGACCCGTACTGAAGTGCCAGAAGCAGAAGCGGGCGATATCGTCGCTATTACCGGCATCGAAAAACTTGGCATCAGCGACACCGTTTGTAGCCCTGATATGCCCGAAGCATTGCCGCCGCTGTTGGTGGACGAACCTACGATCAGCATGTTTTTTTGCGTCAACAATTCACCGTTTGCGGGTAAAGAAGGCAAATACTTGACTTCGCGCCAGATTCGCGAGCGCTTGATGAAAGAAATTCAATCCAACGTCGCCTTGCGCGTGGAAGAAACCGAAGATCCGGACAAGTTCAAAGTCTCTGGCCGTGGCGAGCTGCACTTATCAATCCTGATCGAAACCATGCGCCGCGAAGGTTACGAGATGGCGCTTTCGCGTCCAGAAGTGATCAAGAAAGTGATCGACGGCGAAATTTGCGAGCCGTACGAACAAGTCGTGATCGATTTGGAAGAAGTGCATCAAGGCACCGTGATGTCGCGCTTGCTGGAACGTAAAGCGCAGCTCAAAAACATGGAAAACGACGGCAAAGGCCGCTCGCGTCTAGAATTCATGATGCCCTCGCGCGGTTTGATCGGTTTCCAAACCGAATTCAAGACGCTCACCGGCGGCACCGGCTTGATGTTCCACGTGTTTGATCACTACGGCCCGGCCGTGGCTGGCACCATCGCCGCGCGCCCGAACGGCGTGATGATTTCCAACGGCAGCGGCCCAACACCGGCCTACGCACAGTATTCCTTGCAAGAGCGCGGGCGCTTGTTTGTCTCCCCGGGCGATGAAATCTATGAAGGCCAAATCGTCGGCATTCACGCCAAAGACAACGATTTGACCGTCAATGCCACCAAGGCCAAACAGCTCACCAACTTCCGCGCCTCCGGCAAAGACGACAACCTGGTGCTCACCCCACCCGTGCGTTTCTCGCTCGAACAAAACCTAGAATTCGTTGAAGATGACGAACTCTGCGAAGTCACCCCGCTGTCGATTCGCCTGCGTAAAAAACACCTGACCGAAAACGCCCGGGTACAGGCTGGGCGCGGTAAGCGCACCTAAAGATAGACTCCATGCTTTAAACAAAAACGCGCGCCTTGGGCGCGCGTTTTTTTGCGCCTATGGACTAGGTTTCGCCATTGTCGGACACCCTCGTATCGAGCTTCGCCATCAGCTCATAAATAAACCATGGGAAATTGGGAGCCGAGACCACTCAACTGGTCGGCATGAGAATCGTCGAGAGCAGTCGGCGAACGCGTTCAGGGCTAGCTTGCAGGGCGGCCCAGCGCGTCATGACGGCCCTTAGTTCACCAGCAAATTCGCCCAGTTCCGAGTCGCTGAGATTAAGCACGAGCTGTCGATAGCCAACATCATCGCGTGCCAAGTCGGGTTCCCCGCACGCCAAGTAACGATCAAAATCGCCGAGTAGCGTGGCGACAAATGCCATAAAGGCGCGCCGGTGTGCCGCACCGTCCATCTTGGATGCTTCTTCAGCGCCGAGGTTGGCCTCGGTAACGTTGAGCCGATAAGTACGCTCTACCGCGCCCCGGACTTTACGTTGTGAAACCAGCTGCAACACTTTGCCGTCGACCAGCGTGGCTATTTGGCGGTAGAGGCTTGCCGGCGGCACATCGGGCATCACGGCACGTAGCTCGCCCGTAGTCAGCGTAGCGCGTGCGAGAAATGCTTGCACGACGCGCAGCCGAATTGGGTGCAGAAGGAGATCAGCATGGGGCATGCGCCGAATATTCTCATATTTGCGATTATTATCAAAATTGATAATAATAGAAGTTTCCTGTTGATTTGTTTGCCAAGCCAAACAAACACAGGTGTTGCGAACTCGCTCAGTATGGGGATTTATGTGTCCGAAATAACTCTGCAATTTACCTCGGCCGCTGAAACCCTGGTTGGCAGCCTGCTACTGCCCACTGGGCCGGGGCCATTTCCGGCGGTTTTACTGATTACGGGCTCTGGCCCGCTGGACAGAAATTCAAACTGTCGCCGCCTAAAAGTAGGGGTGTCACAACAGTTAGCAATCGCGCTCGCTGAGCGCGGCGTCGCGTCTTTGCGTTACGACAAGCGCGGCGTCGGTCAAAGTAGCGGTACCTTTTTAAGCACAGGCTTTTACGACAACATCGCCGACGGCAGTGCTGCGTTGAATGCTCTGGCCACCAGACCGGAAATCGATGCCAAACGGGTGTTCGTGCTCGGACACAGTGAGGGCGCGCTGATCGCCACCGCTCTCGCCGCCGCTATCTCGCCACTTGCGGGCATCGTGTTATTGGCCGGGCCCGCGCGTCCTGGCGCTGAAGTTCTGCGCTGGCAGGTGGGACAAGTTCTGCCCAGTCTGTCCCCAGTGCTGCGTTTCGTGTTGCGCATGCTGCGCATTGACATAGCCGCCAAAGTCGCAAAGAACCACGAACGGTTACGCTCTAGCCGTACCGATATCGTCCGCATGGGGCTGGTGCGGATCAACGCTAAATGGTTTCGGGAATTCCTTGAGTATGACCCCGCCGTTGACTTAGCCAAAATACGCGTTCCCGTGTGCGCGCTGACCGGCGAGAAGGATCTGCAGGTTAACCCAGACGACTTGGAGCGCATGACTGCGCTGGTGAGCGCCCCGATCGAGACGCACCGCCTAGCAGACCTAACGCATCTGTTGCGTCGTGAGGCCGGGCCAGCGTCGCTGCGCACTTACAAAAAGCAAGTCAAGCGGCCGGTGGAGCCGCTAGTCGTGGATCTGGTGATCGATTGGTTACTTCGCTGTGCCGCTTCGTAATGCGCTTTTAGAAAATAACCGCCGTCAATCAGAATCGCTACGTTGCGTTCTTGCACAGGAAACCTCTTGATTTATAGATTTTTCTGATCTTAAAAATGAAGAAGCCCCAGGAGTTCGGCACACGCTCGGGGCAAGTGAGCAGGCTTACAGCCAAGGGGCGGATGTGCTGACACTATAACGCCACCGAGCCCAACACCGGCCTACGCACAATATTCCCTGCAAGAACGCGGCCACCGTTACCAAAAAACAGGCGAAAAAAAGGCAGCTTCCTGCTGCCTTTAAAGTGTCTATTTGCGATTACCTAAAATGTTTCTGACGACTCCAACATTCCAAGCGCAAATTTTAGACGCTGCTGCTATTGTTCTTTGGCTAGGTACTCGTCGCCGCTTATGGCGAGTCAAAACAATAGCTTACAATACATACTTAAAGCAAGCGTTGAGATAGGGAATTCGCACAATGGCACGATTTTTTGGGGTATTGGGTGCCTTTTTAGGCCTCATTTGGGTGATTTTGGGCGCGCTGGGGGCGCATTTATTCAACTTGTTGCCTATCGGGCAGCAGCGTTTCGATTTGGCGCTGCGCATGTTAATCGTGCATGCGCTGGTGCTCGCCATTTTAGCCACACAGCAAAGCACCCAGCATTTGCCGATTCGCATGCTGGCTGGTTTTGCCTTTGTGATCGGCACCCTATTATTTTGTTCGAGCCTATTGGCATTGGCCTTAGGAGCGCCGCCCTACTTAACCAAATTTGCGCCGTTCGGCGGCGTGTTACTGATGTTGGGCTGGGGCTTATGGGGTTTAAGCTTGCTGCGGCGCAGCCGGTTGAGCTAATTCAGCACCGCGCGGCACTGCCGCTAGCAAGTTACGGGTAATCGGGTGCTGGGGGCTTTGATAGACCGCCTCACACGCGCCGTGCTCCACGACCGCGCCATTTGCCATCACCAAAACCTGATCTGCCAAAAATCGAATCACGCTCAAGTCATGGCTAATAAAAATTAGAGTTAATCCGAATTTTTTCTGCAGTTCTTTGATTAAATTCAAAATTTGCGCCTGCACGGATACATCCAGTGCGCTAACGGACTCATCGCAAATAAGCAGCTCTGGCTCTACCGCCAAGGCGCGTGCAATCGCGATGCGCTGGCGCTGACCGCCTGAAAACTCCGCTGGGCTGCGTGCCAGTGCACTGGCGCTTAAGCCTACGGCGTCTAATAATTCCAGTACGCGTTCGCCGCGCCGAGTCGGATGCAAACCATGCACGATCAGCGGCTCCGTTAAAGTGCGCTCGATGCTCATTGCCGGGTTTAGCGATGAGTATGGGTCTTGAAACACCATTTGAAAACGTCGGCGCAGCTTGCGTAACTGCGCGCCTTTGGGCGTCATGAGCTCGGTGCCATCCAGCAAAATACTGCCACTGCAATCGTTATGTAAGCGCACTAGGCAGCGGGCTAAGGTGGTTTTGCCGGAACCTGATTCGCCAACCACGCCCAAGCATTCGCCGCGTTTGAGGCTAAAACTTACGCTTTCCACGGCAAGCTTTGGCTTTTGCCAAAGTTGCGCCAAGCCACGCGCTGGGTAAGTTGCCGCAAGATTTTGCACGCGTAAAAATTCCGGTGCCGCCTCAAGTTCCGCCGCACGTTTGGCAGCGTCGCGCGGTATTTGCTCGGTGTTTCCCGTCTCAAAATCCGCCACCGTCAGCAATTTTTCCGGGTTGTTGCTTAAGCTCGGGCGACACTTTAATAGGCCCTGCGTGTAAGGGTGCGTGGCCGAGTTAAAAATATGGCTAGCCCGATCAATCTCAACAATCTGGCCGTTTTTCATCACCGCGATGCGATCACAAAGCTCGGAAGTAAGCGCTAAATCGTGGCTGATAAAGAGCATGCTCAAACCCACTTCGCGGCGTAAATCGCTCAGCAAAGTCACGATTTGCTTTTGTACCGTGACATCCAGGGCGCTAGTGGGTTCGTCGCAAATAAGCAGCGCCGGCTCGCAAGCCAACGCCAGCGCAATCAATACACGCTGGCGTTGGCCGCCGGAAAGCTCGTGCGGATAGCGTTTCGCAATCGTTTCAGCATCGTGGATCCCAACGCGCTGCAGCCATGCCAGCATGGCTGCACGTAACTGTGCACCGGATAGCTGTCGATGCACAATCAACACTTCGCGCAATTGGCTAGCGACACTGCGCACCGGGTTCAGCGCTGCCAAGGCGTCTTGAAACACCATGCCAATTTCACGGCCGCGCAAGCGTGCCAGCTTAACCTCGGGCAAATCCACAAGTTCCTGCGTTTTCCCATCCCGACTTTGATATTGAATCGTGCCAGATAATTTTGCCGACTCCGCCAACAGCTGGATCACGCTCAGGGCAGTCGTTGTTTTGCCTGAGCCCGATTCCCCGACTAGCCCGAGCGCCTCGCCGCGTTTTAGGCTGAAAGACACCCCCGCCAGGATTTCTACGCTGCCAAAGCGCAGGCGTAAATCCCGCACATTGAGCAGGTTTTGCGCATCAAGGCTGGCATTGGTCTGCATTGAATGGCGTCTAGTATTTAAGGAGGGCTTGAATGGTAGCGGGATTCGGAGAATTGCTGCGCCATATCAATAGCATGTCGCAATTCGAGTTCGTCATTCCGGCGCATGCCGGAATCCAGTTGCACGGCCGCAGGCTTACTGGACACGGGCATACGCCGGTGTGACGAGGTGTGACCGGAGCGCGACACGCCGAGAATTGACATCGGCTACACTGGCAGCATCTAAGCCTTATCCACTAAAAATTGAATACTTTGAAGCATTCGACATGAGCACTGCGCTAAAAGAGTTTGCGAAAACGATTGCCGCTGGCCTGTTACTTTGCGTTGGCGTGCGTGTCCGTTCAATAGCGCCTGAGCGGCCGAATGTGCATTTTTGGCTGATTGTGTTGTTGGGTGTCGGGGTCAGCGTGTTATTGCAACGTTGGCAACTCGCAGGGCAGCCCGTATTATTCGCACCCGACGGGTTGCTCGCCGATGGCTTTGGCGCACTGTTAATTTTGGGTGTGGCCTTTTTTATCGCCACCCGCCGCCCGCAAGTCGCTTATTCCCTCGCCAGCGTATTGTTGGTCGCGCAGTGGTTGATCGGCATACTTTGGACGGCGGGCGCAATTCAGGTGAATTTTTCGCCAAAAAATGCGGTTGCTGCCTATTTATTTCTTGCCTGCGCCGCGTGGTGGCTATTTAGCAGCTACCAGGGGCTGCGCTTTGCCAATATCGGAACGACGTTAGTCAAGCGTCTAAGCTTAAGCGTGGTTTTGGCAGCGCTGACGCTTTGGCCCGCGTACAGCATTAATTTTCCGCGCTATGTGAATTTAGATGAAGAAAAGCTCTACGCCGAAGAAGCGGCCCTGACGGAGCCTACAGTTGAGTTCGATCCAGAAGCGGTCATGTATGCACAGCGCAATTTGGTGGAAACCGCACTCAGCAAACTGCAGCCATCCCGAAAAGGCACCGCAGAATTGTTTGTATTGGTCGTGGCCGGTGACGGCGGTGAAAACACTTTTTTAAATGAAGCGGTTTACGCACAAGCCCTGTTTGAGCGGCGTTTTGGCGCTGTGAAACATACACAAATTTTGGTCAACCATCCGCGCACCACCGGGCACTACCCTTTGGCAAGCTTGACTAATTTGCGCGCCACGTTAAAGGGCATGGCGCAAAAGATGGATTTAGATGAGGATATTTTGTTTTTATTTATGACCAGCCACGGCAGCCCTACACACGAATTTGCGCTGCGATTGCCACCTTTGCCACTCAATCAAATCACGCCCGCCACCCTAGCACGCGCGTTAGCGCAAGCCGGTATTGAGCGGCGTGTGATTTTGGTTTCCGCTTGTTACTCGGGTGGCTATTTAGACGCGTTATCTGGCCCGCAAACGGTGGTGATGACCTCCGCACGCAGCGATCGCACTTCATTTGGCTGCGGCGGCGATTTCGAGACGACTTATTTTGGTCGCGCGTACTTATTGGAAGCGCTGAATCAGCATAAAGACTTACTCAAGGCGTTTCAAAGTGCGGAAAAAAGCGTCAGTGAGCGTGAAATTAAGGAAGGTCAGCTGGCATCGTTTCCGCAGGTGCGCGTGGGCGAGCAATCCCTCGCGATGCTCGCGCAGTGGAAGCGCAGCTTTGAAGTGGGGGAGCCGGTGCCTTTTTTCGAAGCCGAAGAAAGCCGCGCCCCGTAGTGAAATTTCACGCCACTTTCGCATTCAACTGCTGCGCAATCCGCTTTTTAAGATGATTTTTCCTAAAACAGGCACCTAATCCTGTGCATTGTGGCGCAAATACAACAAAACGTCGTTTTATTGCATCAGTTCAGGTGGGAATGACAAATCAACGTGCTATGATTTCGCCATAATTGCTGCCCCAAAGTTTAGGGGCTGTATGTGCGCTAGCGCTCAGTAGAACGAAATAATTAGAAAACTTCCCTTAATCCTTACAGTTGGCCCCGAAACGAATGCTTCGTCAAAGAACACTCAAAACGGAAATTAGCGCGACCGGCGTGGGCCTGCACTCAGGGCAAAAGGTCTATATGACGCTTAAGCCAGCGCCCGCAGATCATGGAATTGTGTTCAAGCGCGTGGATTTGACACCAGCGGTGAGCATACCCGCAGCTGGGCACTTAGTCGTCGATACTTCGCTATGCACCGCTTTGAGTAATGGCACCGCACGTGTTGCCACGGTTGAGCACTTAATGAGTGCCTTGGCGGGCTTAGGCATTGATAACTGCGTTATTGAGTTGAGTGCCGCTGAAGTTCCAATCATGGACGGTAGCGCCGGGCCTTTTGTATTTCTAATTCAGTCCGCAGGCATTGCTGAACTTGCCGCACCCAAGCGCTTTATTCGGATCAAAAAATCGGTCGAAGTGCGGGATGGTGATAAATGGGCGCGCCTTGATCCGCATAACGGCTTTAAAATTGGTTTCAACATTGAGTTTGATCACCCTGCCATAGCGCCGCAGGCATCGAAACTGACGCTTGATTTCGCCAAAACCTCGTTCGTTCGTGAAGTGAGTCGGGCGCGCACTTTCGGGTTTATGCGCGACATCGAACTGCTGCGCGGGCGCAATCTGGCATTAGGCGGCAGCATGGCCAATGCGATTGTTTTGGATGACTATCGCGTCTTAAATGAAGATGGTCTGCGCTATGAAAGTGAATTTGTACGCCACAAAATTCTTGATGCAGTAGGTGATTTGTACCTGCTTGGCAAACCGATTTTAGGGGCTTTGAGCGCACATAAAAGCGGACATGCCTTAAATAACAAGCTAGTACGCGCTTTAAAAGCGCAGCCGCAGGCTTGGGAAGAAGTTACTTTTGCCGATGCTGGGCTTGCGCCTACGGTATTTGGCCACCCTCAGCACGTTTTATGATTCGGTATTCTTTTTAAGGCAGTAGTCTTTTTAAGGCAGTAGTCTTTTTAAGAGATAAGTAGTTGCAGTAAATATTTTCAAAGCTAGTTGTTGGTTGGTGTGTGTTAGTTAACGTGTAGCGAGCTTGAATTTTTGGCGCCGTCAAAAACTCAGTAAATGCTTCCTACACGCCGCACCCGAACAGCAAGCGCAGTAACACCGGGGTAGCCATGGCTATGTGCCAAAGCAATCACGGTGGCAGACAACAAGCGAAGTTTTGTAGCCCATGCTGAGGAATCGGCGAGGAAACGGAGATTTTGCCCATCGATACTGGCGAAGCGCACATGCGCACGGATCGAGGGCGGTAAATCCTCGTTTAATCGCGCCCCCAGTTCGGTGTAGGACTCCACGCGCGCCAGCATTTCGAGAAAGCCCGGGAGCTTGTCGAAATGCGCGGCTAACGGGGTGCCGAGATCGGTAGATGAGTTGCGAATTTTTTTAGTCACAGTGTTTGGACACCTTAAAGTTCTTAAGCACTCTACAAAGTTGATACAGCGCATGAATGTGATTCTAATCGGCAAACCCTTCAAAACCCCGAAAACAATTGAACTGAGTAAGCGTTCTGTGCAGGCATTATTGGGTGGCGCAGCAATATTTGTTTTAAGTGCCTTAGTTGGCTCTAGTTTTATGGTCGGCCGCTTGTTTGGCGATGCGCAAGGGGTGACTCGCTCCCAGTTAAGCGGGTTACGCGGCCAGCTCAACGGTCAGGCGTTGGCGCTTAACCAAACGCAAGAGCAAGCAAAGCGCGATTTAAATGCGCTGGCCATGCAAATCGGTGAGCTGCAAGCGCATGCCAGTCGGCTCGATTCACTCGGGTCACGCCTAACAAAAATCGGCAAATTAGATGACGGCGAATTTAATTTCGGCTCGACCCCCGCAATGGGTGGGCCAGAACAAGCGGAAGATAACACCGACTTTCTCAGCAGCGAATTTGGCCGCACCGTTTCGACATTGCGCCGCCAATTTGAGTCACAAGATCAGCAGCTCAACTTATTAGAATCCATGCTGCTCGATAAAAATTTAGACGCCAGTATGATGCCAAAAGGCATGCCGGTGCGTTCTGGCTATTCGTCTTCGGGTTTCGGCAATCGCGTCGACCCTATCAATGGCTCCTTTAGCTTTCACCCTGGCTTAGACTTCCCCGGCCCCTATGGCACTGACGTCATTGCTGTCGCTGCGGGTGTTGTCACTTGGAATGGCATCCGCCCCGGCTATGGCAATGTCGTTGAAATAGATCACGGCAACGGTTATGAAACCCGCTATGCGCATAATTCGCAGAATCTAGTGAGTGTCGGTGATCGCGTGAAACCCGGCCAGTTGATTGCCAAGATGGGTTCTACCGGCAGATCAACGGGTTCGCACGTGCATCTTGAGGTGCGCTACGACAATAAGCTGATTAATCCGGCAGAATTTGTGTCTGCGATTCGCTAATTTTCAGACTGATGGACATTACCACTGCAACTTAGCGCTTGAATTGCCCTAGATTCATCACCACATCTGCACAATCGCGCGCGCCGGACGGTTCTATCGTCCGGCGTTTGTTTTGCTCAAATACAACTTTTTGCCCATAAGAACGCCCCCTATGATTCAAGCATTTCTCGCAAAAATTTTCGGCAGCCGCAACGACCGACTCGTTAAAACCATGTCCAAAGCGGTTGCGAAGATCAACGCGCTTGAGGCAGGCATTAAGGCGCTGAGTGATGCTGAGATCAAAGCCAAAACTCTAGAGTTTCGGGCGCGCATCGAAAAAGGTGCATCGCTAGATTCGTTGCTGCCGGAAGCCTTCGCCTGCTGCCGCGAAGCCGCGTTTCGCGTGCTAGGTCTTCGGCATTACGACGTGCAGATGATTGGCGGCATGGTTTTGCATAGCGGCAAAATTGCCGAAATGCGCACCGGTGAAGGTAAAACGCTGATGTCAACCTTGGCGGTGTATCTCAATGCACTGTCGGGCAAAGGCGTTCACTTAGTCACTGTGAATGACTATTTGGCACGCCGCGATGCGCGTTGGATGGGGCCAGTGTATGAATTTTTAGGCTTAACGATCGGCGTGATCGTGCCGAATCAGGCGATGGACGAAAAACGCAGCGCTTATGCCTGCGACATTACCTACGGTACGAACAACGAATACGGCTTTGACTATTTGCGCACCAACATGGCGATGAATAAAGCGGATCGCTTGCAGCGCGAGCTCAACTTCGCGATTGTCGATGAAGTGGATTCGATTTTGATCGACGAAGCCCGCACGCCGCTGATTATTTCTGGCGCATCGGATGAATCGCCAGAGCTTTACGTCAAGGTAAATCGCGTGGTGCCGCAACTGGTGCGGCAAAAGAATGAAGAAGCAGCGGGTGATTTTTGGGTCGATGAAAAAGGTAAGCAGGTTCACCTTTCCGAAGACGGCATGGCCAATGCGGAAGCGATTCTCACAAAAATGGGTTTGATCGGCGCGGAAGAAAGCCTCTATGACCCGCGCCACCTGTCCATCGTGCACCATTTGAACGCGGCATTACGCGCACACACTTTGTTTTTACGCGATAAAGAATACATCGTGCGCAACGGCGAAGTGATTATTGTCGATGAATTCACCGGCCGCACGCTCGCTGGGCGGCGCTGGAGCGAAGGCTTGCATCAAGCGGTGGAAGCCAAAGAAGGCGTGCCAATTCAGCGCGAAAGCCAAACGCTGGCGTCGATTACCTTCCAAAACTTCTTCCGAATGTACAAAAAGCTATCGGGCATGACCGGCACCGCAGACACTGAAGCGTTCGAGTTTCAATCCATTTACGGCCTTGAGTGCGTGGTTATTCCGACGCACCGCCCGATGGTGCGCAAAGACGCGCAAGATTCGGTGTTCTTGAACAAGCCCGACAAATTCAACGCCATTATCGAAGACGTTTTGACGCGCAACGCCAAAGGCCAGCCGATTTTGATCGGCACGACCTCGGTCGAATCATCCGAAGAGCTATCCGCAGCGTTAGCTGAAAAGTCCATTAAACATGAAGTTCTGAATGCGAAACAGCACGATCGCGAAGCCATTATCGTCGCGCAAGCGGGCCGTCCACACGCGGTCACAATCGCCACCAATATGGCCGGGCGCGGCACCGATATCGTGTTGGGCGGCAGCTTAGAAGCGGAACTGCACGCGCTGCCGACAGATGTTAGTGAAAGTCAAAAGCAAGCGGTAAAGGACGAATGGCAAAAGCGCCACGAGCAAGTCAAAGCGGCGGGCGGTTTGCACATTATCGGCACCGAGCGCCATGAAAGCCGCCGCATTGACAACCAGCTGCGCGGCCGTTCTGGCCGCCAGGGCGATCCGGGTTCCTCGCGCTTTTATTTGGCGTTTGACGATCAGTTGATGCGCATTTTTGCCGCCGAACGCCTGAGCAGCTTAATGCAGCGTTTGGGCATGAAACCGGGCGAATCGATTGAGCACGCACTGGTCAACCGCGCGATTGAGAATTCCCAGCGCAAAGTGGAAGCGCACAACTTTGATATTCGTAAGCACCTGCTGGATTTTGACGACGTTGCCAACGACCAGCGCCGCGCGATCTATGGTGAACGCAACGCGCTGATGGATGCGGAAGATATTTCCGCCACTATCGCCGAGCAGCGCGTGGATGTCATGCGCGAAACTGTTCTGAAGTACGTGCCCGCGCAAAGCGTGGACGAGCAATGGAATCTGAAAGGCTTGACGGAAGATCTCAGCACTAAATACGGCCTAGATTTTAACGCGGTGCAGACGCTCAAAGAGCACCCCGAGCTGGATTGGGAAGCGATGCAAGAACGCGTCGTTGCCGCGATGGAAGCCAAAGCAGCGGCGAAAGAAGCCGAATTCACGCCGGAAGTGATGCGCATGGCGGAGCGTCAAATTATGCTGCAGGTCATGGACAGCACCTGGAAAGAGCATTTGGCGAAGATGGATTACCTGCGCCAGGGCATCCATTTGCGTGGTTATGCGCAAAAGCAGCCAAAACAAGAATACAAGCGCGAGTCGTTTGAGATGTTTGAGCTGATGATTAACAAAGTGCGCTCAGAAGTAGTGGGCATTTTGTCGAACGTGCGTTTACGTGCGCCAGAACCGGAAGTCACCGAAATTCCTGAAGATATGCGCTATCGGCATCCTTCCATGGCGGCATTCGCCGAAGGCGATGATCCGCAAATGGTGGACGAGGAATTTGTGCTCACGCCCGAAATACTCGCAAGTACCGGCCGCAATGACGCTTGTCCGTGCGGTTCTGGGAAGAAGTTTAAGCAGTGTCATGGGCAGTTGGCTTAGTGTTGCGTAGCCAAGTTTGCTGCGACTAACATCGTATTTATTTATGCATCAAGACTTGGTCACCTCATCCACAGAAGATGGATTAGATTTCGGTTGCAATTTAGCCGTAAGCGGAATATCGGCAATTGCAGAGCACAATCCTGCTAAAGCACCGGCGCTACTGCCAAAAAGCGACAAACGCTATCTCCGGATATGCAAAAACCGCCTTGCGGCGGCTTTTACTCCCGGTCGCCATCTCGTTCTTGTCGAAACAGTCAGGCCGGATTAGTTGTTGCAACAACTATGGCGTATCCGTTAAGACGCGTCAAACGCAGGTTAACGACGCAGTAATTCCAACTCTATTTCAAAAGCGCATTAATTTTGCGGCGATTAATCGCAATTTATTTGTTAGCCCCAACGGGGCTCAAGGTGACAGCCCAGGGCAACGCCCTGGGTATATCATGTATAAAATTAGCAAGCCCTGAAAGGGCGAAATAATTGCCAAACCATTGATTTATAATGAATTTTGGCAAAGAATTTCGCCCTTTCAGGGCTCTAGGCTTCGATCAACTCATACCCAGGCGTTGCCCTGGGCTATCACATTGTGCCCCGTTGGGGCACGGCAAACGGCTGCTTTGCTTCGATCAAATTTCGAGGTCTTAAACGCCAAAATAATAGTCTGTTTGAAATGGAATTAGAATAAAAAGGGGTTAAGTAAACAATCAACGTACTTGGTTTAGCGCAAGCGCCGCGACAAAACGCCCAGGCTCGTCCAAGCCTATATGAATCACTTCGCCGTCCAGCATGATTTCCACATTGACGGCGCCAAAGCCCTGATATCGCTTGGCTTTAATTGCTTCATCTCGCCAGCTTAATTGGCGCGCTGAGCGAATTTGACTGAGCGCAATTTTTCGGTCGGTAAGCGTGCCATACCGCAAAAACAGGGTGTCGCCAGAGAGCGAAAGCGGGCGCGCCAATGTGGCGCGGTATTCCGCCCACATAAAAAACGACGTAAGCAACACGAGCGCAGTTGTAATCCAGGCAAATGTTGGGCTGAATTGCGCGATGACAAAATGCAAAATTGGCGTTGGTGCCAGGTTCGCGATGCACATGCCAATCATGGTTGAAGCATTGCCGTTTTGTTTGGCATAGCCGAAATGCAAATCGCCCGCGAAGTCAGTTTGGGCGGGCAGTGCGCGGCTGAGTGCATAAATCCAGATGCGCTGCTCGGCATAAAGGATGCGCATTAATTTTGAGTCAGAGCCCAATACTGTTGCCATTGGTGCCAACATCAATTCGATTGCGGGTTCCTTCATTGGTTTTTTAAGTGCGCGCAAAAGGAGCAAGATCAGGCCGATTTCAGCGGTAAGAACAATCCCGGTTAGTAGCGGTGATAGCCATTGTCTGATTGCCAAAAGTTGCGTTGCTACAGCACCAAGTTGATCTTTTGGAAACCAAAGTCGAATCGCCAATAAACCAAGAGTACACATCGCAAAAGCCCCGATGAGCGCCTGCTTGGGCCGCTTACGCGCCAAAAATGCATAGAGCAACGCTGGCACGATGACCAAATCACTGAGCGCACTCATTTCCGGAAAACTTAAAAACTTAAAAGACAGCCTTGTATCCACGAGCCAATCAAAATGAAAATTGAGCAGTAACGCGTAGGTTGCGTGCACACTAAGCAAATACAGCCAGAAAGCGCGCGATAAAATTAAATTCTGCTTGCTACTTTGTGTCGCGTTCATCGACCGCTCGCAGGTTTTTTCCGAAGCTTTATTCTGACCTAGTTCGCAGGGGTTTCGACAAGCCCGACCTAAACGGGCAGAATCCACGGCTCTGCTGTTGGAGCAATCTTATGAATACTGAAATCGAAACCTTGACGGACGTCGGCCTAGCCAGTCCCCAGCCGGAAGCTGAGAACCAGAACGAAACAATCGCCAAACCGCGCTTCACCCGTACTGAAGTATTGACGCTGTTTGTGCAGCCGATGAATGATTTGTTATTTCAGGCCGCGACTACGCACCGTGCGAACTTCAACGTCAATGAGGTGCAGATCTCGACGTTGCTGTCAATTAAAACCGGCGGTTGCCCTGAAAATTGCAGCTATTGCCCGCAGAGCGCGCATTTCAGCACCGGTTTGAAAGCGGAAAAATTATTGAGTTGTGCTGAAGTCGTGGTTAAAGCGAAAGCTGCACAAGCGGCCGGGGCCACACGTTTTTGCATGGGTGCGGCGTGGCGTGGGCCGCGTGACAAAGAAGTCGCGAAAGTGGCGGAAATGGTGGCATCGGTGAAAGCGTTGGGCTTGGAAACCTGCGCTACGCTTGGCATGCTAGAGCCCGCTCAGGCGCAGACTTTGAAAGACGCGGGCCTGGATTATTACAACCACAATCTCGACACCGCGCCTGAGTATTACAGCGAAATCGTCAGCACCCGCAAATTTCAAGATCGCTTGGATACCCTGACGGCGGTGCGCCGCGCGGGCATGAAGGTGTGCTGCGGCGGTATCGTGGGCATGAATGAATCGCGCGAGCAGCGTGCGGGTTTGTTGGAAACGCTGGCGAATCTGCCGGAGCCCCCTGAATCGGTGCCGATCAATTTGCTAGTGCAAGTTCCCGGCACGCCGCTGAATGGTGCCGAGAATTTAGATCCGTTGGAGTTCGTGCGCACGATTGCGGTGGCGCGTATTTTAATGCCGCAAAGCTATGTGCGACTGTCTGCGGGGCGTGAATCCATGAGCGATGAGCTGCAGGCGCTGTGCTTTTTTGCGGGCGCGAATTCGATTTTCTATGGCGAGAAGCTATTGACTACCGCGAACCCGGAAGCGGAAAAAGATCGCGCCTTGTTTGCGCGGCTTGGTATTAAGCCGCAGGCTGCAGTGCAGGCGCGTTAGTCGGCAAACCCTTGCCACTTCGCGTCACCGCTAATCACGCACTTTGGCATCCGCGCGAGTGGCCTGCCTGGTGCGGGCTGGCCTGCATTTGGTGCTTGGGGCGTTTGCCATTTGCGGTTAATCAAGCTGTAGGACGCGCACTAGGCTGGCTGATTGCGCCGCTTTTGCGCGCGCGCGGCCGCATCGCGGCGCGTAATTTGGCGCTGTGTTTTCCCGAACTTGACGCCCAACAATGCGCGCAACTGCTGCGGCAAAATTTGCGCAATAGCGGCCTGCTGTTAAGTGAATTTGCGTTTGCATGGATGGCATCGCTGGCTTCAGCGCGGCGCGTGCCGGTCAAATTCCATAATCTAATCGCGCTGGAAACCGCACTTGCCAAAGGTAAAGGCGTGCTGCTGGTCGGCGCACATTTTAGTCATTTGGAACTGTGCGGGCGTTTGCTGTGCCTGCATCAGCCTGGATTAGTCGGCGGCATGTATCGCGAACATAAAAGTGCGGCGTTTGAGGCGGTGATTAAGCATCAGCGTTTGCACTATGCCAAAGCCATGTTTAGACGCGATGAGCTGCGCGGTGCGATTCGCTGGCTCAAAGCTGGCAATATTTTATGGTACGCGCCGGATCAAGAATATCGCCGTGGCGACGTGGTATTCGCGCCCTTTTTTGGCGTGCCCGCTTCCACCTTGACCGCGACGCACACGCTGGCAAAAATGACGGGGGCAGCAGTTATTGGCTTTGCCCACAAACGCGTCAAAAACGGCTATGAGATCACCCTGTCAGACGCGCTAGAGGCGTTTCCCAGTACCGATTCTGTAACCGATACCGCGCGCGTGAATTTACTCATTGAGCACGCCATTCGCGCAGCGCCAGAGCAATATCTATGGCTGCACCAGCGCTTTAAAGTGCGCCCGATTGGGGCGGCGGATGTTTACAAATAAGCGTTTATCCGCTGTCGCCTGGAATACGCCGCACACGCTTGCGGTAATCATTCACGTTATCCCCAGGAATACGCGTCACCTGCGTGCCCTTAATCTCGTCGACTTTCTGGTCGGAGCCGGTCACCGGTTTGGCCTCAACTGCCGTTTCCTGTTCAAAGGCGTGTGATTTATCGGTGTTGCGATAATACCGGTACAATGCCCAATACAGCCCGGTTGCCCCGGCCGGGCCCATCAGCAGTAGCCAGAGTCCGCCATCGTCGCTCATGATGAGCTTCCTAAGATCATTAGTGCAATGCCTTCGAGAAAGGTGCCTACGGTAAGCGCGGTCATAATGAGCTTCCACTGCTGCACGGGCACGCTGCCCATCGTCTCGCCGGTGCGACCGTTCACCGCGATGTAGTGCAGCAGGCTGCCTTTACCGCCCGGCTCCTGATACGAATATAGCCATATCGGCAGATACATCGACACCCAGCGCGTGCCGTGAATGTTTAAACGTTCCTGCTCCCAGCGCACGCCGCGATCATATCGGCCCACGGACGCTTGCACCTGGGCACGTGCGATTGACAGTAATTGGTCTTCAAGGCGCGGCTGGAGATGCGAGACATCTTGGTCGCGCTTCTCTGAGGTAAAGCCCGCTAGATAGGAGGCGTTCCACTTCACCGCGTTTTTGGTATCGAACGGTAGGATCGTGTTGATGATGTTATTAGTGTTGACGCCCGTGTCAAGGTTGCCGCGTTCGGTGGAGGATTCCAGCGTCAGATCATCCACGGTGAAGTCAATATGGCGTGCCAGTTGATACACATCGCTATCATAGTAGGTCTGCTTCTTGTCGCCGCTGCCGCGCGTGTAGCGATTAGTTTCGATTTCAGCTTGGCCTGCAACATCCGCGCTGACGTTGCCATCGACGATCATGTAAGGCAAATAGACGCCAATCACGTTTTCCGGCGTGAACTCTTGCTTAAATGCCTTGAGCGCGAACAGCCGACGTTTGTCTACAAACTGGCGAATGCGCGCGATTGCGTCATCTTTTTTGATGTGGAAGGGTAACACCGCATCCGGCACCGCACCGTTCGCCACTTGCTCGTTGACGCCAAAGACATGGCGGCACCAGTGGCAGCGGGCCGTCATCTGACTTTGGGTATTGATCGTCACCTCCGCACCGCAGCCGGAGCACTTAAAGCTCATCAGGCTGGCGGCGTCCGCCGCGATGTCGCGCGCACCGGAAGCGATGACCCTGCCCTTGAGTTGATCGATACCGATGCCGAATCCAAATTCCTCCTCAACCCGCGCGCCGTGCCACTCGTTGCGGCAATACAGGCACACCAGCAGGTCACTGCCCGGCTTAGGCCGAATGTCAGTAGCACCGCATTTCGGGCAGCGGTTGAGGCCGTCTTTAAGCTCGGTGGCACCGGTATCAATGGCAAGCGGGTCGGGCGCCTGTAATTCATCGCGGATCGGTTTGGGCAGCGTATTAGGGTCGATCGGGAAACTGCCGGGTGCGGGCGGCACATCTTGCGGCGATCCAGGCCCCGTATAAGGGGGCAGCGGCGGTGGCCTAGAGGAGTTTGACATGAGTAGTGGCCGACTTGCGACTTACAAACCCAGCGCCTTGGCCTTGAGCGCGTCGTAGTCGCCCTGCGTGATCAGGCCGAGTTCCAACATTTCCTTGGCTTTTTTCAGTTTAGCGATTGGATCTTCGGCAACCGGCACGGGTGGTGCAACGGGCTGCTGCATACCGGCCCCAAACATGCCCGCCGCCATACCCACGCCTAACACGCCCGCTGCGCCGCCGTTTGCGCCCGCCGATTGGATGCCCGCTGCGACGCTGGCCTGCAAATTAGAATTGCCGCGCGCACCGGATAGCGCATCAGCGCGCTGCACACTCTTGAGCAACTCTTTCGTATTCTCGTCGTATTCAATAGAAACGATGGCGGTTTTAACGATCACCAATCCGCGATCTGATTTCCACTGATAGGCATTTTCCACCGCAGCCGACAAGCTTTTAGCGAAACCGACGGAATCCTGCTGCAGCTTGGTGATGCGATTGCCCTTGCTTACATCATTCGTGTAGAGGCTAAAAGCCGGTGCTAGCGAGCCTACAACTTCATTGAAGAGTTGGCTGGCGGCCGCATTGTCCATGTCAGTAAAATCAAAGACTTGGCCAGACGTTAGATAGCTGGCCGGCACAAAATTCTTCACGAACAGAATCGGATCTACGATCTTGAGCGTGTAAGAACCGCGCGTCACCGCGCCGACTTGGGTGTTTAGAAAAGCATCGTCCCAATAGATTTCCGATTGCGTGCCGAAGCGGTTGTCCGGCAGTTCCTTGAGTGAAACGAAGAAAGCCGCCTGCTGTGAACCGGGCTGGCCGCCGAATTTGAAGCGCTCCCAGCTTTGCTTGACCAACGTATCGACGAAGCCGCCGCCGGTAAAAATCGACTTCGAGTTGAGATCGTCCGAGCGCCATTCATAAGCACCCGGTTCGGCTATGAAGCCGGTGATTGCGCCATCCTGGAATAGCAGCAGCCCATAACCTTCGGGAACGACGATCTTTGAGCCATTGGTGATGATGTTCGACGAGCCCCGTGTATTCGAGCCACGTCCAGCATTGCTGCCCTGCGGCACCGCAGCGAATAGCGCCGCTGTCGCTGGCAGGCCCTGCGGCACTGTGTAAAAGTCTTTCCACTGATCGGCCAGCGCACCGCCAATCGAACCCACCGCTGCTTGAATAAGACCCATGATCTACATCTCTCGTTATTTTATCGCCGGGTAAGACACCCAGCATGCCCGGCAAACTATACATTCCCCGATGCTCAACTGTGAAGGAAAAAATAGTTGCCGAAAAACTTAAATACAATCTAGAGCACCTCCATGTTAGGCGGATATGGAAACGCCAGCAATTTGCATCGCTGGCGTCAAGTTTTAAGCAAAATCTAAACCGTTATCAAACCGCGTAGAAATCCCTGATTTCAATCGGATGCGTATGCATACGCAGGGCGGTGACTTCTTTCATCTTCAGCGCGATGTAGCCGTCGATCAAATCATCGGTGAACACGCCGCCCGCTTTAAGGAAGTCACGATCTTTGTCTAGCGCTTCCAAAGCCATATCTAAGCTGTGGCAAACGGTTGGGATATTCTTTTCTTCTTCTGGCGGTAAGTCGTACAAGTCTTTATCCATCGGCGCGCCGGGGTCGATCTTGTTTTTGATGCCGTCAAGGCCTGCCATCATCAGCGCTGCAAAGGTCAAATAGCCGGTTTGCACAGGGTCTGGGAAGCGCACTTCAATGCGGCGCGCTTTTTGATTCGGCACCCAAGGAATACGGCAGCTGGCCGAGCGGTTACGCGCAGAATACGCCAACATCACCGGCGCTTCAAAGCCCGGCACTAAACGCTTGTAGCTGTTGGTGGTGGAATTGGCGAACGCGTTGATGGCACGCGCGTGCTTGAAAATACCGCCAATGTAGTAGAGCGCAGTTTTGCTCAAACCGCCGTAGCCTTCGCCCGCGAACAGGTTTTTGCCGCCTTTGGCTAAGGATTGGTGCACGTGCATGCCCGAGCCGTTATCGCCAACGATGGGCTTTGGCATAAAGGTCGCGGTCATGCCGTGTTGATGTGCAACGTTGCGCACCACATATTTCAGCATCAAAAGCTCATCGGCCTTGCGTACCAGCGTGTTGAATTTGGTGCCGATTTCGCATTGCCCAGCGGTGGCAACTTCATGGTGATGCACTTCGACTTCAATGCCCAATTCGTCCAGTGCCAAACACATCGCAGAGCGCAAATCTTGCAGCGAATCTACTGGAGGTACGGGAAAGTAGCCGCCCTTCACATTCGGGCGTTGGCCAGTATTGCCGCCTTCTTCTTTGTAAGCTTTGCCGGAATTCCAAGCGGCTTCGCGCGAATCGATCTCATAAAACGAACCTTTCATCGACACTTCTGATTGCACCGAATCAAACACGAAAAATTCTGGCTCCGGCCCGAAATACGCCACATCCGCCGTGCCGGAAGCTTTTAGATACAGCTCAGCGCGTTTCGCCACACCGCGCGGGCAGCGTGAATACGATTGCATGGTCGAGGGTTCCAGCACATCGCAACGCACGACCAACGTGGGTTCTTCCATAAATGGGTCGAGAAATGCGCTGGCGGCTTCGGGCAATAGCGCCATATCGGATTCATTGATGCCCTTCCAACCCGCAATCGAGCTGCCATCAAACATCTTGCCGTCTTCAAAGGTGGACTCATCAATCGCGTGCAGCGGAAAGGTGAAATGGTGATCTTTGCCGAGCAAATCAGCAAAACGCATATCGACAAACTTCGCGCCGGTCTCTTCGGCGAGCTTTTTGAACTTGGTGTAAGACATGTAAAGGCTCCGAGTGTTTGATGGTTGGTTGGTACTTGTGCGATTAATGACGGCCACCGCTGGCTACGGTTATGCCTTAAGTCTAGGCGAGTTTGCACTCAAATTTTAGCGTGCTAGAAAAGTTGCTAAAACAGCGATTGGCACTGCATCAATTGCTCGGGCAAGTAGCGCAAGTGCGGCCTGATGCTTTTTGGCATCGGTAGCATCTATGCAATAAACAAAAATATTGGTGTCTAAACTACAAATCATATGCATCCAAGCGATTGAATTTGCCTGGATAGGGTTGAAGCGCGCGAAAAGAGAGCGCTTTTTTCGTCAAAGCTGCCCGATCAGGAAGCGTCGCTTGGACAGGAGCGCGTACAAGCTTGAGCGATGCG
>JAYUUS010000244.1:0-8636 GCA_043754435.1 Rhodanobacteraceae bacterium
GAGAACTTGATGGTTGTTTTCGAGCTGCGTTCGACAGTCATTCATAGGTTTGGGAATTTATTTGCGGGGAAAGCAGTTTCGAGAAATCATCGCTTCGGAAACTCAATAGCATTCTTCATTCCTTTCAAAACGGCAGTTTGAGCGATTTATCCAACAGCAAAATTTGCGTTCTAAAAAGTTCTTGAATACGATTTAGCGCGGTATCGTCTGTGCCCTCAAAGCGCAGCACTAAGCACGGCGTGGTGTTTGAACAACGCACCAAACCCCAGCCGTCGTCAAAGTCAGCGCGAATGCCATCAATGCTGGTGATGCGCGCACCCGGAAATTTGGCCGATTTGATAAAACGTTCGATAAAACGGTAGTGCGCGCCTTCTTCCATTTCTATTTTTAATTCGGGCGTACTCACTGCATCAGGAATATCGTCGAACAAATCATCCGCATCCAAGCCGCTTGCCGCTAAAATTTCTAGCAACCTACACGCCGCATACATCCCGTCATCAAAGCCCAGCCAACGTTCTTTGAAGAAAAAGTGCCCGCTCATTTCACCCGCAAGCGCAGCATCAATTTCTTTCATCTTGCCTTTAATCAGCGAATGTCCGGTCTTATACATTACCGGCACTCCGCCTGCCGCGCGAATAGCCGGAGCTAATGCGCCAGTGCATTTAACATCAAAAATAATGCTTGCGCCCGGCACCCGCGACAGCACGTCGCGTGCGAACAGAATCAGCATGCGATCAGGATAAATAATTTTGCCGCTGCGCGTGACAATGCCTAAACGATCGCCATCGCCGTCAAATGCTACGCCGATATCCGCGTTCATTTGCTTAACGGCCACGATTAAATCTTTTAGATTCTTCGGGTCAGACGGATCGGGGTGATGGTGCGGAAAATTACCGTCCACTTCGCAGTAAAGCTCTTCAATTTCACAGCCGATCGACTGCAGCAGTTTTGGTGCGATGGCACCCGCAATACCACTGCCCGCGTCAATCACGACCCGAAGTGGGTTCTCCAATTGAATATCACCGCTAATTTTGTCGATGTAGGCTTCAGTCACATCCATTGTTTGCAGTGAACCGGAACCTTCGCTAAAGCGTGATGTATTGATGCGCGTATACAGATCTTGAATCGACTGCTCAGCCAAAGTTTCCCCGCCAATCATCATCTTAAAACCATTGTAATCAGGCGGGTTGTGCGAACCGGTTACCATTACCCCACTGCCGGTATTGAGCTGATACGTAGCGAAATACAGCACCGGCGTGGGCACTGCGCCTAAATCAATTACGTTACAGCCGGTCGCGCGCAGCCCACGGATGAGCGCAGCGCTGAGTGCCGGGCCGGATAAGCGGCCATCGCGTGCAACAACCATTTCGGTTAAACCGCGCTCAATAATTTCGCTACCCAGCGCGCGCCCTAAAAGCTCAGCCACTCCTTCGTTCAAGGTGCTGCCAATGACGCCACGGATGTCGTAGGCGCGAAAAATGCTTCGGCTCACGTTGACATTCGGCAGCGCTTTTCCAGCGATATCGCGTTCAGGTGCGGGTGATAAAACGGCGGCCTCGGCGGCTTTGACCGCCACAATTTTGGCGGTCGTTTGTGCTTTTAACAGTTCATCCGCGCGCACCGTTGTTGGGCGGGCTTTCGCTTCCGGTACTGCTTCGGAGCTTGAGGATCTCATTTTGGCGGTCATGTTAGAAATTAGTGATGGGCGTAAACGCACATAGGCTAATAGCCCGGCAAAGCCCAATCCTAGCAATGCAAATAGTAAGGAAGAGACAAGTCCTTCGAAGGGCAGTGGTGCATACGCGCCTGCGGCACCCCAAGCAAAAAGTAGTCGGCTTCCAGGCACCAAAGTTGTGCCAGCAGATACCGCCCCTGGGCCGCTAGTGAGCATGGTAACGGGGTCGTTTGCCCCAGTTTGTTGTAACGCGATCGTGCCATTGCCTTTGAAGGCAAGCAGCTGTTTGACAATCTTTTCCGCAGGAAATTTCCCCAGCACATAGCCAAATGTGGTGCCGCCTTGTTTTACTGGAGCCACTAAAACCAAGCTAAAGCTCTGATCTTTCTCTACATGCAGCTGTGCCGGCACAATGCTGCCAGATTGCTGTGCTTCTAACAAGACATCGCTTTTGGCAAAACCAAACTCTGCATAGCGTCCGCCCAGTGCTGCGTTGACGTCGCTACCGCGAATTACGTCGGCATCGCGACATTCGGGGATGAGCGCAAGAATTTCAGCGCGCGCTGCAGTTGGATTAAAACCTTCAATTTCAGTGACGAGTTTGAGTACTTCAGGGCTTTGTGACGCTTTGACTAGACTGCCGCGCGCATGTTCAGCTTCTGCGGCAAGCTCTTTGGAAAGCCGATTTGCAACGTCAGCGGCATTTGCGACGGCGCTACTGGCTCGAAAGATGCCTATGGCTTGCCAAAGGCAGAGTGCGGCAAATAATAAGCCTACGCCGATACCCAACATAAAGATTGCCGGTTGCGGCTCCTTATGTTGCTTGGGGGTGTTGGCAACTTCTTGGGCACGCTTAGCAAGTTCGCCAACGGTTACTTTTTTAGCCATAATTCTCTTTTGATCCCTTAAATCGGCTGGTTGCAGACCCAGTGGGCTTTTAATGTGTGAATCTTGCCACGTCTACGGGGCGCGCGGAACCCAACATGCAAACTATGAGGCGAATTATTGCCCCCTGAATTACCCGACACCCGTATGCCCATAGCCGCCATTCCCGCGCTCGGTGGCAACAAAGTCGTCAACAACTTGAAACGCCACCCGCGCGATCGGTAGAACCACCAATTGCGCAACTCGGTCACCGGGCTGGATCGTAAACGCGGTGCTGGAGCGATTCCAACACGCCATATTAATGAGGCCTTGGTAATCAGCGTCAATCAAACCCACTAAATTCCCTAAAACTAAGCCTTTGGCACCTAAACCCGAACGCGGCAAAAGCACTGCGGCAAAGTTCGCATCGTTTAAATAGAGCGCAATTCCGGCACTGACCATCGCTGTTTCACCGGGCGCAAGCGTCAATTCCTCTGCGATACAGGCGCGTAAATCCATGCCTGCGCTGGCAACGGTGGCATAGCTGGGTAGCGGCCACAGTGTGCCTATGCGGGCGTCAAGAATTTTGAGCTGGAGCGTTTTAATGCCGGATTCATCAATTTGACTGCTCATGGGCTGGGCAACGTTTCGGTGGACTGGTTTTGCCTAGATCCTAACAAATGGGGAATAAGGGCCTGTAAAAGCCGCTTGGCAAGCAGTGATTTATTGGCGTAGCCCAGCTCAAGTTCGCTGTCGGCCCCGATCAGCACTAATGCGTTACCTTCTGCTTCCATACCTAATCCGGGGCCAACATGGTTTGCGGCGATAAAATCCAGCCCTTTACGAATTCGTTTCGCGCGCGCATTTTCCAATACGGTTTCGGTTTCAGCGGCAAAACCCACTAACAGCGGCCTTTTGGCTTTACCGTGGACTGCAGCACTTACGTCCGCAATAATGTCTGGGTTTTTGACCAGCGTGATTTGGGTTTCGTCGCTGGACTTCTTGATTTTTTGCAAACTTTGATGCGCCGGGCGATAGTCGGCAACGGCGGCTGCGGCAATAAATAAATCCGCGCTTGGCGCGGCGCTTAAGGCTTGCGCGTGCATGGAGCGTGCATCACGCACGTCAATGCGCGCAACGCCAGCCGGGGTGCAAAGCGCACACGGGCCCGCGATTAAACTCACTTCCGCGCCCGCAAGTGCTGCCGCTTGCGCAATGGCAAAACCCATTTTGCCGCTACTGCGATTGCCTAAATACCGCACCGGATCCAGATCTTCATAGGTAGGACCTGCGGTAATCACCACGACTTTGCCGCGCAGCGCACTGAGGTCAATCGCCTCCGTCCCGGCTTGCTGCAATAAATGAATAATCTCCTGCGCTTCCAACATACGACCTGGCCCGACATCGCCACAGGCCTGCGCGCCACTTGCGGGGCCTAAGATCAGTGCACCGCGCGCTTGCAGTACTGACAAATTATTTTGCAGTACTTGGCTCGCAAACATCTGCTGATTCATCGCGGGCGCTAGGACTAAGGGCGCGGTCGTTGCCAGTGCCAGCGTTCCGAGTAAGTCATCGCACAGGCCGTGGGCAAGTTTGGCAATCGTGTTGGCTGAGGCGGGCGCAATCACTAAGCAATCAGCCCAGCGTGCCAGCTGAATATGGCTCATCGCCGCTTCCGCGTGGCTGTCCCATAAGCTTGTGCGCACGGTTTCGCCGCTCAAAGCATGGAAAGTGGTTGCCGAGACGAATTTTTCCGCATTCTCGGTCAGCACCACGCGCACGACGCAGCCTAAGTCAGTCAAGCGACGCACCAGCTCGCAGGCTTTATAGGCGGCAATGCTGCCCGAAACTCCGAGTAAAATTTTCGTGCCAGCGCTTAAGGCGGGCAGGGCTGCTAAATCTGACTTTGCCATCTATTTTACTCGCGCCAAAATGCCGTCAAGTTCATCCAAACTTGAGTAGCCGATTACCAATTTCCCCTTACCGCCGCCCAATTTACTGCTGGTGTGCTCGATGGATACGCGCGCCCCCAGCCTTTCGCTCAAATTTTGCGCCAGTGCCGCGATATTTGGATCACTTTTTTTAGGCATACTCACTTTACTAGGCAACGCTGGATGCAATAATTTGCGGACTTCAAATTCGGTCTGGCGCACATTCAAGCCTTCATCAATCACACGCTTCGCCAACAGAGTTTGTTTGTTGGGATCTAGACTGAGCAGCGCACGCGCATGTCCCATATCAATTTTGCCGTTGTCGAGCAGGACGCGTACCGCCGGGGATAGCTCAAGTAGGCGCAGCAAATTGCTGACCGCCGCGCGTGAGCGCCCTACGGCATCAGCCGCTAACTGGTGCGTCAAATCAAATTCATCAATCAACCGCTTGAGCGCTTGGGCTTCTTCAATCGGCGTCAGATCTTCACGCTGGATATTTTCAATCAGCGACATGGCAATCGTGGCTTGATCCGGCACTATCCGAACAATTGCCGGAATTTGCCGCAATTCGGCGATTTGTGCCGCGCGCCAGCGGCGTTCACCGGCGATCAATTCGAAGCTATTGCCCTTTAGCTGGCGCACGATGACCGGCTGAACTAGCCCTTGGGACTTGATTGAGGCGGCAAGCTCATTGAGCTTTTCGACATCAAAATGCGTTCGAGGCTGATATTTTCCAGGTTGAATTTGTTCTATGGGAATTTCAACGATAGTATTGTGCGACTGCGTTTCATGCGCAGAATGAACTAAAGCATCGCCCAAAAGCGCATCGAGTCCGCGCCCAAGGCCTCGTTTTTTCAGCATCGCTTATCCTTGATGATTGCAAGTCGCAAGCTTGGCAGCATTAGCTTTTTCGTCCATCGGGTTTTAACTGCGCGTTTTTAACCGGTCCAGCTTTACGGGGTTGGTTGCGCGCTACAATTTCTTCAGCAAGCGCCAAGTAAGCCTTGGCGCCACGGCTCGACTTATCATATTGCATGATCGGCTGACCATGGCTGGGTGCTTCAGCCAGCCTTACATTGCGAGGAATAACCGCGGCAAATACTTTGTCACCAAAATGGCGTTCAAGTTGAGCCGATACGTCCGCACATAGGTTGTTTCGAGGGTCAAACATTGTGCGCAGCAGGCCTTCCATTTGCAGCTGGCCGTTGACGGTTCCACGCACGGCTTTGATGGTGTCTAGCAGCTGCGTTAGCCCATCAAGCGCGTAAAATTCACATTGGATCGGGATCAATACGGAATCCGCTGCGCTCAGCGCGTTTAGTGTCAACACGCCTAAGCTGGGTGGGCAATCAATGAGAACAAAATCATATCGCCCGACCACCGTCTCCAGCTGCTGTTTGAGTCGAATTTCCCGGCCGGGTTGCGGCATTAATCGCACTTCGGCGGCGGTTAAATCGCCGTTGCCGGGTAATAAATCATAGCCATGCGCCAGGGTCACAATTGCCTGTACCAAAGGAACTTCGTCTAATAACACTTCATAGCCAGTTGGCTTGGCGTTTTTTTTATCAACGCCTGAACCCATAGTGGCATGGCCTTGGGGATCAAAATCGATCAGCAGAACGCGTTTCTCTAGCTGCGCTAAGGCCGATGATAAATTGACGCAGGTTGTAGTCTTACCCACGCCACCTTTTTGATTGGTAACCGCAATTATTCTTGTCATAACATAGATCTTAACAGCAGATCATTTGTGCATGACGGTTTGCCGCGTCGAAGGATGCGATTCGAAGTGATCGCACAATGTTCGGCCAGAGTGAAAAGTTCATCGAGTTACATTAATTTACATAGCTAACCAAATGAATTCTTAACCAATCTCCTGAGCTGAGTGCATAATCTAGATGTGTTAATTGCCTCCGTTTCGCCTTTTGTTGTCGCATTTGCTAGATGTTTTTACCACTAGCTTAGCGTTGCATTCAGGTTAGGCGCGCATCCGCACATCACTAAATCTAATGTTTCAGTTTTTAAAGGTAGTCAGAATATGCAGACCGGTACCGTTAAGTGGTTTAACGACGCAAAAGGCTTTGGGTTCATCGCGCCAGATAATGGCGGTGAAGATGTTTTTGTTCATTACTCGGCGGTTGGCGGTGCGGGTTTTCGTACGCTGCAACAAGGTCAAAAAGTGAACTTCGACGTCACGACCGGCCCCAAAGGCCTACAAGCCGCGTCGGTCACCCCACTCAAGTAATATTGAGCCACCCTCGTGATTGGGTGTGAATCGACGGCGCTGGTCAACGGCGCAAAAAACCTCGGCTCGCCGGGGTTTTTTTTGCGCATTAAGTTCACTTTGAAGCGCACCCTGACTTATCCGTTTTAGAGAGCAAAACTGCACACAATCCATGAACTTCGTCTTTGCGAGCGTAGCGAAGCAATCTAGCTTTAAACGACGTGATTGCTTCACTGCGTTCACAATGACGAATCTTAGGCGGCTCACTGAGAGCAGTCATTTTGCAATAGCCCAACTTCACGCTGTTATGCTAGGCGGCCGCTCCTGAAGCCGAAATCCCCCATGGCCGCATTTCCGCTCCTACTGATCCCTTTTATTTTGATCAACGTGTTGATGTTTACCGTTGACGGCGGCTTGAGCGCGCAGGTTTTTACGACCGCTTTGCCATCCGGCGCTAAATTAACTCTCACAGCAGGTGATGTGTCGATTCTGGTTGGTTTGGTGTTTTTGTATTTCGAGATTCTGAAATCAACGCGCACCGGCAATAGCTCGATTTTGGATCATGTTTTATCGCTGACGCTGTTTGTCATAACACTTTTGGAGTTTTTGCTGAGTGCTACGGCGGGCAATGCGCCCTTTCTCATCATTGCGTTGATGATGTTCGTTGACGTTATTGCCGGATTCACCGTGAGCATCTCAGTGGCGCGCCGGGATGTTGGTTTTACCCGTGACAACTAGGTTGAGTTAGCTTTCCCGTGCATGCCTTGACCGATCAATCGTTGGCCGAAAGTTCGTTGACCGAAAATCCGGCGGCGGCGCAGCTGTATGTCCCGCTGCGCATCCATTCCGAATATTCCATGGTCGATTCGACCATTCGTTTGAGCCAGCTCATCAAGCAAGCCAAAGAATTCGGCTTGCCGGCTCTGGCAATTACCGATGAGCTGAATCTTTTTGCGCTAGTAAAGTTTTTCAAAGCCGCTGAATCGGCCGGTATTAAGCCGATTGTCGGCGCTGATTGTTGGTTGCGCGCCAATACCGGTGAGGCGGGCGCGCCGCGCTTTCGTTTCACGCTGCTGTGCCAAAATAGAGTTGGCTATCTCAATTTATGTCGGTTGCTATCGCGCGCTTGGATGGAGCGCAGCAAAGCGCAGGAACCCGCGATCTCTTGGCCGTGGCTGCTAGAGGCCAATGAAGGCTTGATTGTCTTGATTGGCTATCGTTCTGACGTCGCGCAAGCGTTAGCCGTGGGCCAAGAAAACGAAGCTCATAAGCTGATGCGCCGCTGGTCAGATACTTTCAGTGACCGCTGCTATATCGAACTGTCGCGCTGTGGCCGCAGTGGCGAAAATGCGCTGGTACAGCCCTTTGCCGAGCTTTCCGTCGCGTTAGGGTTGCCCTGTGTCGCCACCAATGAAGCGGTGTTTTTGCCCGCAGCGGCCGATGCAGTCAGTGACGCTGAAATGGATGAGTTCACCGCGCATGAGGCGCGTGTGTGCATTCACGAAGGCTACGTCATGAGCGACGCAAGGCGCGAAAAGCGCCATACGCCAGCGCAGGAATTGCTGTCTGCAGCGGCGATGGCGGCGCGCTTTGCGGATATTCCGGTAGCGGTGGAAAATACGCTGGAGTTGGCAAAACGTTGTAATGTTAGTTTAAGTTTGGGCAAGTATTTTTTGCCGGAATTCCCCACGCCTCCGGGCATGAGCAGTGATGAATTTTTGGCGGCTGAGGCGAACGCAGGGCTCGCTCAACGCTTAGCGAAACTTGAAAAACTAGGCCAGCTCAGTACCACGGCTGTTGCTTACGCCGAGCGCCTAGCGCTGGAGCTCAGCGTCATTTTACGCATGGGTTTTAGCGGCTATTTCTTGATCGTTTCGGAGTTTATTCGTTGGGCTAAAAGCAACGGCATTCCGGTAGGGCCAGGACGTGGCTCGGGCGCCGGCTC
>JAYUUS010000245.1:0-26458 GCA_043754435.1 Rhodanobacteraceae bacterium
ATATTTTTCCGGAAATCAACAGGGCTCAAACACACCTGCACCGAACTGGGTCGAACCCACATCAGCGTATCTCTGCAAGCAGTGCCGGGATCGCGGAAATATCAAAAACCGATATCTGTGCGCCACTCGAAAGACGAATCAAAACCAAGCGCTGCGCCGCGCGCGGCGGTGCTTTTAACGTCAAGAATTTCGGCGGCTTCGTTGTCGCTGCAATCACCTTATTGGTAAAAACCGAATTCAAGCGCGACTTCCAGCGATAAAACGTCTTGCTACAGAGCCCGTGTTGGCGACAAAACTTAGGAATCGCCAAGCCGCTCAAAGACTGCGCGACTATTCGTTCATGCCATTGTGCGCGTTGTTGCTGCCGATTTGATTCCGATGACATCGTGCTTGCTCCAAAAATTGGAGCTTGAACGGCTCACTAGCCACAATGGAGATGGTTTGGGGCGGACGCTTACTACTCTTTTTGGTTTTCCGCCATCAGCACCAAATTGCCGTTCTTGGCTTTGACAAAGTAAGCGTTGCCGCCGCGTCGAAGTGCCGCGATCTGTGCTTTAAACTGTTTGCGGCCCACGCGACCATGCAATGGAATCAGCAGCTTGCCTTTGATCGTGCCGCCCGTTTCATGCATGCCCAACCACGGCACTTTGGAACCCACATGCAGCGCCGGTAGTCGATCCGCTTTGGCGTTCATGACTTTGGCAAACAGCGTTTTTAGGAACGCTGGGCGAGCCACTTTCAGCTTGCTGGCCACATGCGCCTGCATCGCCGTTTTCATTTTGGGTGCTTCGCGCGCCAGCGCTGCTACGGAAGCTTTATGCAGCTTTTTCCTCAGCTTTTCGCTCCACTGTGTCAGATTGGCTTTAGCCTCGGTGCTATTGAGGGCAAGTCTAATTTTCATTGAGAGGGCCGAAGCTGTTCAGAAGCCTTATCAAGCGCCTTTTGATCACCACGCGAGCCAAGCACGAGAAGGTGGAGCAAGCGCAGCTCTTTATCGAGTTCTAGGCGTTCAACCGCCGCCATAAAGCCCCGCAACTGCGCCAACGTCATCGCCAGGATATCCTCTAGGCTGTGCCCAGCGCTGATTAGTCGCTGGACAATGTCGAAGAAACTCGGACGTTTGGCGCGCTCGTCAGTGCTTCGCTCTTGTCGTGCGCGGTCTGAAACAGCACTTCGAACTTCGGCAGCACCCGCAGGGCGAAAAAATCGGCGTTGACCTCCACCACTTTCGCGGCCAATACCAGTGCATCGTCGGCATCCAATGCATCAATCCAGACACGCGGCTTATTGCAGCCAATCGCAATGGCATCCAAGAGCGCATCGCTGTTTTGAGCCAGCAAGCCGAACCAGTCAATCGATTCTTGCTTGAGGCTGCCCGCCAGCGGGCCAATCGCGCGCATCATGGCCGGAAGCTGGCCGACTTTGAGCGGCAATAGGTTAAGCGTATCTTTGCCAAGCATGACTTTGATGCCCGCCGGGACGAGCTTTTCCAGATCAGAAAGGTGTGCGTTGTGCATGCGTGAATTTCCTTACAAAGTAACGATCCGGCCGAACTGGCCGAGCAGTGAATCAGCGGGTTTGGTGTTGTCGGCCAGCAAGCTGCCTTCCAATTCAAACTTGTTGTACTCATCCGAAATCAAGCTCAGCTCTTTCAGCGGATCAAATGCGACGCGATACAGCTCGACCAGCACTTTGGCGTTGCCTTGCGCGGTATTGAGTCCTTCAAAGCGCAAAAAGCGCTCGGGCAAGGGCTGGGTAAAGATGCCAATTTCCGTGGTTTCGCCAAAGGCATACGCGGCTTTGATCGGTGCCACATAAGGCACAGGCGGCGTTGCACCATTGTCCAAGCGCAAGAATTGAATAGCGCCAAAATCCAACTCTGCCGTGTAATCCACGCTAAGCGCGAGCGTGCTGGGCGGCACCGCGCTGTCTTTAACCACCAACGCAGAAACTTTTGGATGCGCCAGTAAAAAGCGATCCCCGAGGATAGGCGCTGGAATCGGTTGCGCCTGCACGTTGCCACTTTGGCTCTGCACAAAGCTGCCATAGAGCGCTAAGGCCAGATTCTCTTTGGTGAACTCCTCAATGGTTAGCATAATCGTGGCGGCTTTTTGCTTGACCATCCGGTGATCTAGCGAACGCTGACCGGTTTGAGATTCAAAATGTTCAAGCACTTCGGTTTTTAACGACAGCTTGAGTTCCGCGACGTTGCCGGGCGAGCGCACATCGGTCGGATTACCCGACGCGTCACGCTTGCCCAGATAGACGCGGCCTTGAAAGGAGGCATAGGTTGACATGGTTATTTATTCCTGGTTTTAGGGGAGTGGATAGAAATGGGGTATGGGCTTAGCCCAAAACCGAAAGATCAACGGCCAGCGTTCGATAGCTGACGCGATAGCACTGCGGAATGGCGCAGGCCTCGGCATCAGCATCTTCGACTTCGAACTCAGCGTCGATCTCTTGAATGCCGGTGCACAGCCCGCCAAGATTGGTGTCCGCCATAATGGCCGCGTGGGCCGCCACCAGGAGCGCATCGGCTATCGGTTCGGGTGTTTGCGGCGACACTGCTCGTGCAAGTGCGACGACTTTGACGGTGAGCTGGCGCACCACGCGATCATTCGGGCGTTCGGTGATTTGATCCAGCTCGGGAAACAACACCAAGGCTGGACAGTGTTCGCGCTCAATGGCGACCGTGGGAGAGCGATGCACGCTGGCCCCGTGGTCTGCCGCCACGCGTGCCAGCTTGTCCGCCAGTGCCTGTAAAATTCGCTCGCGGATCGAGTTCAACATAGGTATTTCCTGAACTAGATCCGCGTGAGTCGCGCGCGCAGCTCGGCACCATCAGCGACCGCTTTGACCTCGCGCACTTGGTAGCGCTGGCCTGGACGGTTCGTCGCCAATAGCTCGACGGTTTCGCCGGTTTTTAGACCAATAAAAATGGTGCTCGGATAGCTGATCGTGGTGTCTTTGCTGCGGGTCAGATGATCGAGCACCGAATCATCCGGCGCGCGCAGACCTACGTGGTGCGTCACCGGCACATCATTTTGTCGATGCCAAATGCAGACGGTTAAAAGGCCAGCACTGGCAGCAGATTCGTAAACGCGGCTTAAAATATCGAGCGGCACAATGGGATCAACGGGATCGCTCATCATGCGGCCACCAACCGAACCAGCACACCCGGACGGTGGCACATCGGTAGCGGATTGCTTTGGGTGTGGATATCGGTACCGCGATCAAACTTGCGCGGCTCTTGTTTGGCGTACAGCAGCTGCCCCATGGTGTTGACCGACTCGTTAAAGTCCGCCGGTGCCGCATAGGTCGCAAAGGTGTCGATGGTGCCGAGCGGAAAGCAGTGCGCTTCGCCCGGCGCTATAAAGCGCCGTGTAGTGCCTTCCAGATCCGTCGCCTGACCGCGATACTCCTCAAAGGTCAGGCCGCCATAGGTAAACCCGGCGCGCATATCGTTGATCAGCACCGCACCGTTTTGAAAGGTCTCAAAGGCTTTTTCGACTTTTCCATGGCTGGTCAGCGAATCAAAATACTCCGGGCTGCACAACACATGGCCACCGGTCATGTATTCACCGCGCAAATTATCTTCTATGTGGCGCAACACCTCGGCAAGCTTGGTTTTAACGTTGGTTTCCGGGACATTGAGCGCGCAGTTGATCAGTTTTGGCGTGATATCGAATTCATCAAACAAGTCATAAAGCTCTGTGCCATCCGAGTCCAAGATCACGCCCTTGAGCGCGCCCATCCGCAGGTGTTCGAGCGTGATCGCGTGCTTGTTGCGCATGGTTTCCAAATGTCCGGCCATGACGTTGGAGATGGTTTCCAAGTAACCCTGCGCGACCTCAGCCGCATTGGAGAGATCCACGCCAAACGGCACAACGCCCGAGACTTCTTCGGGTAATACGACATCATCATGGGGGATATGCGGCACGACAAACGAGCGGGCTTTGCGTTTGCCGCGCATACCCACCGTGCCGGGCGAACCCGGTGGCAAGGTGGGCAGCAAGGTCAGCACGCCATTGCGCTCTTGCACAATGATTTGGCGCGTGCGCACGGATTTAACCGGCATGAGCTTGAGCGATTCGAGCTTGCCGTAGCGATTCGGCAGTAAGTTGATCGCGGCGGTTAGGCTGGCGGTCGTAAACGCGCGATTAGTGAAGGGATTTTGCATAAAGTTCCTTTTTATTTCCTTGTCAGTGCGCTTAAACAGCGATGCGAACGAGCACGCCCAGGCGTTTGAGCTGGGTGATGGCGAGATTTTTTTGTTCGGGCGTGATCCCCGCTGGCCAAATCAGCGCGCGGTGCGCGACGACGGCATGGCGACTCACGATCAGCGCGTCGCACTCGATCAAAGTCGCGTCGGCGTCGACAATCAGCACACCAGCGGCTTCATTGAGGGAATCGATGGCAGTGGGATTGAGGGCCTTGACCAGCCCATCGGGCGCGAACGCCACCACGCACCCGAGTTTTAGGTTTTGGTTGGCAGCAACGGTGACGCGATCTCGCGAGTAAAAATGCGAGGCTTCGAACTTGAGCAAATCGCCCAAGTTCATGGCTTCTTGGATAGAGGGCATGATTTAGACCTTGCTGAGTTTGGCGATGGCGGCAAGCAGGGGGTTGGCGGCGGCTGGCGCGCTTGCAGCTCGGGAGGCACTGGGTGCCAGCGGCGGCAATACCGAGGCGATTTCTTCCCCAGCGGCCAACTCGTGCAGCAGTGCCGAGCGTGCTTGCGCCACGCTCAGGCCTTTGATCAAAAAGCCATGGGTGCGCTCGGTTTTATTGGCGAGCGCGCACATCTCGGCGATTTCAGCTGCGTGCGCGTAGGTTTTTTTGGTGTTGACGTCCGCTGCAGCGACAAGGGCTTGCGCGGAGGCTGCAGCATCTTGAGCGCCGCCTGGCTCGGTCGGTGGATTGATCTCCTCCTCCGGAGCTTCAATGTTGGTTGCATCGACTGGCGGCTCCAGCGGGCCATCGGATGCAGGCGATGGCATAGGTTTTTGATCATCAAGCGACATGGTGGTTTCCTTTTGGGTGACGTGCGAAAGCAGCACCGCGCCTCGGGTGAGGCCGGTGCCAAATTGGGTGGCGGTGCGGTGGGGAGCACTCAAAAAGTGCGCAAACTCGGCGAGCGTGTCGTCGACGCCTAAAACAGCATCGGCGAGCCCGACCGACAGAGCGGCATCGGCAAAATAAAAATCCGCTTCGGTGGCGCGAATGGCCTTTGCAGAGAGGCCGCGCATCGCGACCACATGCTCGACAAACAGCCCGTACAGCCGATCTACCTCGCGCTGCAATCGCGCTAGGGCTTCGGGTTGCGCCGGTGCGTGGGGCGAGAGATCGGCTTTGTGTGCGCCTGCGGTGACGGCGGTAAAGCGATAGCCTTGCTGCGCATCCCGAATCGACTGATCGATGTGCATTGCGATCACGCCTATCGAGCCCACACCCGAGGTCGGCGTCAAAATCACCCGGGTGGCAGCGCAAGCGATGGCGTAGGCGGCGGAGAAGGCTGAGTCGGCGGCAATCGCCCAGACCGGCTTTTCTTGCGCAATCGCGCGTACCAAGGTGGCGAACTCAAACACGCCGCCCGCCTCACCGCCGGACGAATCCAGCTCGAGCAAAATGCCGCGCACTGATTGATCGGCAGCGGCGGTGCGCATTTGCCCAGCTAACTCGTGATAGCTGGTTAAGCCCGACGCCGCCTCCAAGCCGACCGTGCGTCGTACCAGCGTGCCAAACACTGGAAGCATGGCGACCGCGCCGACGCGCGCGCTTTCGGGGCGCGCAATCGGTGTCATTGTTGGCATCGCCAGGCCCGGTACTTCAAATTGAGAAAAGCCGATGCGCTCGCCCAACACCGCGAGCAGCGTGTCCAATTTTGGGCGCGACAAAAGCAGCGGAGTGCCGAGAAGTCGGCCCGCGAGATGGGTAAATACATGGCGTCCTGACTAAATGGGGAGGGCGGTGCGCGTGTTTTCGCCGACTTTTGCGGCGTGATTTGAAGCACCGCTTGCGCCAGATGGAGCCGCGTGCAGCCGCTCCGGATCCCGGCGTGGATCGGTATCAAAGATCAAGCCCAAGTCATCGGCGCGCCGATTGTCGTTCGCAATCTCTTGGTCGACATCCTCGGCGTCATAGCCAAAGGCACTGATCGCTTCCGAGCGACTTAAAAGTCCGCCGCGAATCGCCGTTTTCATCGCATCAAATTCTTTCTTAGGATCGACCCATTGCCAACCTTGAGGAATCCACTTCACCGTCAGCAACTCGCGCCGACGGCTTTGAAAATTACTGATCGGCAGCGCGCCTTCGAGCACCGCTTGGGTCAGCCACGCCTTCCAAATCGGGCGGCACAGTTGATGGATGAACACGCTGTGCTGGATCGCCTCAACGCGGCGACGAAACTCCAACAATCCCGCGCGAATGGAGCTGTAGTTGACTTGGGTGAGATCGCCGGTCAGCTGCTCATAGGTCACGCCCATGGCTGCGGCGACCGCGCGAAACTGCATGCGCAAAAATTCGGTGTAATTCGCCCCCACGTCAGCGGGCTGGCTGAACTTCACATCCTCGCCGGGTTCCAACACCTGCATGGTGCCGGGCTCCATGCCCGCGAGCGCAACACCGTTGTCATCGGCTTCGCCTTCACCCAGCAGCTGATCTTCCGGGGCAAGGCGGGTAACAAAGCCTGCAAACATCGCCGCCGTTTTCTTGCGCACCAGCTCCGCATCGTCGTACTGATCCAACTCGTGCAGCTTGACCAGCGCACGCGCTAACCAAGGTTCGCCGCGAATCTGGCCCGGTCGCAGTGGGCGAAACAGGTGCACGATCTCTGCCGCCGGGACGCGCACGGTCTCATTACCGTAGCTGCTCGACATCGGGGCCATCGCCCCTTCTTCTGGGTGATTGCGATACAAGTGATAGGCGACGCGCTGGCCAAGCGTGTTGAACTCAATGCCCGCCCGAATCGTATTGCCGTTTTCCAGCGTCACATTCAGCGTGATCGGCAGGTGCTCGGGCTCCAGCAATTGCAACTGCAAACCCACGATCAAGCCATCCTCCGGCCGTCGCGGGCGTAAGCGCACCAAGCACTCGCCGCCTTCTAACATCGCCCGACAAGCCAAGGCTTGCAGGCCATAAAAATCAGTCAGTCCAGCGGCATCGGCTTCCAGTGTCCAGTCCGTCCACAGCCGATGCAGTACTTCTCGTAGCTCCGCATCCAATACCATCGATTGCGGTTTAATGCCGGTGCCAATCGCGTTCGCGACATAAGCTTCGAGTGCCGCGTTCGCCCAGGCGTTGCGGCGCGCCAGATCACGGCTCTTGGCCACCAGCTCGTTATGCGTTTCCAGCATGGCCGCAATCGCGCCCGGGTTGCCGGGTGACCACGCGACCGAACGGCGGCCACGGCCTGCTGCTTCATGGACAGGAAAGCCGAGCTTTGACAAAACGGGGCGCGCACCCAGCCAATTGCGTGTCGAGGTCGCAATCAGCGAAAACAGGCCCACGTTTAGAATCCTTTATTAGTGGTAATACGAATTTGGCGCGCCGCGCGTGGCCACAGGCCCGAGTCACGCGCTTGCTCGAACAGCCCGCGTTTGACCTCGGCAATGGCTGCCTTGAGTTCGTCGACCGAGCGGTACTCGACCAGCTTGTCCTCATAGCGCACCATCTTTTCGCCGCGCGCCAGCGCCGTTTCCAACGCTTCGAGTTGGGTTTGGGTGTAGGCCATAGGATTTACGCAAACACCACAATGTTGATTTCTGCTGAGTCCACCGGCGAGCCGCTGGTACTGACAATCGAGAGTTCTAGCGAGGTCGGTGTTTTGGCATCCCCGCGCACGCGGGCAATCGCCAGTTTCACGGAGTCACGCTGGCCGCTATTACGCGCAAACGCCTGCCAGCAATAGTTGGTGTTGGCAAACGGCGCAGCAAACACTACGCGATAGCGACCCACGCCTTGACGCTCGACTGCGGCGACATTGAAGCCCGCGAACAACTGCGCATTTCCAGCGTGCAGGCCAAAGCTGGCCCAAGCCTTGGCCACGCCAGGAAAGGTTTTCACCTCGCCCAGCGTGGCTTTGGACTTGAGCTCGACCGCAATGCGCGCCGCGAGATCGGCGATCTTGCGAACGAGACTCATGGCTTAGGCGGCCAGCGCGTCGCGAAACCCGACCACGAAGTCGGTTTCGGTATCACCCACTTCATCAACGCTAATCGCGCGAATGTTGACGCGCGCTTGCGTCTGCGCTGTGACCGTCAAGCCTTGATCGGCATCACAGCGTAAACGCGCATCAATGGCTTGGGAGAGTGCAGCAATACCGCTGGTATCACTTGCCAGCGCCTCCTGTAGTTCTTTGAGCGTATCGAAAGCACCGTCAGCACCACCCAAAATATCGGACTTGAGCTGTTCCAGACGACTTAAAATACCGGCTGCGGACAACGTGGTGGCCGTGGCGTTTGGGTTGGCATCGTTGATGAGATTCAGCCCCGGCGTCGCATCAATCAGCGCGCGGACTTCATTGATCGCGGCGACCAAGTTGCTTTGCGCCATCGTGGTCAACGCGGTGGGGTTGCCCAAATCACGACGCAGTGCTTTAAACTCAGCAGCAACGCCAATGACGAGGGATTGGATTTTAGAAATTAAAGACATGTTTTTTCCTTCTTTTTGTGTGTGAACTACGTTTTTGATCAGGCTAAAACCCGCGCATCCAGGAACTGCGAATCACACGACGCGCAGTCTTTTTGTTGGCATCGGCTTTGCGGAGTTGCGCCGTGATGACGCGATCCGGATCGGCCCGATCAGCGATCCGAAGGTCGTTTTGTTGGGTAGTCTCAGTGCGCTTTTGCGGCGTGCGCTCGGTGATGCCCAGCTGGCGTTCGAGCTCGAGCCAGTGGCGTTCCTCAAAGCGATCCAGGCCAGCAGCGCTGGCGGCGGCACGGGAATAAACCAAAATATCGAACGCCTCGTTCCGATCCCGCAGCTTTTGCCATTCGCGCACCGGAAAACCGTGGCGATTTCGTTTGGTGACGAGCTGTTCGGCGCACAATTGCTGTACGAACTCGGCGTCGATCTTGGGAAGGTGGATATAACCAGCGGGATAGACCATCGCGCCGCTGTCATCAACGGCCACGGACTTCTTCAAGCACGTCGTGATTTCCAGCTTGGCAATGCCCACGGCGACCGCAAACACTTTCGTACCGCGCTTGAGCTTTTTACCGCGAACGGTGACATCGACGGCAGTCGGCGTGCCAATCAGCGCCGCACCTCGATGCACGCCCTTGATCGCCATCACGCGCGGATCTTTGAGGCCGCGCACAAAGCCATACACCTGCTGTGTGGCATAGCCCGAGTCAACGGCAAAACGTGCCAAACTCATCTGGCTACCCGAGGCGTGCGTCCAGCGCTCATCGATCAAGGCGGCAAGTCGCGTCCACACCTCGTCGTGGTGCGTTTCGCCCATCAGCACGCGGTGTTCCACAAGCCAGCATTCTTTGCCGCGTCCGTAGGCCCATACGGATGCTTCGATTCGGTCTTTTTGAATATCGGCCGCACCGACTAACAAAAGTCCGCCATGCGGCATTTGTCCAATCGGATAATCTTCTCGGCGTTCAAGCAAGCGCTCCCAATCCGGGGCGTCGCCTTCTTCGACCCAGGTTTCGCCTAGCTCGGTGTTTTTGAACGTTTTTAAGGCATTAGCGGAACCTTGCGCGGCTTCCCACGCAGCGGCAATCTCGGCCCAGCTGCGCCAACCCAAGGGCGAATACAGTGAGGAGAGGTGAAAGCCGACGGTTCTACTTGGCACTTCGGAAGTGGCGCGCCAAACGCCTGCAGCCAACATCGCCGTTTTGTGATGCTCGGCAATCGGCTGCGTGCAAGACTCGCACATGTAGTGCACGCCATTCGGCTGGCCCCAATCCCAGCGCAGCTGTTCAAAGCGCAGGTGTTGGGCATGACCACAGTGCGGGCACGGCAGAAAGAATTTGCGCTGATCGGAGGCGAAATACTCGCGTTCAACCGCTGACGCGCCTGCAATGGTGGGCGTGCTGACAATAAAGATCTTGCGCCGCGAAAAGGTGCGCGTGCGCGCTTCGGCCAATGCGATGGCATCGCCTTCGCCTTCTACATCACGCGGGTAGCCGTCGACTTCGTCCAGAAACAAATAGCGCACTGGCATCGAGCGCAAGCCGACAGCGGAGTTGGCCCCGGTCAGCACCAACACGCCGCCACGATACTCTTTCGCCAGAATGGTGTTGCCCGCGTCTCTGGCGCGCGCCGGCGCAATCAACGTTTTGAGCGCCGGGCTTTCCTCAATCAGCGGATCAATGCGCTGTTTGGAATAGCGCTTCGCCATTTCCACCGTGGGCGCGACCGCCATCATTGGGCCTGGCGTGTGATGGATTACAAACCCGATGAAATTCAGGCCGCACTCGGTGCCGCCAATCTGCGCCCCTTTCATAAACACGACGCGCTCAACCGGCGAGGAAGGCGAAAGGCAATCCATGATCTCGCGCAGGTACGGCGTGCGCGCAGTGCGCCAGCGTCCGGGTTCCGACGCTGACTTGCTGGAGAGCATGCGGTACTGATCGGCCCAGTCGGAAACCGTCAGGCTCGGATCGGGCGTCAGGCCTTCTTGCCAGCTCGCGAAAATGGGTGCTTCTGGCAGTGCATCAAAGGCGACGGTCATGAAAACGCCCTAAAAATCTGCGCCGCGATGCATTGCGCATCCGCGTGTACAGCTATCCATCTGAAGTTAGAACAGAACGAAAAGCGCCAATCAAAGCCGTTGCTTAGTGATCCGAATTGAAGCGTTCATGGTTGGGCCAAAAGCAAACCCCTCAAACCAAAAAACGGAGCAACACCATGAAATACAGCGGCCAAAATTCCCCAGCCACCCAACTCAGCGAAACCCAAATGTTTGTCCTCAACGCCGCCGCCGATCACGCCGACGGTCGCGTTGAAACATTTCCCGAAAACGTCAAAGGCGGCGCACGCGCCAAAGTGATCGACGGGCTCAAAACGCGCGCATGGATTGCGCCCACGAACGAGGGTTGGGTGATCACCGATGCCGGACGCGCAGCCATTGGTCGCAAAGTCGTCAAACTTATCGAGGTGGTCGAGGTCGCCGAGGTTGTGGAAATTGTTGAAGCGGTCGAGGTTGCAGAAACACCGCAAGCCAAGCCTGCCGAGACAGCAAAAAAACCCAAAGCGCCAAAATCTGCCAAAACTGAAAAAGCTGAAAAGCCGATCAAGGTGCGCGCACCTTCCAAGCAGGACGTGATGCTGAGCTTGCTCAAGCGCGAAGGCGGCACGAGCTTGCACGAGCTGATGAGCGCCACGGGCTGGCAACAGCACTCGGTGCGCGGCGCGCTCTCGACGCTCAACAAGGGCCTAGGCGGCGTGATCGAAAACGTAAAACGCGATGGCCAAAGGGTTTACTGGATTGGCACACCTGCCGCAGAAAAAGCAGAAGCCAAATCTCCCGATGACTTAACGATTGCCGCTTGACTCCGCCGTCACCACGCGCTTCTCGGGGCGCGTGGTGTGCTGCTTTGCCAGTAAACCATCGGAAGTCAAAACGCATTGCGTCATCTCAAGATTTGAGTTGATGTTCTGCCACTTTGAAGCGTTCATGCATCACCCCACCCAGACAGAATACCCACCATGAAATCCAAAAATTCAGCGAAAAAACTCAGCGCAGCCGAGCAAAAAATTCAAGCGCTCTTTGCAAAGATCGCCCTTGATCACTGCTTTGTCGAAACCCTTGAAGCCCGCAACTCCGACAGCCTTGACTTTCACGACGTGTCCGTTTGGGGCCTGCAATCGGCACTGCAAGCCGCCTATGAGGCAGGCGTGCAAGCGAGCCGCGCAACCACCGTGCATTCATAAGGAAACGAATGATGCCCAACGCCACACTGACCGCTCGCTTTGTGAGCAAACCGAACAACCTTCACGATTTAAACGCGCGTGCTGCTGAAGCGCGACCGCAGCCGACGCGGATCAAAGAGGTTGTCGAACTGACAGTGTTCGAGTTTGATGCCTTTACCAGCAACTTCTTTGCAACCACGCTCTGGCTTGCGGGCAAAGGCGGCGGTATGGCCATCATTGATGCCATCGAAGTCCGCGCGCCTGATCGTCCACGTTTGCTGGTCAATCCCGAAGGCTATGACTACGCCCGGTACGTGGCGCTGCTTGACACAACACTGCCTGACGCGCACGCCGAAGCGCAGCGCATGAAATCCAATCCTTCTGGAAGCCAAACACCTTCGCATCGTCACAAGATATGAGTGGATGTTCCTGCACATTGAAGCGTTCATGCATCACACCCCGCCGCAACCCACCTGGAAATACCATGAGCCCTACCGAACAAAACCCAGAAAATTTGACCGAAGCAGTGAGCGACTTTTTCACCGGCTACGGTGGCCGTAGACCTGAAGATTTGACGCGACTTGCCAACTTCGGTGGCTGGTCAGCGCTCGCCCAACGCGAGCTGGAAAGTCGAGCATTTGCATTTATCACCGCCATGCCGACCGCCGAACTGACGGCCATCGCCAGCGGCGCAGTCAACGTCCAAGCGATCATCCAAAACATCCTGAAGCAACGCCAATGAGCCTCGCGAGCCCCTCCAAAGTAAACACCGTGAATGACGACGCACCTACCTCCAAAATCTCGGATCAAATCAGCCGCATTTTTCTGCTCATTGCCCAAAACCACCTTGGGCTCGATACCCTCGACGTGCCGCTCCGTAACGCTTTTGAAGCCGCTTTTAAAGCCGGTGCCATGCTTGGCACCGCGATGCCCAAGGCTACCGAGTCAGAGCTGGCAGATGCCGATTTAGGTGCTCATCACTTTTAGCGCAAGCGCATCAAACGCCACGCCATCCGATTGTCGGGTGGCGTGCTTGCCGGTGTAGTCCTGCCACCGGCGCACAATCACATCGACATATTTGGGATCCAACTCCATCAGGCGTGCGATGCGTTTTGTCTTTTCGGCGGCGATCAACGTCGAGCCCGATCCACCAAACGCATCCAACACGCGATTGCCCGGCACCGAGGAATTTTCCAAAGCGCGCTCCATCAGCTCAATGGGTTTCATCGTCGGATGCAAATCGTTTTTGTGTGGCTTGTTGACGAACCAAACATCGCCCTGATTGCGCGCACCACACCAGTGGTGCGGTTTGCCTTCCACCCAGCCGTACAAAATCGGTTCGTACTGGCGTTGGTAGTCCGCTCGGCCCAAGGTGAAGGTGTTCTTGGCCCAAATAATAAATGTCGACCATTTGCCACCGGCAGCACGAAACGCGGTTTGTAAGGTATCCAGCTCACTCGATGACATCGCCAAGTACACTGCGCCGTCGCAGTGTGCCAACATGCCCGAGATCGCTGCGAACAAAAAACCGCCAAAGCCTTCGCCCAGGTTGTCGTTCAAAATGGCGCGCGCGGTGCCGCGCAGTTTGTCTTTAGCGGTGTTGGCGTAGTCCACGTTGTAAGGTGGATCGCTAAAAATCATCTGCACGCGCTCACCTTGCAGCAACGCCTCATAGCTTTCGGCAACAGTGGCATCACCGCACAGCACACGATGCGGGCCGAGTAACCAAACATCGCCCAGCGCTGAAACTGGATCGGCTTGCACCTCTGGCAAGGCGTCTTCATCGCCCGAACCGCTTTCGCCTTCTGGCTCCGCATCGAGATCGGCCATCAGCGCGCTAATTTCCTCATCCGAAAAGCCGGTGAGTGATAAGTCAAACTCAGAGAGCTTGAGTTCGTCCAGCTCTAATTTCAAAAGTGCATCGTCCCAGCTCGCCCAAGTCGCCGAACGATTGGCAAGTAGGCGAAACGCCCTGATTTGTGCATCGTTCAAATCATCCGCGAGTGCCACCGGCACCGTGGTCAGGCCCAGCTTGTGCGCCGCTTTGAGACGCAAATGGCCGTCAACGAGCTCGCCGGTGCTTTTCGCAACTACCGGAATGCGAAAGCCAAACTCGGCAATCACCGCCGTCATTTGATCGACGGCGTGGTCATTGACGCGCGGGTTTCTGGCATAAGGCAAAAGCCGTGCAATCGGCCAGTGTTCAACGGCCAATCCTTCCATGGTCAATACGGTCATGTGCTTTTCACTCATTGCAAAAAAGATGTGAACCGCAGCGCCACCTGATGGAGTTAAAGATCAGGCCCTGTGGGCGGCTGCGGTTCGCAAAGGAATACTTGTTTGTTTTTTTAGCGTTCGATAGCACGCATGATTCAAAGCGTTGCTTTGAACGTGCCCAGCTCGAACAAGTGCGTGCGCACCTCACGTTCCAGTAGCGTGTGCATCAAGTGCGGGTCAATGCTGAGTTCTGCGGCCATTTGCGCGGAAATGCGCGCGGGCCAGTTGAGCCAAGCATCGCGCTCCGTGCGTGCGAGTTTGAACACGGTCGCCAGCGCTTGGTTACGATCAATCAGATCGCCTTTCATGCGCGATAGGCGCACTTTGTTGGTCTGCGCTTTGATCACCTCGTTGGCGGTACGCGCTTGCACGAAGGTGGTGCTACCGGTGACCGGCATCGCGTGTTCGGGTTCCGGTGCAGCGGTCAGACGATTCGGCGCGAGCGTGGGCGTCGCCCTGGGGGTATCGTCGACACGCTCCATTGGCTTGGCCACCGGGGTCGGTTTTGATGGACTGGCCTCGCGTTGCTGACTCGGGTCGGTTCGAACCTCCCACTGCGAATCGGCAAGCGCCGCGTCAATCGTGCCGTCGGCATTTTTGCTGATGCGCCCCGTCGTAATCGCTTTGCGCACGGCCATATCGGAAACGCCACGCAGTCGCGCATAAGCGCGGATGGAGATGCCCACTTAAAAATCCTTTCTTTTTGTGCGTACTGCGGTGCGGGTGCGAACCTGTGGGCATGTGTTGGTCGATGCGAACTCGAGTGGGAACCACGCTGCGAACTACGGGTGCGAATGCGAACCTAAAATGCGAACCTGGATGGCCGGTTTGCATCTTGATTGAGTTACACCAAATTAAGAAAGCCCGACGGCGCGGGCTTTAGTGAGAATGCTGTGGCTGATTTTGGCGGGCCGCTTGCGGCTGCGAACCTGCGAACTGCGAACCCGGATTTTTTGCGTTTCGCTAGCGAGGTTTAGCGCTGATGATCCCCGTAAGGATTTGTCAAGGGGAAGGACCCGTGAATTGTCTCAAACTGCATCCTAATTGCCTCAAATTGCCTCAACTTGCCGATATTTTCCACTCCAGCCCTCATTAACCTATTTTGATCCACTTTAACTTCGTTCTACCGCATTGCGCTCGTTTGAGTGGCTTTGCATCGACCGCTTAACGACTGTTGTCGGGCTGAGCAACGCTGCTCTGCGAGCGGTATTGCTTCACCATGGATCGAACTCTAGCACCGATTTTGAATTTTGTTGCAGGGCTAAATTCCGTCGCGACCACACTACGCCGTGGACATACCTGACAAGGCGCAACTTCCCTCAACTTGCAGCACTGCGCTCTCAAAGTTGCATCTGACACAACCGACTCAGTATGTCGAAACATCCTTCGTCTGCGCGCTCGCGCGCCCAGGCGTAGGGACTTACGACATTCTGAGTCAGAAGCGTCATGGACCGTCTGAGCTACTTTCTTGCCGCTCTGCTGCTTGAATGTGGTGTTGGGCGCACCCACGGAACCGCGTAGCATTGCTCACAGCCTATGTCGTGCAGCATTGGCTTTCGAGGTGTTCCGTCGCATGCCCAACGTGCCCAATTTGCCACTGCCTAAGATTCCCCCTTCAAATCGATAAGCGCGGGCCGCTGATCGCTACCGCGTATACCGTTATTGTGGGTTTCGCCAGCACCGGCGTGCTTGATTTGAAGGGAAAGCATTCCCGCTCGGGAAAGTAACGCTTGACTCCCGTTGGCTTTCGATCAATGTTACCGAACGGTAATTATTTGGTGAGTCACAGTGCTTTCTAGCAAAGAATTTGGCGCAGCGATCCGCGCAGCGCGCAAGTCCCAGGGCTTGAGACAGGATCAACTGGCTGGCGCAACGGGCGTTGGTACGCGTTTTATTGTTGATCTGGAAGCCGGAAAGTCGACAGCACAATTGGGAAAAGCATTGGCAGTGGTGGCGGCGCTAGGCTTACAAATTTCACTTGATTGACAAGGTGACTCCATGAAACCAGCCCTAAACGTGTGGTGGGACAGGCGATTGGTCGGCGCTCTGCAGGTCAATTTGTCGGGCGAAATGAGTTTTTGTTACGACGCGGCTTGGCTTGTCGATGCTGCTACACCCGCCTTGTCAGCGTCGCTGCCGAAACAGGTCACGGTTTTTGGTCGGCGCGCATGCAGCCCTTTTTTCGGAGGCTTGCTGCCGGAAGAAGCGCAGCGTGAAATGGTCGCAAAACTGCTGGGCGTATCCAAAGGCAACACCTTTAGTTTGCTTAAAGCACTCGGTGGCGACGTCGCCGGAGCGCTCACGCTGTGGCCAGAAGGCGAATCGCCACCCGATGATTCCAGTTCCGATGCGCACGGCCCAGCGGCTGATGAACTGGATGATGCGCGCCTGATCGCACTTTTGGACGCGCTGCCGACCCGACCTTTTATGGCAGGCACTGAGGGATTAAGGCTTTCGCTTGCAGGCGCGCAGAGCAAAATCCCGGTCGTGATCCACCAAGGGCGAATTGCGCTGCCAGCACCCGGCCAACCGACCACGCACATTTTGAAGCCACCGATTCCGCGATTTCAGGCAACCACGGAAAATGAAGCCTTTGCGATGCGCTTAGCTGCTGCGATGGGACTGGACGTTGCGCCGATTGAAGCGCACGTTGTAGCTGGGCGCAGCTTCTTGTTGATTCAACGCTATGACCGAACTATGGGTGCCGACGGTAAAACGCGCCGTCTGCATCAGGAAGATTTTTGTCAGGCGCTCGGTGTGGAATCCGAGCGCAAGTACGCCAGCGAAGGCGGGCCTAACTTCAAAGCCTGCTTTGATCTGGTTCGGCGCGCGGCGCATCGTCCAGCGGTCGACGTACTCAAATTACTGGACGCGGCAATTTTCAATCTTCTGATCGGCAACTGCGACGCGCACGGTAAGAATTTCAGCTTGCTCTACGGCGTGAATGGCGTGGTGCTCGCACCGCTTTATGACTTGCTGTCAACGGCCGCTTACCCAGAACTATCGCCCAAGCTTGCGATGAAAATGGGCAAGTGCGCGACGCTGGAAGATATCGACCCCAGCGCATGGCGAAAGTTTGCCAGTGATGCGGGAATGGCTGCGCCGTATGTGCAAAGGCGAGTGATTGAACTGGCGGAAAAGCTGATCCATTGCGGCCCTCCAGTCGTTGCGCCACTTTGCCAGCGCGGGCTAGCTGAGGCTCCTCTCGTTGGATTGGTCGCGACCGTGACGCAGCGCGCCAAGCGGGCGCGAATGACTGTTTAGAAAGCTTATGCCCAAGCATTCCACATTTCAAAATACGGAATGATGACAAACAAGAGTAAGCAAAACCGCACCTTTTCAAACCAGCAACCCAAAAATTTTCGCTGGTGGCGACAATGTGCGTGGTGGGATTTAGTCGTTACTGCGGTGCATGATGGCCGCGAGGCGGGGCTGGCGATTGCGCGCTGGTTGAAGGCGGTTAAGGCTACGAATGTAGGCTTGGAATTTTAGTAGCAAGCTTTTTATTTGACCTGGCACGCTACTAGCTCTATGCCAAAAATGACTTTGTCTAACCCCATCAGCGTCCAGGTGCGCAATCGACAGCTACTAAAAATTTCTGAGCGCACGAATTAGCCGCCTATGCTGGTCGGTGTGTTCCGTTAATTTTTCGGCAGGCAGTTAAGCGAAATTGTACGCTTGTGCCCGACCGTCTGGTGAAACTTAGGCAAGTTGTCAGATTGGCGCTGAGATGCGAAGAGTATCGTTCGCGGTTGTACTAAAGCTAGTAGCCTGAAAAATTACTGAGTTGATCGCGTTAGCCAAAATGCTGCTGGAGATATGATGATTTTTTTTGCCATTAAGTATAACAAAGATTCAGAAAGAATAAAACGTTATGATAAATCCTATTTTTCTCATATTTTCATTCTGGCGATTACGTTGGTTGTAATAGTAACGGCGGGCCCTTCCCTTGAAAATGCGGTAAGATTTATTGTCGATGGCAGTGATTATTCAGTTTATGAAACGGTAGGGTTACTAGATTGGGTCTGGCAAAATACAGGGTGGAGGATGTTTATTGGCATGTTCGTCGTGTCCTTCATTATGCTTCGCAAGGCTAACCTAAGGTCGTCCTTTTACGATTCAATAATCGCTATTTCAATAGTCCTCACAATAAACGATATTGTACTAAAATTTCCGGAACTAACAGGTGGATATTTAGTTTCCACCATGGTGATAAATTTAATAGGTGCCGTGATAATTTCATCCTTGATGATGATAATTAGATTCAATCAAGACAAAAATGTGTTTAAATTAGTGGCAGAGATGCCATTTGCTAGCATATTCTATATAACGTTTCCTTTTATTATTGGCGTCTTGATCTGCACGGTTAGCTTTTTTATTTCAAATCTATTTTTTGCCGTTCCTATAGTGGATATTAAAGCGACTATAATTAGTCCTTTCACTGCAACTTACGAGGTTGTTACAGATAAAAAAAAGGCTCTAGAAAACTTTGCAGCATTCTCCGATGTCAAATTGGCGCCCTCGCACTTGGAGTTATCCGGAAAAAGTAATATCGAAATTGCTTGGACTAATACAGAGTATTATGGTGTCTTGACAAAGATATTTTTTCTAGAAGGATGCTATTTTGAAGATCGAAAAAAGTTGATAGAACTTGTCATGACCAGTAATAATAGCGGGACGAACTTTGCTGAGCAGCTACAAAGCTTTAGCTTGGATGAAGGCGAATTGAAATTTTCAATCGATAGCGAAATTGCGATTTTCAAGTCCGAGTTTAAAAATGGTTTAAGAGGTTTTGATATTATTCCGACTGGGACGAATGACGAACTTGAGGTTGGCGTTTACCTTGACTCTGACGACGAGCTTTTTCACTCACCTATATCAGGTACGACTTATTATTCCATGAGCGCTTTAGCTTTTGACTCAAAGAAGCGTATGCAAAGATCGTTGAAGGTAATTACAGAGCAAGGGACATTTGATTTCATTTTCGTTCCAAAAACCGATTTAACAAATTATAAAAAGGAGATTTGTAGAGTAATACCATTTAATGGCGAGCCAGGTGTGAACAGAGTTGACCTTAGTGGTGCAGATTTTTCTGTTATCTTATCAGTAAAATCAAAGGAAGTTTTACTTCAGATGGCAGCAAATTCCTATGGTACGGCGCGAATTATGGGGAGCGGGATTCGACGATTAGTTGCTCCCAAATTATCTAAGCCTTTGGCTCTAAATGTTCTTCATAGCGGCGCACTCAGCTATATATTAACTAATGGTTTTTCCAAGATATTCATTAACGGGGAGGTTGTGAGTGATTTTGACGCTTCCGACAGTTTTTTTATTAAAGGGGATCTGAAGTTAAATGTGGGCAGTGATGAAATGTCATTGCAGGGAAAAGTGGAACGTATGGATAAGGAGAAACACAGATTTAGTAAGACCAGGTGGGAAAAAATAAGTCCTCAAATTGGAGGATTTGGAACAATTATTTCATTTGCTTTGTCACTCGCTCCATTAGGATGGTTTTTTTCTTTTTTCGTTGCTATATGGCGTTCCAATTATGTAATAGGCACCGCATCGGATACATCACGCGTGGGCGATGAGACGTCCCCTTAAAAAAGCATCTAGAAAATCTCAAACAACAAAGGGCGATTGCGCGTTGGTTGAAGGCGGCGAGGCGATGCCTACCCGCTTGCATATTTCTAGATCGCGCTCACAAGGCAAGACTGGTCAATAAGCGTTTGCAACTCCCGATCCAACGTCGACGGCAGATTTTGCTCCGCCTCTAAATGCTCCAAAATTTGACTAAACGCGGCGTTCAACCGCCGCCATGCCGTCGTGCGATCACAGCCCATCGCTGCACAAACGTCCTTCCACGGCTCACGTTTGGCACGTAACCAAATCAAATGCCGCTCTTCCTCGCTAATCCAGTCGAGCCAGCGACTGCAGATGATCATGCGATCAATCGCTGCTTCGCTCGGCGCGAAAAATGGTTTTTTGTCATCCTCCGCATAGCGCTCGTTCGGCAGGCGCTTGAACTCTGGCCACAGCGTGACATAGCCACGCGGGCCAGCGGGTGGCAGTTTGCGACCGACCCGCACTGCGTCTTCAAACCAAGCAGCGACTTCCTTCGTCGTCGTCGGAAGCCGCATTCTGGCGGCAATTTTTAGGTTGTTCATGCGGCCTCCGTGGCGCGGGTGATGGTGAGGAGCAATGCAATCGCATCGGCTTCGTTGTCATCGTGGGGTCGATGACCCAGCGCGTGGACAGCAGCAACCACGTCGTCTTTGCTGGCGTTGCCCTTGCCGGTGATAAAGCGCTTGATGGTGCCGACCGGCACGCCCGCATAAGGAATTTGCCTTTGCTCGCACCATGCGCTCAGCTGACCCAGCAAGCCGCCATAGACGTGTGCGGAGTCGGTCGAGGTATGGCGGCGCACTTCTTCAAAGTGGACTTCGCCAAATCTCGTCAATCGATGTAGCTCGTTGAGCCAGCGCTGAAACCGCAAAAAGCGCATGCCGCCGCCTTCAAAGCGCTGTGGTTTAAAGCTCTGCGTGCCGCTGGTGATCTGGCCGTTGGCGCGAATCGCCCAGCCGGTCTGCGTGCCCAGATCGAGCGCCAGGATAATGATATGCGCTGAATTGGACGGAATTTTAGGAAGTGCGTTCATGCTAGTTATCCAAGTAAGGTTGGTGGGTGGTTGAAAGGGGCTTAGCAACCTTGAGCGCAATGCCCGCGAAGCCTCTCGCGCCTACGCTGTTGCGCCACTTTTCAATTCGTCGGGTCAGGAGGGCATCAGAAAAGCGCCTCTGCGAACCCATAAACTCGCCATTGAGTTCGGCCCACTCCTTCCAATCATTGAATAGTTCGCAGGTCAGTGACCTCAAATTGGCCGCAAACGAACAGCGCTCGGCGAGCCATCGGCCTATCGCGTCCTCAGATTCAAAATATTCATCGGTCGCTTCACACACGACTTTCGGTGGATGGAGGCCAATGCGCTGCCACTCTTTGCAGCCTTCAAGCATCCACGCGAGTACGGCATCACGCTCGCGCCAGATTTTTTGCTCAAGCTGCTTATCGCGCCGCTCAGGAGGCACGGTAATCGTGAAAGGAATGAGCTGTAGCCGCCGACGCATCGCCTCGTCCAAATTGCGAATCGAGGGTTTGTGATTGCCTGCAATCAGGAGTTTGAACTGCGGCGTGTATTCGAAAAAGTCCTGGCGCATAAAGCGGGCCGAGACTTTATCGCCGCCGGTAAGCGCTTTAATTTTGGACTCGTTCCAACGTCGACCTTGTTCGGTTTCAACTGAAGCCACGAGTCGTGCGCCCCGCAGACCGGCAAGATCCGTCGGGTGACTATCCGAGCGTGTCTCCATAAACATGGTCATCGGCGCGTTCGTGGCGTAATCGGCCAAAATTGCTGTCAACGTATTGACGAAAACACTCTTTCCGTTTGCGCCGGTACCGTAGAGAAAAAATAGCGCATGTTCGCGTGTGGAGCCGGTCAGGCAGTAGCCGCAAATGCGCTGCAAATAACCCTGCAATGCCACATCACCGCCTGTGCATTCATGTAAAAACGTCATCCAGGTTGGACAAGCAGGGGATGCAGTCGCTTGCGGCAGTGTCGCTTGCGCAAGCTTGGTCATGCGATCCGCGCGGGCATGCACGGCCAACGTGCCGAGGCGTAAATCCACCACGCCGTTTGCGGTGTTGAGGCGCCAGGGATCGGCATCCCATTCCTCTGCATTGGCCGCATGGCGGCGATCTGAGCGCGCAAGACGCTCGACGCCCGAGACCGTGCCGCTCGACGCCAACTTGCTCGCGGTACGCGGAGATTCAGCGCCCAACGCGAACCGTCGGCACAGTCCGCGAATCAGATCCGTGGCGCGCAGGGTCGTTTCAGGTTGCCACCGTGGGCCCGTCCAAACCAACCATTGGCCCCAAAGTGCAACATACTTCCAATCCTCCCCGTATTGCGAGGTGAAGGCCAAGGCGAGCGCATCTTCACTGCCCCACACGGAGTCGCCCGAGCCAAGGCTATCCGCGTCAACCGAAAGCGCATCTGCTGTTTTCGGGGACGCGGCATGCGTGCTCATGCGTTCGCCCTGCGCTAAAAACTGTGGCACGTCGAAGCACTCAGTAAGCGCATCGGCTGCGTCCCAATTTTCTGGCTTTTCGCCGGGCGGTAATAACAGCGCAACAGAGTCAGCACCCGCTGCCGTGATCGCCTCACTCGCTGCCGCTGCATAGTCCCACCCAGGCTTGTCCTTATCGGGCCAAATCAGCACCGCCTTACTCACCAGCGGCGACCAGTCCGTTTTATCCACGGGCGCTTTGGCACCATGCATGGCAGTCGTGGCGCAAATGCCGATATCGATCAAGGCTTGCGCGCACTTTTCGCCTTCGACCAGCACGACCGATTCGCTGCGGGCAATACCCGGCAGGTTGTACAGCGGACGCGGATCAAGTCCTTCAAACTTGCCCGTGGCCACATTCCAGGGGCGGAACTGCTTTTTGCCAGGCACGGGCTCAAAGCGATATACGCACGCGATCAGACTGCCGTCGGCGGCCAAATAGTCCCACTTTGCGGTCGGCGCGCCGAGTTCAGGCGCGTCGTCGGCGCTGCGATTGCGTGGCTTGGTTTCGCGCCTACCTGCGGGCTGAACAATGCGTTCGGAATCGACCGGAGTCTGGCCTAGCCACTGCGCGGCTAAGTCCAAAACGCGCAGAAAATCCGTGCGCGCGGACAAGCCATGCCCGCGTGCAAACAGCTCGACGTGATCGCCGCCTTCCTGGGTGGCGAAGTCAAACCACTGTCCGCGCTTAGCGCCATCGAGGCTGATCGTCAGCGAGTCGCCGCGTTCGCCCGCGATATTGCCCAGATAGGCTTTTCCGCCCTGCAGCACGGCGTTCGGGTACAGCGCCTGCACGATGTGCTCTAGTCGCGCCAACAGACTGGCACGAACCGCATCAGCATCGACGGGCGTGGCGATGACCGCCGGATCGGGCGCATCGTTGAAATCAAAATAATTGGTCATGCCAGGCTCCAGCACCGCTCTGAGTAAGCGCAGGCTTTGCAAACAAAATGGGTTGGCGTGGTGGTCGCACGCGGCAGCAATTCATGCGCATGGGTTGCGCTCAGCACGCGCACTGCGCGATCACTCATGCGTTGCGCCAGATCGCCATCAAACGGCACGAGCTCAAAGTGGATCGCTTGCGTGTCTTTGTTGATGGCGGTGAACAGCGCGGGGTTTTGGCTTAAGCCTGGAATCGCTGACTCCAAATAGGCCTGATAAATCGCCAGCTGCGCGGCATAGATTGGTTTGGATTGCGCTACGCCGTGCTTGACCGTGTCATTCCAGCTGGCGTTATGCATGGACTTGCACTCCCAGAGCATCGGCACTGCTAAGGCAATGGATGGGGGAACCGCTGTCACCACGCCATCGATGTGACCGCGCAGGCATGCGCCAGCAACGGAAAACCCAATCTGATCGCCGTTGGCTTTTCGCGTGATCAGCGTAAAACCGGCGGCGCGCAGCCAACGGATCGCCATGTCTTCGAGCGCGTGGCCCACCTCAAACACGCGCAGGAGCTGGCCCTTAAACTCGCGGCCAGAGTCGAGCGGCGCACCAGCATACTCAAACTGCAGCTGACGCTCGCAGGGCAATCCGATCCGGCTTGCGCCTAAGTAGTCGCGCCTTTGTTCGCTACTGCGCTCGGCTTGCAGCGCATGGTCGATGAGCGCACTGATGTGCTCCGAGGGCGTCGGTCGGTGATTAAAATCGAGCATTAGAACGGCACCTCGTCCAGCGGATGCGTGCGACCGCGCGCGGCAAAATATTCTCGCTCACGCGCCAGCACCTGTTCGCCGCTCTCGACGACTGCAGCCTGGTACGCCGTGATCACGGCAGTAATCAACGACAACACATCATCCTTGCTGTAGTCCGAAACCGGGCGATTCATACCAATGCCCGCGACGACATCGCCCAATGGCCCCAAGCAGCGTTCGCGCGCCAAGGCTTCGATTTTCTGCAGGCGATCAGGCGCGAGCATGGCGACCTCCCATACCTGACACAGTCCGGCGTAAAGAGCCAAGCAGCGCATCGAGCACAGCGGCACTGGGTGTGTCTGATCCAAAGTCCACTTCGAGCTGAGCAAGCGCCGTTTGGTGCGCACGTAGTGCAGCCCAGAGCCCTTCTTGAGGCAAATCGCACAGTGCGTAATGGGCACTTTCAATCGTGTTGATGTTGTAGGCTGCAGCATTCATGCAGCCCTTCTTGCGTCGACGTCGTGCGCCCGCCAGACGAGGTTTTGAATGACGGCGCGATTGAAGCGAAAACTCAGGTGCGCACTGGCTTGATAGCGCGTCAGGCCAAAATCACTCCGAATCGCCTCGGGCAATAACGCCATTTGCTTTTCTGAGGGTGACTCTTGCAGCCAGCGCTTGGTTTTGAACGCCGAGCTTTCGCTCTCATGGTTGTTGAGCCAATCATCGGCGGCGGCTAAGCAAACGAGGCGCTCGCCTTTCGCCAGCAGTTGAGCGACGCCCTTTGTCAGTCCGCCCACTGCATACCATCGCCCGTCGACGCCAAACAAGCCCGCCCAGGACTCGAAGCCGGTCGCAATCAGCGTGTCGTCCTGCCCAAACAAGTCGACCCAACAAAAGTGCGAGCGGCCCAGCAGGTCGATCTCGGTCATGACAAAGTCATGCGCCATGATTGGCTTTTCGAGCCGCGCACTCACCTCGAATACGTGCAGGCACAGCGGACACTCGGTCGTGCGCAGTGGCACCTGACCGCCGCAATGTGGGCATACCTTGAGCGGCGCTTCGCCGGGCGGCTCGCCGTCCAAATCGACGTCTTGCTCCAGCTTGCCGTGCATGATTGAGGCAGTGCCAAAATCCAGCACCACGCAGTCGGACTTGTTGACGTCGGGAAACTCCAATAGATCGACCGTGCGCAGGCCGCGTCCCACCATCTGAATCAGCATGGATTTGTGCGAGCTCGGGCGCAGCAAAACAATGCAGCTGGTCGGCGGGTAGTCATAGCCTTCCGTCAGTACCCCGACATTAACCACGACTTGGGCCTTGCCGCGCTCAAAGGCGGCCAGGCGTGTTTGGCGTTCCGCCTCACTCAGTTCGCCGTGCACCACGACAGCGTCAATGCCCGCCGCACAAAACGCCTGTGTGACGTCTTCGGCATGCGCGATGGTCGAGCAAAACACAATCGTTTTGCGTCCGACGGCATACGTACGCCAGTGCTCAATGACGCGGGCGTTGATCGGCACCGTATTCATGATCGTTTCGACCGCCGCCATGTCAAAATCAGCGATGGTTTTCTTGACGTTGGCGAGCAAATCTTGCGTGCCTACATCCACCACAAACGTGCGTGGCGCGACTAAATGGCCGGAGGCGATGAGCTCGCTCAAGCGCACCTGATCGGCGACATTGGAGAACACCGCACGCAGACCCACGCCATCACAGCGCTGCGGCGTCGCGGTCAGCCCAAATAGCTGCATGTTTGGGTTTTTCTCAAACGCTGCCTCGAAAATATGGCGATAGCTGGTCGCGGTCGCGTGGTGAGCTTCGTCGACGACCATTAAATCCAGCGTTGGCATCTGCGCCAAGTTCGCAGCACGCGAAAGCGTCTGTACCATCGCAAACGTGGTCTGGCCCTGCCACGACTTGCTTGAGGCATCGACGACCGACGTCGACAGGCCGGGATTGACGCGCAGGAACTTGGCTCGGTTTTGCGCCGTGAGTTCATCCCGATGCGCCAACACGCACGCCTTGAGCCCCGATCCTGCGAGCGTGGCACCGATCACGGCGGAGAGCATCAGCGTTTTTCCGGCACCGGTGGGCGCTACGGCCAGCGTATTGCCGTGTGCTTTCAGTGCCGCCAGTGAGCGCGCCACCAGCAGCGATTGTCTAGGTCGAAGGATCATGGCGCGCCTCTACTGCGCCCACGCCGGGCGCGTGGGCACAGCATTTCGCGCGGGCCCGGCACCCTGCACACCTGCGGCACCGTGCGACGGCGTTGCAAACGCGGGCGGCGCAGATCCGCCGCCGGTCGGGCCACCGCTGGTGCCCACCCGAACCGCACTCGCCGCACCGTGCATTAGCGCGGCATAGTCCTTGTGCTCTGGCCCAATCGCACCCTTCACGACGTTTTTATCGCCGTTGTTCAAATCGCGCTCGACGTCGATTTTGGCCAGAAACTCCAAGCCGTCTAACAGGCTGTTGAAATTCACGCACCCATTTCCCCGACAGCGTCAAGCCCACTAAAAAATTAGCAATTTTCAGGTTTATTTAACTTAAAAACCGCCT
>JAYUUS010000246.1:0-26439 GCA_043754435.1 Rhodanobacteraceae bacterium
CGCTGAACAACCTTGATCCAGTTGCCGCTGGCATTTTGCGCGGGCAATAACGCAAATGCAGCACCGGTGCCGGCGGATAAGCCAACCACGACGCCGTCAAAGATGACGTCGCTGCCGTAAAAATCACTGCGCAGCTTGACCGCTTGGCCGGGTACAACTTTGCCGAGCTGCACTTCTTTAAAATTGGCCTCAACGAATACCGATTGCAGCGGCACCAAGTTCAGCAGCATTTGCCCAGGCGCAATGCGCGCGCCCAACTGCACTTGTTTGCGCACCACTGCACCTGAAATCGGTGCGCGCACCACGGTTCTGGAAGCCAATAGTGCGGCGGTACGCAGAGCGTTTGCCGCTTTGAGCACAGCTGGGTGTTCGGTTAATTTAATCCCCGAAACTTGCGTGCTCAGCGCATTGCTGCGTTCATTTAACGCAGCGATTGCGGCGTCGGCACTGCTTAATTGATCGCGTGCGTGTGCCAGTTCTTCGGCGGAAACCGCACCCAGCGCCACCATGCCCTCGCGCCGCTTTAAGTCGGCGAGCGCGCGTTCGCGCTCGACTTTACGGGCCTGCATTTGCGCCGATACTTCGTCCACCGCGACATAGGAAGCGCGTACTTCGCGCACCGCCCGCGCCAAATCTTGGCGCGCCGCGCTCAAAGCTAATTGCGCATCACTGTCGTCGATGGTCAACAGCACATCGCCCGCGTTTACCGATTGCGTTTCGCGGACATTGACGCTGTACACCGTGCCCGCAATTTCCGCACTCACCGGCACGATTTCGCCGCCGACATAGGCGTCTTCAGTTTCCTCTAAATAGCGTGAATGGTTGAAGTAGTAAGCGCCGTAGGCGACGACACCCAAAATAAAGACTGCGGCGACGATCAATAGACCGCTGCGGCGCGCTCTCGGTTTGGTGTCCATTTGTTTGGCGTCCATTTCGCTCATTGTGCTGCTCCATTTTTAAAGCTATTGGTTTTTGCGTGTGCGTGTGCGTTGGCTGCGGCGTGCGGATTTGCATCCTGCGTATAACCGCCGCCCAGCGCCATAATCAGCGCCAAATCACTGCGCCAAAGGCTGGCGTTGAGTGCCAGGGACTGCATTTCGGCATCCAACACCGGGGCCATTGCGGCGATCACCGGAAGCCGGTTGGTCAGGCCGCGTTCTGCCTGCAGCTCTGCCACCTTCAGCGCAAGTTTTGTCTGCGCAGTCAGCACTTTCGTCGCTCTCAATTGCGCGCTCAGCATATTGCGCGTGGCGATTGTGCTAGCCAGTTCTTCAGCCGAGTTCTGCACCGCTAGGCTGTATTCTGCGGCCGCCAAATCTAGGTCGGCCTGCGCGCCGCGCAAACGCGCGTGTAGCTGCGCACGTTGGAAGATCGGCAGATGCAGGGCCGGCGTTAGCCCTAAATTGCCGGCGTCCAAATCCAACAGACGCGGTAGCCCAATAGCGCTCAGGGCGGCAAAGGCATTTAAATCAATATTCGGATAGAAAGCACCTTCCGCCGCCATTTGTGCGAAACGCATGCTGCGCACCCGCAGCAGGGCAATTTGGACATCACTGCGGTGCGCTAATAAATCAACCGGTAGTGCGGTGTCGGTAAAACTTAAATTCGCATCCGGCAAGGCTTTCAGCACTAAATCCGCGTCCGTCAAGCCCGTCAAGACCCGCAACCGTGCGCGCGCTAACGCCGCTGCACCTTGAGCGCGCGCCAGCCATTCCACGGAGCGTGCGATCTCAAGCTTTGGGCGAATGGCCGAATCTTGCGCCGCCAAACCCGCCTTTATTCTGAGCTGCGTGATTTGCCAGCCTTCCGTGCTGCGCTGCAACCGTAAATTTGCCCACTTTAGGGCATGTTCCGCTTCCGCAAGATTGATCGCTTCTAAGCAAACCGCGCGGCTAAGCTCCAGTTCGCTCTGCTGCACACCAATTTCGACAGCGGCGAGCCGGGCCTGCGCACTCAGAATTTTATTCGCCTGCACATCAAAAAAATCAAAGCGCTTATTGAAATCCAAACCAATGCGGCCAGAAGCGCGCGTGCTGCCTGCCAGCGGCGGTGGCAGTGCGCCAAATTCGCTGTAGCGTTGCCCGGAAACATTGGCGTTGAGTGCGCTATCCCAGCTGATTTGACTCTGCTCAATGCCCACTAGAGCATCGGCCTGCGCAATTTTTGCCCGCGCCAACTCGCGGCTGGGCGCGCGTGTTAGCGCCAATGCCCGCCAATGCCCGATGGGTGCAAAATCAAAGGCTTGCCACCACTGCGCACTTGGCACGTTCGGCGCGCCGATCAGCGCATAGTCCGTGGCGCTCAGTTTTTTGTCATCGGAATGCGGAATTGCAACACAGGCGCTCAGTAGCACGGCGCTTAAGCATGCCGATAGCGCTCCTCTTGCAAATGTGTTCATGACAATGTGCCCGTCAATACTTGTTGATGCGCAAGCAGCTTGCGCAATAGCTGCGTCAGTTGATCCGCCTCGGCATGCGTAAAAGCGCCCAGCGCTAGATTGAGTTCTTCCAGCACCGTGGGCATCGTCAGGACCAGCTCAGCGCGGCCGGCCTCGGTCAAACTCAAGCTCACCACGCGGCGGTCTAATTTGGAGCGTTCGCGCAAAATCCAACCGCGCGTTTCCAGGTTTTCCAGCATGCGCGCTAACGCGCCTGGGTCAATTTGGGTGCATTTGGCAATGTCGCTGGCAGTATTGGCAACGCCGTCACGCAGCCAAAGCAGGCTAAGCCATTGGTGAAATGACAGCTCGAAAGCAGCCAGCTTCGCTTCGATTCGGGCCTTCACCGCGTGGGTCGTGCGATGCATCAAATAGCCGATAGAGTCCTGCGCACGATAGCTTTCTGGGCGGTAATAGTCCATTTTTGCCAGCAGTATTTGAGGTGCTGGCAATAATAGGTGCTTCAACAATAGTTGTCAAAGCAATGATTGTTTAGGCGGCGAACGCATTTTAGCTACAGCGCTGCGTTAGTAATGATTCGGCTCTGCCCTTCAACAGGCTCTCCATGAACCGCCTAAAATTCGTCATTGCGCAGTGAAGCAATCTTGTCGTTTAAAGCTAGATTGCTTCGCTGCGCTCGCAAAGACGAAGTTCATGGATTGTGTACAGTTTTGCTCTCAAAACAGACAACTCAGGGCGAACGGATCTTTTCAAGTCGTGAAAACCCGTTTGCGCCTTTAGCCTGTTGAAGGATGTATCCGCAAACTGGGTGATGCGATTCCTGAGACGTACTGAGAATTAGCGCTAATCAGGAAACAAGTTAGCTCTGCAAATGCTTACGAATACTTTGACTGACTTTCAATTGAAAGCAAATTTTCGCCAGCAAAATTTTCTCTTCCGTTGGCTTAGTCACCATGTCATTGGCACCGGCACGCATTAGTGCAACTTGGTTCGCGACGTTGTCATCGCCGGTCATCACAATAATCGGCATTTCACCCTTATTGTAGCCAATGCGTGCGCGCACTTCTTCAAGCAGCTCTTTGCCGGTCAAGCCGCCTTTTAAGTAAACATCCGTCAAAATTAAGTCGGAAAGCTGTTTGCCGTTTGCTTTCGCGGTTTCGATTTTTTCCAAACCATCTTCAACGCTGACGACATGAATCACGGTAAAGCCGTGGCGCTCAAGCACTTTGCGCGTCGCCATTGCGACCACGCGGGAGTCTTCAACATACAAAATCGTGCCGGTGGCTTGCGTATCTGGGCGGATATAGCCGCGAATAAAGGCGCTGAGCGCTTCTGGGCCCAGCGATTTGTCGAAACAATCTGTAATTTCAGCGCTGAATTCGCGATTTTGCATGCGCGAGTTCACATCGCCACTAACAATAATAATGGGAATGTAGGCCTGCGGTGAACCATGGCGCACATACTTGGCTAACTCCACGCCGTCCATATCCGGCAGTCTTAATGAGGTGGTGACGAGATCAATAACGCCGGAATTCAACGCCGCTTTCGCCTCTTCGCCGCTGCCGCAAGTAATCACGGTCGCACCCGGCAAATCTTTGATCAGCAAGCCTTCAATTAAGCGCCGGACTAGTTTTGAACCATCGACCACCATGACGCGCGGCGTTTCGCTGCTGATGTGGCGTGTAGAGGTCGCTTCCATAGGCTCGCATGATGTTGGGCAAGCGTAGAGATTAGCCTAAAACGAATGCTTAAGTTGCCAGCACAATGTTCGCAAAACGTAAAACTGCTGCGGTTTACGCGTTTGTGCGCCATCAATGAGTGCTAAAGCCCTACCTTAGCTGCCCTAGTCAAGCAGCTTGCATCTCCCCGCCGCGTTCTTTTACTTCCTCACCCGCAACTACCCCTGCTGAAATCATTACGCTTGCAATCAAGCCATAAACACTAGACCAAGCTTGCTCAACGGCAGGCGTAAACGCTTCGCCAAGTCCAGTTTTTAAGGTCGCTAACAGTGCCTCACCAACGGTGGCGTAGTGTGCATCTTGTACGCCATAGCCGATGTGGCGCTTGCCTAAATTTTGTAGGGCCGGAATCAAGGTTTGCAAGTCGTCTAACTTGGCAACTGCCATGCCGATCATGCGCATAAGTTTTTCACCTTGCGCCTGCATATCGCCCTTGAATAAAGGCTGCAAGCTAGGATCTAGCGCGAATAGGTTGTGATAAAAAAGTTTGGAGGCTGCCGGGGCGATCGCGGCTACTGAAGCCCAAGATTTTTGTACGATGGGAATGGAATGTGCTTGCATAACTAGATTTGCCTGTTTGTGTAAGAGGTATCGGGTAGAACGCTGCTTTACGGCAAAAGCGAAATCGTTTGAGTAAAAAAACGCACACCCCCAAAATTGCGGCGCAGAGCACAGTCGGATGCTTAGGGGGCATACGGGGGCATACCCGGCATACCCTGATTGTTGGGTACAAAAACAATATCTATTGAGTCGGGTTTCGCTTTTTCCATAAAGCGTCGTTTAAACCCCTACAAGTCCTCAATAAAGCGATTTTCGAATGCGCATTTCGATATTTACCCTACTTCTATCTATCACTGTGGTCACACCCATAGGGCTTGCAAGGGCCGCCGAATCGACACCGGCCAGCGGCAATAGTCAGGCGCAATTTAGCGGATCAGCGCAGCTCATTGCACCACCACCCGCCAGCGCGGACGGCCGCTTTACCCTCAACGCTGAGCTACATGCTGCGCAAACTCCCAACCTCGCGAAAAGCTCTGAGCGTTTTTCGCTAATTGCCCAGCTGCAGCCCTCAGCAAGTGCGAAGGCGCTCAGCACCGCCTGCGGCCCGGTTGTCGATGCATTGTTCAAAAATGGCTTTGAATAGGCCCGCTTGCGATTTAGACCTAAAACTTTTAAGTACTTAATCTAGTTACATACATTCTTAGGAATACAACCATGAAACGCACCGCACTTACCATCGCACTGATTACCGCCACAGCCACCCTCAGCGCTGCGCCCTGGATTTATCGCGGTACGCTTAACGATGCCGGGAAACCGGCCAACGGCCGCTATGACATCCGCTTGAGTTTATTGGACGATGCCTCTGCACGCACGATTGCAAACCCGCTAACGCTTTACGGCGTGGAAGTTAAAGCAGGTAATTTTTCCGCTGATGTCGATTTTGGCGTGGATTTGACCAGCGCTCCGGCACTAAAACTGAAAACTGAAGTCGGTGTTGGCGGCGGTGCGTTTGTCAGTCTAGGCGAACCTAAACGCTTCGATGCAAAAGCTGCTTTGGCCGGCATTTGCTGGGACACGCAGGGCAATTCGGGCACCAATCCAGAAATGGATTTTTTGGGAACCAAAGACGTTCAGCCCTTGGTTTTTCGCGTCAACAATGCGCAGGCGCTTTTTATAGATTCCAATACCGGAACGCCCAACATCGTTGGCGGTTCTGCAAGCAATACGGCCGACTTTACAAAAAGTGGCCAGACGATTTCCGGCGGCGGCAATAGCACTCAAACCTGTGGGCCTAATTCAAATGCGAGCTGCGCAAACCAAACTAGCCAGTCCTACGCTGCGGTGACGGGTGGTTACGGTAATGCCGCGAGCGGCAGTTCAAGCACAGTGAGTGGCGGCAACAATAATAGTGCGTCTGGGTTTGGGAGCGTCATTTCCGGCGGCACATTCAACGTTACCAGCGGTAGCAATAGCGCCGTAAGTGGGGGCATAAACAACACCGCTTTAGGGATGAACGGCATTGTTTCAGGCGGGATAATTAACTGCGCCGGTGGCGACAATAGTTGGGTGGGCGGCCTGGGTGCGCGCACGCGCCCAGGCAATGAAGTTGGGGATGGCACCTGCCCAGGCGGCGTCGCCAACTCCGGTGATGCCGACGGTGATCAAGGCACTTTTATTTGGAACGACGCACAAAACGCGGCCACCGTCTCTACCGGCCCCAACCAATTTTTGGTGCGCGCCGATGGGGGTTTGGCGCTGAATACTGCAAGCTTAGGCACCAATGATGTAGTGCTAAAAGCGCGCACCGCCGCCAGTGGCGATGCTAACTTCAACATGGTTTTGCAATCGGCGACGACGCAAACCGCAATCTTGTCGGTCAGCGGCACCTCGGGTGACAGCGCGCTAATCAGTGGCTCAGGCGATCTTTTACTGCAGACGATACTATCTGGAAAATACATTCGTACCAATGACCGCTTTGGGGTCAAAGGCTCGCCTGTACTAAACGAGTTGGAAGTGTTTGGCAACGCCTCAAAAACCACCGCAGGCAGCTGGCTGGCCAATTCAGATCGCCGCATCAAAACCGATATTCAACCGATCAGTCATGCACTGGGCCTCATTAATCAGTTGACGCCGGTAACGTTTAACTACACTCAAGACTATCGAAAAACCCATGCCGTCATTGGCGATACGCGCTATTACAACGTGATTGCGCAAGACTTTGCCAAAGTCTTTCCAGCTGCAGTGAAGGGCTCCGGTGAATATCTGCCGGGGCTGGAAAAGTCCCCTGCCAATGAGATTTTGCAGGTCGATACTTATCCCGCGCTCATCACTAGCTTGAGCGCAATTCAAGAATTGGATGCGAAGGCAGAATCAGATCATGCGCGCATCTTGCAGCTGCAAAGCGAAAATGCTGCACTCATGCTGCGTTTAGACAAGCTTGAAGCGCAGTTACACTGATCTTATTGCCTGAGATTCGATTATCTGGGATCTCAGGCATCACGGTTTTTCCAAGAGCGCCTAGCCGTGTCCCAATTTCACTACTTTCTAAATTAAGCAAACCATGAAAATAAACACCAAATTTATCCCTGCCTTTAACCGCAGCGAGCTTCCGCCCCACGTGCACGCTATTCGTTGCGGCGCTGGCTACTTTATTATTTATTTGGCGTGGATTTGAAATTTTAGCGCGATGGCGGCTGCTCGCATCTTGATCGTACAAACGAAACATCACGCCGTTGGTCAGCACGCCCACTTCAGTTTGCGCTCACTCATTACATCCGCGCGCCACAACACGGCGGGATCGAAGATGAAAAGGCGTAAGCCGTTATCTAGTTGGCGACTCAAAGCCGTCCACAAACTGGCCCGTTGCGTAACTGAAGCGCACATCGTCGAGCATCCAGTTGCTGAAACTTTGTGGCCCAGTATCTCGGGTCACTCGAATGCGGTTGGAATTTACGCCAACAAATCGTACGCCAAAAAATTTTGTCGTTGAATTGAGCTCGACAAACTGATCGAGCCGAACAATCGTAGCGCCCGCATTGTTAAGCACTTCAACAACAATCTTGCTTGGCACGCCAGGGTTGTCACAAGCGAAGCACTGTAAATCAAAGCTGAGTGATTCAATTCCAAATCCAAATACATCGCGAACAAAGAAGAACTCAAGCGCCGCTTCGTTGGCAACCACCCAATTCGGCGCAGACCCCTGATCTGCAAAGAAAATTGCGTGCGGCAGACCCACAAGACTATTGACCACTTGCGGTGCGGAAGCATTGTTTACACCCGTGATTTGCATCGGAATTGAGATGATTGGGCCAACAGTGCCCACGGGCGTTTGCTCAAATCCGGCACGACTATGCTGTGGAAACTGAGCAATAAAAGCGGATTCAGAAGCGATCGGAATTATGGCGGGCTGTGTTTGTGCATGACCAACGCTTGAGATCAAAAGAAATATAAATAACAAAAATAGACGCATCAAAATACTCATGAACAGAAAGAAGCTGTGAATTTTACGCAACTTGCTCCTAATTGTCACATTTTTTAAATTTTTTTAAAACTTTTGAAGCTGGCAGTAGCGAATTCGCGTCGTTTTGGTTAAAGCACATCATGCAAAAGTTGCCCGCTACGTAAGCGCTTGAAATAGCTCAGAATTAAATCTTGCGTGCGAAAACTACCGAACTGTTTTTCGTCCTTTTCGCGCACGATTGGAAAGTTTGACAGCACGTATTTGATCTCCTTTGCGCTTAGCCCATACAGCTCAAAAAACAGCGCGTCCAGGCGCGCCATGCGGTGTGCGCGGTCATCTGGGTCAAACACATACGGCGGCAGCACTTGCCCGTTTTGATCGACATAGCCCATATCAATGGCAAACTCGGCTAAGTCATGCGCGGTGTAGCTGAGCGCTAGCACCTCGTGGCGAATATAGTCGGCAATCACGGTGGTGCCCATGCAGGTTTGCAAGCGCGCGGCTGGGATGAGCGGCAGCTGTTCAACAATAAACCAGCTCAGATGCTGGCCTTGAATTTTTTGTCGAGCGCAATAGTCGTAGGCAAAACAACATAAATTTGCCAACAGCAGCGGCAAGTCTTTAATTGTTTCGACTGCAATTTTCGGCAGCGTGTTGCCCAAAGCACTGGTGGGCGCAATGGCCGCGATCATGGTGCGGGCATGGGTAGCCGAAGTCGCGTCTTTAAAGGTGAGCGCATATTTGATGAGTCTCTTATCTTCATCATCAATCACACGAAACTCTGGCGCTGAAAATCGCGCTGGATTCACTTTTTCGGCATTGGCAAGCCCTTCTGGCTGCGCCAGATCCGCCGCGCGATGGTCATACAAATGCAGCATTTTGCCTTCGTACAAAGGTAGCGCTTGGACCTTGCCTTTTTTCCAGCGATTCATCGCTGCGGGTTTAAAACCCTGCTTTTTGAGTGCGGCCTCGGTCAAGAAAAGTTTGCTGTCATGGGTCATATGGAACATGGTGGCATAGCGCACCGGCCACACACGCTCCTCAACGCCGCTGCTGCGGTTCACCAATACCGGGTGTTTGCGGTAAATTTTCAAGGTAATTTCCGCATCGCGCGGGGTGCGGAAAAATGGCGCCGCACCGGTATTTGGGTTAATCCGTATAAAGTCTTTGGGCGTCAATTTTAAAACCTGTCCGGGCGCTAAAATGTCATCGCCCCGATGCAGGAAAAACGCGCAGTCGGCGTGCGGAAATTTCCATGCAGGCGCGCCAAAAATCAGCGCACAAAACTTAAAGTGCGGATCAAGATCCGGGAAAAAGTTCTTCTTATTTTCAAAACTCTTATTTTCTAGAGCCTTATTTTCAAAGTCAAACAGCGCCGCCAAACGCCCCGTGCTGCTGAGGCTACGGAAAAGTTCGCTAGCATTCTTGTCGGCGGCAATACCTGAGGGTATCAACAAACCCACCATGCCCCGGCGATGCACCAAGGCCTGCGCGCGTTCGACGAATAAGGAATATAGATGCAGATCACCTGCGAGCAGCGGGTATTCGCCTGATTCGCGCAGCACGCGCATACTGATATCGCGGCTTTCGGCGGCGCGTCGGTAGTCTTGCGCTAGCGCGGTTTGGTATTTCAGCTCCTCATCAATCAAGGCTTTGCGGTCAGCGGCACGCGTTTGCTGCGCAATTTTTGGCGCGCGCTCGGCAAACCACGCACTTTCCTGGAGCTTCATGCGATCCCACGGCGGGTTGCCAATGACTGCGTCAAAACCGCGCTTGGGGTGCGTCCAAACCGTCGGAAACGCAGCCGTCCAGTGAAAAAATTGCTCGCGTTTGGCAATCGCACGGGTTTGACTCAGCAAATTATTGGCGGCTTTAATGGCAGCGCTATCGCCTGCCAATTCGCCCGCCAATTCGTTCAGCGTCGGCGCGTTGAGGGCGGCCGTTAGATCGATGCGGCCGCTAAAAAGTTCGGCCAAGCCTAAGCGCACGCTTTCGTCTGTGATTTTCGCCAATTTGACCGTGGGCCAGCCGGGAATTAACCAGCGTAGCGCCCGCCAAAAGCTCAGCAAATTGAGCACCGGCTTAAGCTGCGCGTCCGCCGCCTCACTCAAGCGTTTGGACTCGTGCACCTCGGCAAGACTGGTGTCAGTCAAGCCAGCGACGTTTTGCAAATGCACCGCCGCCAGCGCTAGGTGTTCTAACTCCGAAGTTTGAAACAGCACGCCAATGCTGGACAAATCACGCCCAACTTGCGCCAATTTTTCCCCGTGCAGCGAATCACCGCATTTTAAGTGGTGATCCAAAAACGACAGCGGCGCGCCCACAGTAAAGGTGTGTAGCCATAGCGTCAGTTTCGCCAGCTCCACCGCCATAGGATTTTTGTCAACGCCAAACAGCATCTTTTTTAAGATCATCCGGCGCACAATCTGCCTATCGTCTAGCTGATTTTCCCGCATCGACCAGCCGCGCTCTGAGGCTTCTTTTAAAACTCGCTGACGAATATCCGCCACCTTTATCAGTACCGGCGACATCCAGGGATTGAAAACCCCTTGCTTGGCAAGCCCGGGCCGGCCAGCAGATATTAAGGCTGCACAAATTTGTTCATTGACCTGCTGTTGTGCGTGGTGCGTGGCTGCCAAAATCTGATCGGTCAAATAATCCACCAGCGCCAATAAAAACTGCCCGCTGCCCATGGCCGGGTCGCAAATGCCGAGCTCTAAAATTTCAGCTGCCGGATCTAACTTGACCAGCTTTTCCAAATCCTGCGCATGCGGCGTTTTTTGGGTGAACTTGGTCAGCGCCGCGTCAAAGGGTTCGTATTTGGCGCGAATCAGTCGGCCAATGCTTTGATCGATCACCAGGCTGACCAGTTCATCATGTGTGTAATCACTGCCCGAAGCCTTGCGCGCAAAGCTCGCCAGCATAGTCGTGAACTGGCGCTCATCATCTTGCACCAGCACAGTTTCCAGTAGGCGCGCATAGATCGAACCTAAGCGCGCCACCGATAAATCAGAATAGTTGATGCGCGGCTTTGTCGGCACATGGGTGCGGCGCGATAGCGCGTCTAAAGCGGCGGCCAAAAATCGGTCGCCCACATGTGCACGCACCAAAATCGGTGCCCGGTCGGGCTGAAACAGCCCGCCGTTGTAAGCGGGCATGCCTACATCATCATCACCCATAGCAATCAAGGCAAACAAATTATTCAAATGCTGCCAGTGCCTAGCGACGTTTTTCGCCTGCACCACGCCTTGATCTAGCTCTAGTGCAATGCGCGCTCGCAAGTCACTGGCGCTGTAATTTTTAAAGCGTCGATCCAGCGCTAGCAGGCGTCGGTCTTCTGCGTAAAACACAAACAGCAAGCGATACAGCAGCACCAGCGTGCCTTCGCGCAGTTCATCTAGATAGGCGCGGCTATAAAAACCCCGGCGCAAATACGGCGCGTCAGTGTCCATTGACGCGGCAAGGTCTTGGCCCCCATTCACGTCCGTCATAGCGATAGCGCTAGCCAAGCTTGGAAATAGCACGTTCACCACTAGCTCGCTTAACTCAGCGGCAACTTTGGCCTCATACAGCTGGGATTCGTGCAGGCCAATCACGTGCAGCGTGCGCCCGGCTACATCCCAGCTTTGCGGCGCAAAGCCAGCGCGTCCAAAAAGCAGGTAAAACAGTTTTAGTAAATGCTCAGCCTCAACGAAACGCTCAGGCGGTTCAGGCGCGCCGGGCAAATCAAACACCAAGCTCAAATCCACTTCAAAAAAATCTTCCGAGCGGCTGCGCGCGTCTTGATAGTACAAACGAAACAGCACGCCATTGGTCAGCACGCCCCACTTCAGTTTCCTCTCACTCATCACATCCGCGCGCGCCAAATAGCCCAGCATTTGCGAGGACGGCGCGGAATAATCTAGTCGTTTGCGGGTAGGAATATGTGCCTCATCGGCACGGTCAAGCGGGCGCGTCCAGCGTTTGGCTTCCAACAGTGCGATCGCAAACTTCGCGCGATCGGCATCTTTAAGTTCCCGCGCAAGCGCCTTGGCAGCGCTGGTTTCAAACAGCAGGTAGTCCGGCATGTCTTGCACCGGCAAATTAATCTGCGCAATCGTGCAGTTTTCCCAGCCGAGTAAGTCCAAAACCGGCGCAATCAGCGCGTCTTCGGTCTGTTCTTCATTGAGCGCAGAAGCCCATGCTAAAGCGCTGTAGTGCGCCTTTAAGCCGGAGCGAAACGTTAAAAACGCTGGCGAAGTGTCCAGTAGCTGCCAAACGGGCAGCTCAGTGATTCCGTGCAGCACAAATTCAGTGGTGAAGAGTTGGCCGTTTATCATGCGCCTAGCTTAGCGCACGGCTCGATTGAACGTGAATTACTGGAGGGCCACAGCGGCAAATTGAGCATTAAAAAATGCACCCTCATGAAAGGACGAAAACTATGGCTGTAGAGAGGTTTAAAACTCCGGCACAGAAAAAAACATGCCGCGCAATCCGGCGCGTGAAAAGGGCTTCCACTTATCTTGCGGTTGCGCCAAACGATCCGCTAGCGCAAACAGTGCTAAGGGGTTCATGCCCAAGCCTAAGTGGCTGGCATGGACTTCAATATTTTCGGACTGTTTCGCAGGGGCCTGCACACTACATTGCCACGAGACAACACCATCGGTTTTTGAGTAAATTGACGTGGTGGGAACTGGCGGGGCACCGCGTAAACGCTCCCGCAAGTTTGGATCGCTGGCACTGTGGCCGGAAAAATACTCAAAAATCCGCCACGCGTGCGTGGCTTGCGGGTTACCGGTAAAAGGCGAGCCCAAGGTCACCACTTGGCGCACCATTGCTGGCATGAGTTTGGCCATTTCGCGCGCGTACAAACCACCTAAGCTCCAACCGATCAAGCTAACTTTGCGTCCATAGTTGCTATGAATTTCTTCAATGCGTTCCCGACAGCCGGCTAACACGCCATGCCGTGGCCCGACATTGATGCCTTGATTCCAGCCAAAAGGCACGTAGCCCAGCCGCTTTAAAAAGCTACGCAAGAGCAGGGTGGTGGAATCACCAGCAAGTAATCCTGGAAACACCAGCACCGGTTGGCCGTCGCCTTTCGGCACCTGCGATAAAAACGGCAGGCTCAACACGCTCGCCCAAAGTTCCACTGGCGCGCGTGCCTCTAGTGCCATACGCCAAAGAGATGGCGGACGTAACGACAGCGGCTCAGAAAATACCGCTTTTGCGCTACGCCGCGCGGGCCTGCGTGCGCTCGTCGCTGCAGGCTTGGTTGAGTTTAATTCACTAGATTTTAACTCATTGTATTTCATGGGCATGGTGGTCATTTGCTACAGCTGCCAGAGTTTTTTAGGAACGGATTATTTTACCGATGGCTTAGATACGCTTTTATACTGTCGCCCGCTTAACGCCCGCCTTTTTGGATGCGGTTTGAGCGGACGATGGTTTCACTGCCTTTTTTACCGGCGACTGTTTCGCAGGAGGTTTCTTTACGAGCAGCGGCTTGGCGGGTGTAGGCTTTGCGCTGGTCTTCGCAGGTAGCAGCGTTGGCGTTTTTATCGCAGGCCCGAGCAAGCGATGCGCCGCCAAGGCCTTTAACTCCACGTGTTCAGCTTCAATGGCGTGCGCCAATGGCGCTAAATCCGCTACCGCACGCGCGCATGCAATGAGGCCAAAATCCAGCTGCCCAGCATAGGAATGTACGGTGATATTCAACGCCATGCCGTGTACCACGATGCTCAATGGGTAATAACCCAGCATTTTTGCGCCCGCCAAATACAGCGGCACTTTCGGCCCCGGCACGTTTGAAATCACTAAATTTGCGGGCATGACCAAGCGGTCCGCCAGCCTAGTTTTCACCGCCAACGTCGCCAAACCGCCGATCAGCCAGGGCGCGCCTAAACTCGGGTAGTCGGTCGGGATTAAATCTTTAAAGTTCGACAGCGTGCCTTTGATCTCGCCCATCGCTGCTTTGGCGGCCGCTAAGCGTTTTTCTGCCGTCTTTATGTCAGTACCTAAGCTGCACGGCACCATCGACACTTGATTATTCATTTTTTGGTCGCCTAACTCGCGCAGGCTAACTGGCACGGCGGCAATCAATGACCGCGCAGGCAGCGCATCCAAGCTGATTAAAAAACGTCGCAGTGCGCCGGAACACAGCGCCATCACCACGTCATTGACGGTGGCATCGCAAGCGGCGGATATCGCTTTAATGTCACTGAGCGGCAGGCTGCACATCGCAAATCGGCGCTTGGCTTCAATGCTGACATTGAACGGCGTTTTGGGCGCGGAAAGCTCCCGCCCAAATTCACGCGTTGCGGCAATCGTGCCCGCCACACCCTTCGCCATGGCAACATCCGCCACCCGTTTTACCGCCCCCGGCAGCGTGCGCACCAGTTTGGCGTATTGCGCAAAGGTGTTGGAAAAAAGCGAACCAATCAATTTCGAGCGGCTCGGTGCTTTTACTTTGGTGTGCGCTTGGGGTGCCTCGACGACGCGTGGCACCGCACTCAGATCGAGCAGCGCATTGGCCAGCAAAACCCCTGCAGCCCCGTCCAGCGCAGCGTGGTGAACTTTTGCATAAAAGCCAACGCGGTCATCCGCTAAACCTTCGATCAAATGAAACTGCCAAAGCGGCTGCGCGCGATCCAGCATTTGCTCATGTAAACCTGCGACCAACGCTTCCAGTGCCGCTTGGGATCCGGGCCGGGAGCCACGCGCAATCGAGTGTGTTTGAAAGTGATAGTCGAAATTTAAGGCGTCCGCTTCTACCCATACCGGGTGGCCAAGATCAAACGGCATCAGCGCCAAACGCTGGTTAAAAATGGGTGCCAAGTGCAGGCGGCTTTTGATGTGCTCCAGCACTGCGCGGGCAAAATTGCCACCGCCAGTGGGGCGCTGATAAAGCGTCAGGGAACCGACATGCATCGGCGTTTGTTCACTTTCAATATAAAGAAAACCCGCATCCAAACCGCTCAACTGACGCATCACGTCTACCTTTTAAGAAATAAAAAATTTACCTTAGCTGGAATAATTTTTAAACCAGCACCTTATCCAGATAACCGTTGATTTCCTTCTCAATCGTGCCTTTGATAAGGCCAACCATAAAGCTTAGCTCAGCGTCGACTTTGACGTGGTCATGGCTGACCAAAATTTTACCTTCAACGCCCTTGCGCGAAAACTTCAGATGATCGCCTTCCCACTCAGTTGCCATTTGGAATTTTTCCGCAATCTTAGCTGCCACTTCATCCACAGCCGCTTTCGCTTTTTTCAAGCTCAAGGAATGCTGGCGTTCGATATTGATGCTGGGCATAAGGGCAAAATCCAGAGTTTGATTTGGGAACTCAAGCATGCGGTTTAGGCGGAGGTTTCGCAAATGCTGTGCGGCGGTGGTAGGGTGCGGAACTTATAATTTTTGTGGGGCGACGTGTGGCGCTTAAAAAATCTTCTAAAAACGCGAACCGGGCGAATTATCTCCAGAAGTTGACGATTTCCGGATACAAATCGATTACCAAGCCAACAACCATTGCCTTCGGTGGTTTGACGGTCTTGGCAGGCGTCAATAGCGGTGGCAAGTCCAGCTTGATTCAGCCTCTGCTGTTGCTCAAGCAAACCATTGAAGCGACCCATGATCCCGGGCCATTGAAGATTGACGGGCCGAATGTGCGCTTTTCTGAGCTGGATCAGTTTTTTTCGAAGCCAGCTCAGGTCAATCCGACATTTTCAATTAAACTTCACTTCCCCAAACAGCGCGAGGGCTTTAGCTTTCATGCGGACGGAAGAACTCTGATTATTGACAACAACACGATTGAAATTGGCGGGCGTTTAGAGAAATTGAGCGGTCTGACCATTGGGTTTGACCAATTATTGCGCCTAATGAAATCGGCTAATCCATTTGGACTGTCTGATGCAGAGCTTGCTAAAACAAAGTTTACGCTAGAAAAAAATCGTTTCGTTCTATCGCCAAAATTTGCTGCTTCGCAGATAAATTTACCCGCGCATATTGAGCTTAAAGAGCTTGACCTCGTCCTGAATCATTTCAACCTGTTTAGACGTCGACTTACTTCAGACTGGGTGAGTAACCTCATCCATGTTCCGGGACTACGCGGAGTTCCGGCACGTGGTTACCCTGTGTCCGGCATCGGCGATACTTTCCCGAATCGCTTCGATGATTACACCGCTTCGGTCATCAAACGTTGGCAGGATGACGGTGATGAACGTGTTGGTGCGGTCGGCGCAGCACTGGAAGCCCTCGGCTTAACCTGGAAAGTCAGCGCTGAATATATCGACGCAGCAACGGTCGATATAAAGATTGGTCGGCTTCCGAAAAGCGCAGGTGGCAGTGCGAAAGACCTAGTCAGTATTGCTGACGTCGGTTTCGGCGTTTCCCAAGTCATGCCTGTCGTCGTCGCCTTATTCGCGGCACGTCCCGGTCAAGCGGTTTACATTGAGCAACCGGAAATTCATTTGCATCCTAGAGCGCAAATGGCTTTGGCTGGCTTGTTAGTTGATGCGGCAAATCGCGATGTGCAGGTGATTGTGGAAACCCACAGCGCGCTGCTGCTGACCAGTTTGCAGACCTTAATTGCGCAAGGAAAAATTGCCGCAGCTGACGTGAAACTACATTGGGTTTCACGCGATGCCAGCGGCAGTTCCGTGGTCACCACCGCCGAGCTTGACGCCGATGGTGCCTATGGCGATTGGCCGGTTGATTTTGATGAAACAGCGGACGCGGCGACGACGAATTACTTAAATGCGACTGTTTTTAAAGCAACGGCTGCTAAGTAATGCCTAGTAATCGCTACGTCATCGACGCTAACGTTGCCAAAGGTGCTGGAAAGCCGACAACGCCACGTGCGCTCAATTGTGTGCGCTTACTGACTCGGGTCGTAGACGGCGCACACTTTTGCGTCTTTAACGAAGCGCTGCTTTTAGAGTGGAGTAATCACGCTAGCATATTTGCGCGCGGATGGCTGCGGCAAATGCATGCTAGAAAGCGCTACCAAGTGATTGAAGTTGCGAAAAATGTGGCGTTGCGAAAGGCACTGCTTCGTGCGGCAATCCCAGAGCCAGAAAGATTGGGGGTTGAGAAAGACTTACATCTCTTAGAACTTGCGCTGACACATGACAAATTCATTGTTACGCTTGAAGTGCGGCTTCCAAACTATCTGAAAGCAGATAAAGGACTTGCAAAGTTTCACTCGCAAATCACCTGGATTGGCAAAGACCCCGAGGCAATTCCTGTAGCAAAATCAAAGCCTTAAACCAAACCCAACAGCGCCACCGCATAACGCCTAGCCCAAGGTGTGCCTTCTTTTTGCAGGTTCGGGTAGCGTTTCCAGCCCTGTAACTCGGTAATATTTTGCTGCCAACCGGGCACTGGCGTAGTGAAACCGGTTTTTGGGCGTTTGATAATGTGTGCGGGTAGCGGCTGTTTGGGTGCACAGCCCAGCAAGCGTTTGCCGCCAATGGCCTGCACGCTGAGGCGTGCGGGCATGAAGGTTTCCAGTAAAACTCGATCCACCAAGGGCGTGCGCACTTCTAAGCTGTGCGCCATGCTGGCCCAATCGGTATCACGCAGCAATTGATTGCGCATGTAGCGCGTGGCTTCTAAATAGGCGACTTGGGCAAAGCTGTCGTGAATTTGTTCTGGCAGCGCCCAAGCCTCGGCCGTACATTCGGTTAAGCGTGCTGCGCCATACTGCAAGCGATCTTTTGCAATAAATTGGCCCAGTTCAGAGGGTAAAAATAAGCCACGTCGCAGCAAATACAGACCTTCTAAGCTGCCCGCAAATTCCAGCATGCCTGCTGCTTTTGGATGTAAGCCTAACGCATTCGCCAGTGGCGATAATGCGCGTGCCAATGTTGCAATGCCGGGCAATTTGGCAAGGCCGCCGAAGCGTTTCTGCCAGCGCGGAATATCGCTAAAGCTGGCGTAACCGCCCAGCAGCTCATCACCACCCACACCGCTGAGCGCCACTTTTAAGCCCAAGGCGGCCGTGGCTTTGCTGACCATCCAAGTATTCATGCCATCAATACTGGGCTGATCCATCGCGCTTAAAAAAGCGCTCAGATCGCTGGCGAAATCGGCCTCAGTGACCCAGCATTCGCTGTGTGCAGATTGGTAATGCGCCGCCACCTCTGCCGCCAAAACACCCTCATCCACCGCCAAACCCGCAAACTCTTGGAACCGCACGGTTAGCGTTTGCACATCACTAGCACCGGCATCGCGCATCAAACCCAGCAGTGCGCCGGAATCCACACCGGCAGACAAAAATGCGCCCACCGGAACATCGGCTTCCAGGTGATGCTTGACGCTGTCCAATAGCGCGGCTTGCAAGGCTCCCGCGCTAGCCTCAGTCGTGGGCCTATTAAATGCTTCGCTCAAACTGAGCACGTGACGTAATTGCGGCGAGCGCCCGGCCGCAACGATCAGCGCTGAACCCGGCGGCAACGCGCGCACGGCGCTCAAAATGGTCAGCGGTTCGGGCACGCTGCCGTAAAGTAAAAAACCAACCTCGGCGGCGGCGTCATGCTCGGTGGAGATTTTCCCATGCTGCGCCAATGCTTTGACGCTGGAAGCAAAGGCAATCTGGCCGCCACGATCAGCGTAATACATCGGCTTAATGCCGTAGGGGTCGCGTGCCAAAATTAAGGTACGCGCGGCAATATCGTAAAAGCCTAGGCTAAACATGCCGCGCAAGCGCCGCAAGCCAGCAATTCCTTCGCGACACAGCAATTCCAGCACCACTTCAGTATCGCCTTGGGTTTTCAAGACCGCACCGGCGTCGATTAGCTCCGCTCGAAGTGCTCGGTAGTTATAAATTTCACCGTTGAAAACAATAATGGCGCTGCCATCGCTGCGATGCAAAGGCTGATCCGAACGCGCCGCCAAGTCGATAATCGAAAGGCGTCGATGCGCCAAGCCAATACGATTATCGCCGCTCAGCCAAAGCCCAGCGCCATCCGGCCCGCGCAAGCGCATCGCATCGCGTACCCGCACCAAGGCATTAGTATCCACGGCGGGCGCATTGACGCCATAACTAAATTCCCCGGCAATTCCACACATTTATAGGCGTCCGTCGCTATCAGCGGTTGCAAGCAGCCGCTTGACATCATAGATCAGCCCGTTTGGCTTGAGCAGGGCGCGAATTCCGGCGGCACCTAGCTCGGCAAACTGCCGATGTGCAACGGCTATGATAGCTAAATCGAAGCTGCCTAATGTTGGCGTGATTAACTGCATGCCATTAACGCTATCGCCGTGCGCGGCGGCGACTAATGGGTCATGAATCGCTACTTCGGCACCGAAGCTTTTTAGTTCGGCGGCAATATCAAACACGCGACTGTTGCGAGTGTCGCTGCAGTTCTCTTTAAAAGCGACGCCTAAAATCAGCACTTTTGCGCCATTTGCTGCCAAGCCACGCCGTGCACAGAGTTTCAAAACCTCAGCACAGATATGCCCGACCATGCCTTCATTGACCAAACGCGCGGTGCTGATCAGGGCCGGGTGGTAGCCAAGCGATTGCGCACGATGTATTAAATAGTAGGGATCCACGCCGATGCAGTGGCCGCCGACTAAGCCTGGGCGAAAATCGAGAAAATTCCACTTGCTGCGCGCCGCCGCCAAAACCGCCGCGCTATCAAGTTTTAGGTGCGCACAGACCTGGGCGAACTCATTGACCAGCGCGATATTGACGTCGCGCTGCACGTTTTCAATCACTTTCGCTGCCTCAGCGGTGCGAATGTTGGCTGCGCGAAAGGTGCCCGCAGTAATAATCAAATTGTAAAGCGCATCAACTTGATCTGCCGCAGCCGGTGAGGAGCCGGAGGTGATTTTGACAATCGACGCCAGCTGATGCACCTGATCGCCAGGGTTAATGCGTTCCGGGCTGTAGCCTAAAACATAGTCCGCATTCAATTTTAGGCCCGAACCCGCACTTAATAGCGGCGCACAAAATTCTTCGGTGCAGCCTGGGTAAACGGTGGACTCAAACACCACTAAATCAACCCGCTTTAAAAACTTCGCGATTAAGCGGCACGCGGCTTCCAGCGGCGCTAAATCTGGGCGTTTATCGCTATTGACCGGCGTTGGCACGGTGACGATATAAATTGACGCTACCGCCAAAAATTGCTCGTCGCAGCTCAACACTAAGCCACCGGCGAGTGCTGCCTGTAGCTCAAGCGCATCAGCTTCACCGTTGGCATCACTGCCTTGGTTTAAGGCATTCACGCGCGCCGCATCGATATCAAAGCCAAGCACTTGTTTAGGCCCAAGGCTGCGGCAAAAGGCGAGGGCAAGCGGTAAGCCGACGTAGCCCAAGCCTAGCACGGCGATTGTGCTCAAAAAGCGCGGCTCAGCTCAACGCCTGCGGGCGCTTTCAACAAAGCATCAAAGTAAGCAATCGTCTTGAGCAAGCCTTCCCGTAGTTGCACATTGGGTGCCCAGTTTAATTCGCGCTGCGCCATCGTAATATCAGGACGACGTTGGGTTGGGTCATCGGGCGGCAGCGGCAAATGCACGAGCTTGCTCTTTGCACCCGTAAGCTCAATGACTAATTCTGCCAATTGGCGAATGGTGAATTCACCGGGGTTACCGATATTCATCGGCCCGGTGATGTGATCGCCGGTTGCCATCAACCGTAAAAAACCTTCCACCAAATCATCGACATAGCAAAACGAACGGGTTTGCCCACCTTCACCATAGATGGTAATAGGCTCACCTTTCAACGCTTGCACGATGAAGTTGGACACTACCCGGCCATCATTAGGATGCATACGCGGGCCGTAAGTGTTGAAAATGCGCACCACTTTGATCTTGAGCTGGTGCTGGCGGTGGTAGTCAAAAAAAAGCGTTTCCGCGCAGCGTTTGCCTTCGTCATAACAGGATCGAATGCCAATTGGATTCACGTGGCCCCAGTAGCTTTCTGGCTGTGGATGGATTTTGGGATCTCCATACACTTCGCTGGTCGAGGCTTGAAATATTTTGGCGCGCGTGCGTTTGGCTAAGCCCAACAGATTAATCGCACCATGCACACTGGTTTTCGTGGTTTGCACCGGGTCATGCTGGTAGTGCACGGGCGAGGCAGGGCAGGCGAGGTTATAGATTTCATCGACTTCTACATACAGCGGAAACGTTACGTCGTGGCGCATTAACTCAAAACGTGGGTGTGTGAGCAGATGCTCCACATTGCGCTTATTGCCGGTAAAAAAATTATCGACGCACAGCACATCGTGGCCTTGCGCGATTAATCGGTCACACAAATGCGAGCCTAAAAAGCCTGCGCCACCAGTGACTAAAACGCGTTTGCGATCAATTTCAAGCATACTTTCATTCCTTTAAACATTGATTGCGCGGCGCACAGCTGCGGTATCCGCTGCGAACAGCTAAACAAGTTTTGGATGCGTGACGCTGCGGCCGCGCCCAATGCCGTAGTAGGCTAAGCCCGCCGCCTCTACACTGGCTGGGTCATAGATATTTCGGCCGTCAAAGAGTGCAGCGGCTTTCAATTTGTTTTTCAATTGCTTGAAATCCGGACTCCAAAACGTTTTCCACTCGGTCAATAGCACCAAAGCATCGCTGCCTTCAACGGCCGCCATCGCATCCGCACACAGCGTTAAATCGCCGCGTACGCCGAATATGCGCTCAGCTTCGTGGTGTGATTCGGGGTCAAACGCACGCACTTTAGCGCCCGCCTGCCACAATTTTGTCAATAGCGTGCGGCTGCTGGCTTCGCGCATATCATCAGTATTGGGCTTAAATGCCAAACCCCAAACCGCAATCGTTTTGCCGGTCAAATCGCCCTCAAAATGCTTGAGCAATAGCTCAAAAAGCTTGGATTTTTGATCTATATTCACCGCTTCAACAGCGTGCAAAATCCGTGGTTCATAGCCAAACGCTTTCGCTGTTTTCTCAAGTGCCTGCACATCTTTGGGAAAGCATGAGCCGCCATAACCTGCACCCGGATAAATAAACGAAAAACCAATGCGTGCGTCTGAACCGATGCCTAAACGCACCATTTCAATGTCTGCACCAACCCGCTCAGCGATATTGGAAACCTCGTTCATAAAGCTAATTTTGGTTGCCAACATAGCGTTTGCGGCGTATTTAGTCAGTTCTGCGGAGCGCTCATCCATTTGCACAATGCGCTCGTGATTGCGATTAAACGGCGAATACAGTTTCTTTAATAAATCAATCGCACGCGCGCTTTTGGAACCCAAAACGATACGATCGGGGCGCATACAGTCTTTTACCGCATCGCCTTCTTTTAGAAACTCAGGATTAGAAACGACATCAAATTCAATCGCTACGCCGCGATTTGACAGCTCAGTAGCGATTGCGGCGTGGACTTTGTCGGCAGTGCCGACGGGCACGGTAGATTTATTGACAACTACCGCATACTGGTTCAAATGCAAGCCAATCGTTTTGGCAACGGCCAGCACATAGCGCAAATCGGCGCTGCCGTCCTCGTCGGGTGGTGTGCCAACGGCAATAAAGATAATTTGACCATGCGCAATGGCGCTTGCGGCATCGGTGCTGAAACGCAAGTTTTTGCTGGCGTGGTTGCGCACCACGACGTCTTCTAACCCTGGCTCATAAATCGGCATCACACCGCGATTTAAGCCTTCAATTTTGCCCGCATCTATATCGACACACATAACGGCGTTGCCCGATTCTGCCAAGCACGCGCCCGTTACCAAACCGACATAGCCCGTTCCAAAAATACTCACTTGCATAAATTAATTCACTCGCGCCGATAAATCTGTTGCAAAAGAACGGCCGAGACACAGAATGCCCCGGCCGAGTTAACCGCTTTCAAAATGCAAGCGGTGTGCGATTAAATAAACGACTGTTAGTTGGGGCTGGCAATTCCCGAGCCAATCGGGCGGCCTAGAATTGAATCACCATTTTGCGGTTCGCGCGACGGTGCGAAAGGTTGATCTGTCAACTCGATAGGCAGTGTAATGTCGCGCGCTGCGGCAATAACGTCAGCCATACACGCCCGCCCGCCGCCCACATTCAAACGCTTGAGTACCAGCGCATTGATATTGGGGGCATTAAGTTCACCGGATACAATGTTCGCCTGCTCTTTGACTTCCGCTGGTGCAGCGTCATCCGCGATCATAAAAGTAGCACCCGTTTTGATCGTACCTTTCAATGCAATGGTGCGGGATGGGGAGTCAGCACCATTACTATAAACTTCCAATACATAGCCCGCATCGGCCAAATCGACACCTGCCCCGGTATTGTTAAACAGCGTGACTGAACGATACTGTTCGGCATTGTTTTGATATTTGGCAAGCACTAAATCGCTTGATTGAGCCACACAAAGCTCTGTACTACTTGAAGTAGTCGTAACGCCCGTTGCTACATTCCACCCCGGCGCACCGTTAAAACTATCGCGGGCATTACTATCGCCCTCACAAACGCTATCTTTACGCTCGACCGTAATCGCCGTACCAGCCTTAGAACCTAGCCAAACGTCGTTTTTCTGACCGACCGTGCCGACTGCATCAATTTGTCGTGCCTCGCCCGATTGCTCATATTCTTTCGCCGTATCGTCTAACCATTTTTCACCGTTGTCACCAAGCGCGGTTGCAATCATGCCCAGAGCCATCGGCACGTTGTCGCAATTGACTTGGGAAATTCCGCCGCGTCGCAGTACTAAAGCGTTGATTTTAGAAAGATCCAAATCATCGGTTACCACGTTTGCGCGGTCACGCACGGATTGCTCGGTGTCGTCGCCTACCAGCACGATGGAATTACCGCTTAGCAAGTTTCCTTTGAGTGGAATGGTTTTGCTGGGCGTATTAGCACCATCGCTATAAACGTCCAACACGTATTTGCCTTTTGCTAGATCAATATCGATTGCGGTATTGTTCAAAACTACAACGGCGTTGCTGTCGTCTGGGGCATTTTGGTAGCCTGAGATCACCAGATCAGACGCACGCTTACTGCAGCTGACATTCACTTTGCCCATCATAGCTGGGCTGGTGCCTTCTTTAGTCGACCAATCAGAGGTGGTTGCGAATTCATCTTTAGGGTCATGATCCCCCATACAATCTGAACTTTCGCGCTGCAAGCTCACGCCCTTGCCTTCCATAGTGCCCTGCCATTCTTCACGCTTGACGCCTACTTTACCAACAGCGTCAACGACTTGGCGGCCACTACGATCCACACCGGGGCGGCCGAATGGGTCTCCAGAGGCGGCATAAAGTATAGCTTGTGCTTGTGAAGGCGCTTGTTTTGCTGCAGCGTTGGCGGCAATTGCCACGCAGTTGGAACGCACGCCCATACCCACCGCTTCAAAGCGGCGGCTTTCTACACGAATTCTAGACTCAATACGTGTGTGCGGCCAAACATTGTCGGCAGAACATGGGCAAACGTCTAATTTCTGTACTGCCATGACTACATCGTAGGCAGAGCTAGGTTCATTGCGCACGGCTTCAGTGACCGAAGCTTCAAGGGCTGGGCAGCTGGCGTATGCAGTGGTAACGGCTTGTACAGTGTAGCTGGCGGGAGTACCTGATGCGATAATCGCAGCAGTTGCATCGGTAGGACTGACGCCGTTTTTAGTAGCACTAAGCGCTTGATCCATTAATCGCGCATCTTCAACCAGCCAGCTGGGCGAATCCGCAACAGCGACTTGAGCCAAAGCAACACCAATCAAAATCGCAAGTTTTTTTGTTTTCATGACATCACCGACCGTTTAAGAACACACTTCACATGATATTAGCATATTGCAGCACTGAGTTAACAAGTAGAGTTTGTAACGATGCACACTGAAACTTTATCCGCTTTACCAAATGCGCAATCTGAGCAAGTACAAGGGCTTGCGCAATCCAGTCTTCATAATTGGCTGACGACGCAATTGGGTGCACTCAGCTTTGTGCACATCAGCGTGCAAGAGTTGGACGCGCTTTTTACCCAGGCCCGTGCGCACGGGGTGCTCGCACTGCTGGGGCACTGGTCACAAACCCAAACTACGTTGCTGGATCATGCTAACCACATGCAGTCTGTGCGCGCGGAACACGCCAGAACCGCGCTACTGGACGCGTTGCACTATGCGGCATTGGCTGAATTAAGCCACACATTTGCTAGGTCGGCGATACGCGGATTAGTCATCAAGGGTGCGGCGCTTGCGCGCAGTCATTATCCCAGCCCCGGTTTACGGCCGCGCGTGGATACCGATTTGCTAATCGAGCCGCACCAAATTGCCCGCGCGCATGAAATTTTACTTGCCGCCAATTGGCAGCCTGTGGCGTCAAATTTTAGCGCCGTGGTGTTGCCTGAGCGTACTTATCAGAAACGTTTTAGCGGTGCGGTGATTAGTTTAGATGTGCATTGGGGGCTTTCCGCCCGGCCCCTGCTAACCCGCGCACTGCCCTTTGAAGCGCTTTATACCAGCAGTATTGCGTTTGACGGCTTAGAGCATTGGCGCATGCCGTGTGGGGCGGACGCTCTGATGATTGCGGTAGTGCACCGTATCGGCCACCATCGGGATCAGGAGCGCTTTATCTGGCTTTATGATGTGCATTTGCTGTGGCAAGCGATGACGCCAATGCAGCAAGAGCAAATGCTGGGCCGCGCTGAGCAGACCAAGCTTTGCGCAATTTTGTTGGAAGCGCTGGTGGCTAGCCAAGCGCTTTTTCACACCGAAATTTCACCCGCGCAACTAACCCGACTACAAAGCATCAAAAACGAGCCAAGCGGCGTACTTTTAAACGAAAAACTAAGCGATTTCGCATTTGACTGGCGTTTTGCAAGTTGGCGCGAACGCTACGGACTGGTCAAACAGCGCGTTTGGGCCGAGCCAGGGTACTTGCGCACTAGATTTAAGGCAAACCGCACGCCGATTGGCTGGCTGCAGGTTCGACGTTGGTTCGCTACAATCAACGATTGAGCTAACTTTTTAGACGTAGGGCTAGCACCTGAGGAGCCCTGGGCAAACTTCTTTCCTAACCCCGTAATTTCGCCGAAATCTCCGCCTTCGCTTCACGCAGTACCGAATCGCGATCAAGCCCCGCCAAAATATCCTCGACAACGCGTTTTGGCCCCAACTCACCCCAGCTTTTACCGTTTTCTAAGTATTTTTCAGCAGCTTTGCCAGTCAGCATCGTGGCATAGTAAGCCAATGCGCCTTGCGCACCGGCGGTTAGTGCCGTGGACAGACCCACACTCAGCCCTTTGAGCGCGCTTGCCACTAAATTTACGCCCCAAATAGCGCCCATAAGCAGCGCTAATTGCGCGCAGATATTGCCGATCAACTGGCCCGCTTCAATTTTGGTGAGCGCCAAGCCATAAACACGGCTCAAATGCACAACCAGAGCCACATCTAACCCCGCTGCGGCGACTAAATCTG
>JAYUUS010000247.1:0-8562 GCA_043754435.1 Rhodanobacteraceae bacterium
CTCACGGTAAGGGTCACCCGCTGGACAAATAATATCGACGTTACAGCCGCCTGCGTCCTTGGCAACCAGCTGGCCGTCAACGACATCTAAAGCACGATAGCCTTGATTGACCGTATGCACCGCAAGCTGCACGAATGGCCGCTCGGCGCTCGGCACCGACAGCTCAATTCGCATCGTGCTACCGGACACCAGTGGCAGCGGCAAAGTGTTCGCTAAATTATTCTGCTCATGCCCAAACGGTCCCCAAATTTGCTTGCCGGTGCCATCAAAAATCGTCAGCTTGGCATTTTGCGGTAGCCAAAACGGTTTGAGTAATACATCCACCGTGCGGGCGCCGGTCGCCACAATTTCACTTTGCCAAAGCATTTCGCCGGTCTTAAAAGTTTGCCATTCGCCGTTGTCGACACTGACGCGTTTGCTTTGTGTCTCGGAAAGTTGAATAGGCATAGCGTAGCGATATGGGCCAACTTTTTTATCGACGGCACTGTCTTCAACCGCCAGTTTTGCGCGGTCTAAAGCGGGCAGCTCGACGCGCGCGCTGTCGGGCAATGCAGCGTGTGCACTAAAGCTAAAGAATAGGGCTAGGAATAATTTGTTCATGGCTTACCCAAAAGGAAAGTTTCCGTTTGAGTATATACATGGGTTCCAGCTTTCAGCCTGACCCACAGCGAAACGGCCCCGTTTCGGGGGCCGCTTTAATAATCCAAAATTAACAGTTTTTAAAAACGATATTCACCACTGATCGCTGCGCGACGGCCCAAGATATCGTAAGTACCAATACCAGTTGTTCCAAACGGCGGTTCTTTGTCGGTCAAATTGGTGACCGACCCGCGCAGGGCAAAGTTATCATTGACCTGATAATACAGCCCAAGGTTATAGAGCGTGTAATGGTCAACGGTGAGTTGATCACGATTTTCTGACGTGAATGTCACATCAAATGCCGCAGCACCAATAAAGTTTGCCTTTAAATTGACGCCAAACGGGCCATGGACATAATCCACACCGAAGGAGTGTTGCAGCGTGGAATTGCCGATCTCATTGTCCTGTTGGTCAGTAACAATAGCGTTATTGGAATTTTCCAACTTGTCGATGTTGGATGAATTCATGGAAAACTGTAGCGAATCTTGTTCGGTCAACTCGATGCTATAATTTGCTTCCAGCGAGATACCTTGATAATTCAAGAATGCACCATTGACGTAGCCTGTGCGAACCGCTGGCGTTGTTGTGCCGTCAGCGTTGACTGTAGGAACAATTTGCCCATTAGCATCACGATTGATGCGCGCGCAGAATGAATTGGCATTGCGAACGGAACCAGCGGCAAAATTTGTGTTGTCAAAGCAACCCGTGGCTAAGTCATTTGCACCGAGGAAAGCAATTGCATTACGAACGTTGATTTCGTAATAGTCCATCGACATGCGGAAGTTTTTAATGAATTCTGGCTGCCAGACAAAACCGATGGTTTTGGAGTCAGCGAGTTCATTTTGCAAACCAGCGTCGCCCGACGAAGAACCTTGCACAGTTGCCGAGACAGCGTTGGATTGAAACGTCGCCGGATTAAGATTAAATTCACTATAAAAACGCGCGCAGTTTGCTCGGCGCACGGCAGGCCTAGTCCCGCCAGTGACAAAGCGTGGGTCGCAGGGGTCATTAACCGAAAAGAACGCGGATGATGTCGGTGAATAAAGCTCGACTAAACCGGGCGCTCTGAATGAACGCGTCTTATTTGCACGAATTTCAAAGCCTTCGATAGGTTGGTACTGTCCGCCCAATGTCCACGCGTTGAAATTACCATTTACGCTGTTATTGACGCGACGGCCTTTGGCCGTCAGATCAAACTTGTGTACGCCCCAAATATTGTTGGCATCGCTCACTAATGGCAAGATAAACTCGCCAAAAATCTCTTTGGTATTGTAATCCCCTTTCAATCCCAGGATTGAAACCGAACGCCCTAAGCCCTGCATCTGGAAGTCGTTGGGCGTAAAGGAGCCTTCTTCTTTACGATATTCAATACCTATGTTTGACGCGACTGGGCCAGCCCAGGTACTGAATAGATCTGTACCAATGTTGGCGTTGAAGACCGTTTGCTCCAGCAAACCATCCGTCAAGGTACGCCCGGTGACGTATTGACGTGCAGCGGCGGATGCGCGGCCTTCACCGAATATATCCAGAGGCTGGCAATTGGGGTCTGCAATCGGCCTAACACCACCGGTAATTACGCCAATTGTGCCGGCTGTGTTACAGACGATTTGACCGGCCGCGTTACGCGTGACGTTGATTGCATTGATGAAATTTTGCTGATTGAGTACGTTTTGCGTGTACTTGGAGCTGTTGCGGCCATAGTTCAATGATGCTTCCCAATTGAAGGCACGATCCATCGCGTCAAAATCACCTTCTAAGCCAGCAACCAACCGGCCAGTGCGAGACTCAGCCTTCGCATTATTTGTTACTAAATCACGCGATGCGCGAGACAGCCTAAAGCTTGTGATGCCATTCGCTGCCAGGGCTGCTGCGGCCTGTGCCGTCAGTCTTGGATCCGTGGCTGAAAAAGTTAGCGCCGCGCTGTTGCCGCCAAACTGCGTGGCGTTGAAGATCGGTTGGTCAATAATTTCAAGCGCTTCAGACTGAAACAAACTGCCTTCCCAAAATGCCCGTACTGAATCTGTCAGGTCAAAGTGACCGAACACGTTAATATTTCCGCGCTGCAAATCACTGGTAATTTGTCCGCTTTCGACGAGATAAAACCCATCACCACCGCTGGCGTCGGTATTGCCAAAAGGAATGCCTGGATCGTATGACACCAAATTTCCAGCTGGATCAAACTGCAGATAAGTCGTCTGATTGGCTCCAAAGCCACGTAATGTGCCGCCGGTAAGATTTGTTGCACCGGTTGCCGGAAAAAGTAAGCCACCGCCGGTTAATTGCGACAAACGCCGGTTTTGAATCAACACGGCGTTTGGAATGCCGTCGGTAGTGCTGGTGTTAAACGGCGTGCCATAAACTCGACCGTCATTTAATGGCGTTCGATTTGGCTGCCCTGTGAGGGCTGACACCAGCGGGTTGGTGCCGAATAGCAGCGCACGCCGAAACAGTTCTCGCTCAGTTTGCAAAACGCCATCATTGGTGTCAATCGACGCAGACAAAGTCAAATTACCACGGCCATCACTGAGCTGAGAGCCCCAAATGCCATTGGCATTCACGCGATCATTGTCGCCACGATCAGTCAAACCATAGGTGAAATTGACTTCTGCGCCATCGTAGTCATCTTTTAAGATGACATTCACCACGCCGGCAATCGCATCGGAGCCATAAGTCGGTGCCCCACCAACCGCCAAGTTTTCAACCCGATCAATCAGCTGCGTCGGAATGCCGTTGAGATCCACTTGATTACCGGGTGCCGCGCCGCCAAAAATAGTGAGCGGATTGGAAGTCACAACGCGACGGCCATTCACCAGGGTCAATGTGCGGTTCGAACCGAGGCCGAAGCGGCTAACAAAGTTCACCCCGGTTCCAAAGGATGCTTGTCCTGCTTCCGGGGTCACACCCACCCCAAAACCTGGAAGTTCATTGATAGCGTCGGCCACGTTGGTTATGGCACGCGCCTTGATATATTCTTCGCCAATTGTTACAGCTGGCTCTAAAGTGTCATAGCCTGCACGCTTGATCCGCGAACCAGTAACCACCACCGCGTCGAGCTCTGCCGCCTTTTTGGCATCATCTGCGGTCGTGCTATCGGTTTGGGCGAAAACATTTTGCGCCGAGGAGAGCGTAATTAGGGCGAGTGACAAAGACAGCCACATTGGGGTTCGTTTTTTGAGTCGCATAAAAGAATCCAGAGAGTTTGAGGAGAGCCACGAGCGTACTTTTGCAGTGGCTTAGCGAAAGTTTAACTTTAGCTGGCGTTGCGATGCACGCTTTTTTTATTGAATTGTGTTGCGCTATTAACCCAAACACAGTGTGGGCATTTGAAACAGCCATTGACGTATTACCTGCCCATGCCATTGAAAATTCATTTGGTGTCCATGGTTTAGGCTGATAATTTAAGGCTGAATTGGGCACCGCTAGGGATAATATTATGGAATCAAATCTGTTCACATTGTTTTCTGTTCCGCTGATCCAGGTGCAACTTCCGCAAAGTGATCGGCTAAATCAGGATCTTCGCGCCCTGATCTTGCTTAAGGAGTCCTACGGGGCTGTAGAGCAAAATCCGTCACCTGCAATGGCGATACCTAAAGGGTTGTTTGAAAGCCGTTTTGATTTTTTCGCAATTCCTGACCCGTGCGTGGCGGCACTCAGAAAATTTTGCATGTCATGGCTTTATCAATCGATTGGCGAGTTGAGCGGCTATGACCCTGCAACGCTGGCTGGCCTATCAGTGCAAAGCCACACATGGTTTCACGTGACTCGAAGTGGCGGCTATTTTTCTTTGCATAATCATCCGATGGCATCATGGAGCGGAGTCTATTGCGTAGATCCCGGCGATGCGGATCACGCCAATGCACTAGACGGTGCGATCTCATTTCTAAATCCTATGGGTATCGCCAATATGTTTATCGACGCGGGGAACACGCGGCTTAAACCGCCGTTTTCCGGTAAAAATTTCTCCATGCGGCTACGCGCAGGAGAGCTAATTTTGTTTCCCTCTTATCTTTTTCATCAGGTATTGCCCTATACCGGTAGTCGTGAACGCATTACCGTTGCATTCAACTGCTGGTTTGCTAACTTAGAGCCCTGATTGAGGCAAAGAAATATTAGCTTTTCGGCACGCTAATTTTATTCAATGACGTATAAGCAAAACGGCCCTTTCTGGGCCGTTTTGTGTTGTTTCAACAATTCAACCTAAGTCGGTTTAGAACTTTTGGTTATAGCTGACGTAGTAGAAGCGGCCAGGAACATCAAACGACGGGTCAAATGAGTTATTTGATACGGAAATTGAGGTTGGAGGATCTTTATCAAACAAATTGCGAACTCCGCCCGAAATTTTACCATCCCAAGGTGCCGACCAACGGACTTGCACATCATGATAGGTCGTGCCGCCCAAGCTGTTAGTAGGAATAATTTCTAAACCATTGTTGGCCAAGCCATCAACATTAAATGGGACGCCATTTGGGTTTGAACACTGGGTAGCGGGATCTACTGCTGCAGAACAACGCTCTTCCATACGCGAAGTGTAACGTGCGGTCCAACTTGCACCCCACTCAGCCAGATCCCAATTCAAGGTTGCATTTGATTTCAAACGCGCTGTATAAGCACCACGGCCGTAGTAGTTACCGGCGAGCGAATACACCAGCGGTACTCCAGGAATACCACTTTCTGTAACGTTGATATACTCGTCTAGGTAGGTTGTATCCATAGCGACACGGAATTTACCGTAATTTTCGGTTTCGAAGCGGTAGTTCGTCGTCAAATCATAACCCGTGATCTCATCACTAGCACCATTGGTATTGACATCAAGTAATCCTGAAATTGCACCCGTTCCCGGAAGACGGGTAATCAGACGGCATTGATTGGCCGCACCACCCAAAATACAGGCGTCAGCAATGGTCTGTGCACCCAGCGAGGTAATGGAGTTATCAATTTGGATATTATACCAGTCCACTGAAACGTCAAAACCTGGCAAATACTCTGGATTATAGACAAAACCAAAGGTCTTTGAAGTTGAAACTTCAGGTGACAGATTTGGATTGCCACCAACGGTTGAGCGGATTTGCCCAGAGGCTTGCTCAGCACCTGTTGCTGGCACGCCAGCGGCGGCGCAGTTTGCGCGTTGTGCCGGCGTAAGGGCAGCGAAACGGTTTGATGTGGCTTGGCCTGCGCCCGTGCAAGGATCATTAACCGTAGCAAAGTTATCGGACTGTCCACTGAACAAATCACTAATTGAAGGTGCACGGAAACCTTCCGACCAACTGCCGCGAACCAGCAATTCATCAATTGGCTTCCACTTTAGACCGATTTTAGAGTTGGTGGTATTGCCGAATGTGGTGTAGTCAGAATAACGGGTCGCTAAACTGAGTTCAAGCAGCTGTGCTCCTGGGGTATCCTTTAGAATAGGCACGCTGAATTCAGTGAAGAATTCATCAATTGCATAGTTACCTGTGGTCGGCTGACGAATATTACCTGAGCTTAAGCCCGTGGCTGTCAATGCGTCAGGTAAGTCAAAACCGGATTCTTTGCGATATTCGTAACCCGAGGCGAATGCCAATGGGCCAGCAGGAAGCTCGAAAATTTCGCCCGAAATATTTGCTTGATAGCCAATACGACGATATTCAAAGGAGTCCTGCAGTGGCGTGGAAATATATTTTAACATGTCCGGTGTGATTGAACCGTTGCCACCGAAAAGATTAAGCGGCACGCAACCCGCAATCACTGCTGTTGGGGTACCGCAACGGATAACGCCCTGTGCATCCCGGAACGATGGGCCGACAGCGGTTGCGACACGACCGACGTTAACTTGACCCGTGGTGATGTCTTGGCGCTGATTTTGCGAGAATGTATAACCAACATCCCAGGAAAATGGACGATCAGCAAAGTCAAAATAGCCTTCCAAACCACCGCTGTAATGCCATACATCGACATCCTGATTAAAACTACGACCACCGGATTCATTCAAACGACGCTGAAAGCGCGTAGTCGCAACACCGAATGGATTGTAAAAGCTATTTGGTGATACGTCGAAACGAACGTTTGCGCCGAATAAGCCGCTGCTCGCAAAGGTAACGGGAATCGCTGCTAGAAGTTGGTCTGAACTACGATTGGTGTAAACAAATTCGCTGCGGAAAGTAATATTTTCTGCGAGATTATGGGTAAGTTTACCAAATACTGAATAACGCTCTTGGGGTGTTAGCAGGTAATTATCAGGGGCAAAGTTGTAACAGTCACCTGGGTTAGCAAACGCACGAATATTGGTGGCACTTTGCACTACACCCGGTGCCGTTGGAGCGCCGTTAGTCAGCGTGAACGTACCTGCACGCCCTGCAAGACCAAACCGACCCGTAGGGTTAGTCGAGGATGCGCAGAATACAGCGCCGAATTGCGGCACTGCCGAGATCGGACGATCCCCCGCAAATATGGGTTCATTTTTTTGGAACGAAACGTTGACAACGACTGAGGTGTCGTCGTTCGATGCGCCAGCGGTAAAGTCATAGGCCTGAGTGCGGCCGTCACCTTCCGAATTTTCGCCAAAGTAGCCGTTCGCTTCCATACCATCATAATGATCTACAGTGATGATGTTGATAACGCCAGCAATTGCATCAGAACCATAAATGGTTGAAGCGCCATCTTTCAGGACTTCAATACGCTCAACGATTGAGGTTGGAATGGAGTTTAAATCCACAGCGCCGCTTAATGCACCGCCGTCTGGCGCGAAGCGTCGACCGTTAACTAATATGAGCGTACGATCGATTCCCAAATCACGCAAATCGACATAGGTGCTGCCGTTACCGCCGTTATTAAATGTTTGGTTGACAGCTGCGCCAGCGGTGGACAGATTTTGAAGAATATCGCCAATTTGTGAAACGCCGGTCGCCTGCAGCTCTTCGCGTGTAATCGACAATAACGGTTGCGACGTTTCTAAGTCAGTGCGTTTGATCTTAGAGCCGGTGACTTGAATCGGTGCCAGTTCGGTTTCAGTTTTGTCCTTTGCAAATGCAGGAACTGCAAGCGTGGACATACCCGCAATTAAGGCGAATCGAATTGAACGTGAAAGTTCGTTTTGACTAATCATTTGTTTCTTTCTCCAGTACTGCAGAGCCGTTAGGAAAATCCAGCCCCGCATTGCAAGGCCATTGAATTTGCGAACACAGATCGAACGCAAGCCCGAAGGTTAACAGAGAGTTAAGTGGCTTGAATAGTGCTGTACTTGTGTCACGCGTATGATGGGGTGAATTGCGAGTCATCCCCTGTTAAAGTGACCAATTTGGCTTACAAGTTCTGTGAAAGCCGCACGTTCGACTACATCTAAATCGGGGTGCCAAGCATCCATCAGTAAAATTGCGCGCATACCCGTACTGAAGTTCCAGGCTTCGTGTTCGAAGGTGTCATCAAATACCAAAATTTCCCCGTGCCTCCAAGGGCGCTCAATGCCAGCCACTTTTAACGCACATTTTCCCGGCAATAACAGCGGTAAATGCACGACAACCCGCATATTGGTAACACCGGTGTGCGCCAAAATATGCGTCCCCGGTGCCAGCACCGAAAAGCAGATTTCCGGCGCATGCTCGCGTATGCGTACCAAGGGCAGTTGGCTGAGCAACTGGGCTGTCGCCGGGCAAGCATCAAGTTGCTTTTGAAAGACTTGACCATGCCGATAGAAAAAATGCGCGTCCCATTTGGCATTGCTTCCGGCCAAATAAGCGCTGGTGTCTTGCCCAGGTTCGATGCGCAGAAAGGGCTCGACATCTTGCTGTGCCTCAATGACTGATTTGGCCTCTAGAGCGATGGCGTCAGCAGCGTCGAGCGCTGATTGCGCCCAGGCGAAGCGTTTGGCGTCCCAATACGGCGTTTCAGTTAAGCCCGGCACATACAAAAATAAGGGCCGTTGCGCCGGATTTGCAGGTTTGGTCGCAT
>JAYUUS010000248.1:0-2873 GCA_043754435.1 Rhodanobacteraceae bacterium
GCAGGGCGCGTAATGGCGACCGGGTCTTGAAAACGATAGCTCACAACCCGCGTTCGCCAATTGAAAGTTCCGTCAGCTGAAAGATACTCATTGATATACCAAAACGTCGTGTCGTCTGACGGGTCAATTTGCATCGTTGTGTAGTCGCCCCAGCGCTTCAACGTACCGGTTTGTGAGCCCGTGCCGGTAACTGCAATGCTTTCGGCCTGAAATGTATTCAGCGTATCCGTCGCTAATCGACCCGCAACCGCAATGGAGGGTTTTAAAAGAGTCCCAGCGTTTGCAATACTATAACCCGCCAACATATTGCCGTATTTATCCATGGCAATTGAGCCCATCCAACGGTCGCTCGTTGCACCCGGATCATAGGTTGCGTTTTGAAAAAGCGTAGGGCGCAATGCGACTACGGGATCAGCAGGGTTGCCCAGCGGATTGCGAATTTCGTACCAACGTATCGTTGCACTTCGCGCACCCGCACCATCCGGGTCACCAGAATGCGTAACTACCATGCTTTCAACACCATCCCGGTTTCGAAATGCCAACCGATACATCAATCGCGAACCCACCGTATCGAGGGTATTTGCTGTTCCAGGTTGGGCGACGCAAGTCCTGCCGGCGTCATTACACGTAAGCGTGACAGTGACCGGCAGGTTGACAAATGTTCCTGTAGCGCCACCGTAACCATCCGTTAATGTTACTGCACTCGCGGCAAAGTTTGGCTTGAGTCGCAGGAAATTGAGCGCACGAGGTGATCCAGTACGCAGTCGCATAAAAATACCCCCCCGCGTAAGGTCACTTGGTAAGGTTGTGCCATCTAAATCTGCGGGTAAAAAACTTCCACCACCGGCGTAATTTGCGATTGGCGCACATAATGTTGTTGCTGTGGGATTCCCCGCGAGCATTTTCACGCGATCAGAAACGCACAACGCTGCCCCAGTATTTGCCCCAGCTGGCGAACCACCAAAGATATTGTAAGCCGTGTAATAACCGTCCGGCCACACACCTAACTTTCCATAGTCATTAAGTCCACTTGGGCTTACTGCGCTGAACGAAACGCTATAACGCACATAAGTTCCGGTGGGATCCCCAGTGGTTGAGACGGCGAAACACTGAAGATACGGTGCGGTGGTGCCAGCGCTAAACGCAAACTGGCTTAAAATCCATCGATCGGCTAGGCGGTCATATTGCAAAATCGGGTCACCTCGATTCGTCGTCTCGCAGTTGCCGCCGACTCCAGCGAACAGGGTATTGCCATTAACGGGGCCCAATAAAACCGCGCCTGATTTATTAAACACCGCATATTGCGAATTAACCCAGGCCACAATGTGATTGGGCCCGACTGCCATAGTGACATCGGGCGGCGCGCTGGTAAGTGAGAACCCCGCTAGGCCCGTTCCTGGCCCCTCAAAAGAAGTACCTGCGACGGCTGAGAAAGGTCTTGGAGTCGCCGTTTGCACGTAAGGTGCTGGCGCTTGTGTGTCGGATGTTCGATTGGGCTCCTCATAAAGAGGCTCAACTTCGTCCTCAAAGATTGGCCCGTTTTCCCTTGAAACCGCTACTTGACGCGCCACAAGGTCACGCAAGGGTGCGGAAACTCCGTAGTATTTCATCGGTAGTTTGAGTGTTTGGCTGGAATCAACATTTTGCGCATACGCCAAATTCACCCCCAATGCCATCCCCAGGACACCGGCAACTCCTGCAACCCAAACGCTTTTCACCCGACTAAGTGAAAATCGCGATTGCCCACGCACTAAAGGAATTAATTTTTTCATCGCCTGCCACCGTTGACTTAACTCGACAAGACGCTACGCGGAAGAGTTAAGTTAATCAATAATGACGGTGTGAAAAACAACAAAATTCGCATTGATGGCGGGAGAAATTATTTGAAAAATCCCAGGACTGCGCTTGGTTCGCGGGCGCAATCTTGGGTCAGATTTATCTGAGGGGTCAGTGCAATGCTATTAACTTAAGGAAAAAAGCACCGATTCGTCTTTGCGAACGCAGTGAAGCAATCTCGTTTTTTACTCGACGCGTATGGAGATCGCCACGTCGCTGCGCTCCTCGCGATGACGAATCTTTCGCGGAATTTTCTTAAGTTAATAGCATTGGGGGTCAGTGTCGCGCGCACGGCACTAATTACCGCAACTACTTCGCCAACAGCCCCTAAACCAAACGCCAGCGCAAAGTCTCGCCCGCATGAAAAGGCACCACCTGCGTCATCCCGAAATCGAGCTGCGCGGGCACCGAATGCGCCTCGTATTGTAAAGTGACGCGCGCGTCATTGGCCGCTAACCCATAGAACTTAGGGCCATTGAGCGAAGCAAATGCTTCGAGTCGACCCAGCGCGTTTTCCTCGGCAAACACCGCTGCATAGCTTTCCAAGGCATAGGGCGCATTAAAAATACCGGCGCAACCACAGGCAGATTCTTTATCGCCTTTTGCATGCGGCGCAGAATCGGTGCCTAAGAAAAACTTATCGCTGCCTGAAGTTGCGGCGCGGCGCAGCGCCAGACGGTGCACTTCGCGCTTTGCCACCGGCAGGCAATACATGTGTGGCCGTATGCCGCCCGCAAACATGGCATTGCGGTTGATATGCAGGTGGTGCGGCGTGATTGTGGCCGCCACGTTCGCGCCGCTGAGCACGAATGCAACCGCTTGCTGGGTGGTAATGTGCTCAAAAACCATACGCAGCGCCGGAAAGCGCGCCAGCATAGGTTCTGCGATACGCTCAATAAACTGTGCTTCCCGGTCAAAAATATCGACCTCAGGGTCGGTGACTTCACCATGCACCAAAAGCGGCATGCCGATCTCTTGCAGGCGATCCAACACCCGATCCAAATGGCGTATATCACTAACGCCAGCGGCGGAATTGG
>JAYUUS010000249.1:0-26278 GCA_043754435.1 Rhodanobacteraceae bacterium
CCGCCCTGCCCGTCCACGCCCTTGGGTTTGCCGCATCGCCGCAAGTGCGTGGGGCGCACGCGCCCTGCCAGCCGCAATACGGCGCAGCAGTTCAGAGTTCGTCGAATCAATTTCGTCGACCCATTCGACGATGTTGGGGGCAGGCTCTGGAGCTTTCTGCGTTATTTGCGTTATTTGCGTCATACGCCGATTGTGCCGCATTCGATAAGCGTCAAAAGCGTGAAGTGCATCACATTGCGCTGCAGCATGACTTCTATGAACAATAGGTTTATGTTTCCGACCGCCGCTTAAACAAGCGACCATGCTTTGCCTTCACGACCAACTTTTTCGAATATTCCCAGACAAGGATTTGATCACATGAAATTCGGCTTTGCTCCCAAAAAAGTAATGGCAACAAAATTATTAGTGTTATCTGTGGCCTCCGCACTCTTCGCAGGCAACGCACTCGCTGGCCTAGAAGTTCAAATCGGCAGCACCCAACGCGGTTTGCGCGAAGCAAACGGTGAAGTCACCGTGATGATTACGAATAATTCGAGCGAAGCGACGCGTATTGAGCGCTGGAATACCCCAGTTGGTGGGCTGTTGGATGATTTGTTTGTCGTCACCATGAACGGCGAAGAAGTTGGCTACACCGGGGTACACGCTAAATGGGGCAATCCTGCCAAAGATGATTGGATCGAGTTCGACCCAGGCCAAACGATGACTGCGGTAGTCAAGCTATCAAATCACTATGACATGTACAAAACCGGCAATTATTCGGTGCGCTTTAACGCCCACCACCAAGTCGAAAGCTTCAATAAATCTGGTGTTTCTGAGGGCGTAAGTTTTGACGAATTGGAGTCAGCACCAGCACAGCTTTTTGTGACAGGCAACGGCTATTCCGAACTTGCCGCCCAGCGCGCCGCAGTTTTAGCCGCACCTAACGCTTCAAAAGCCGCCGCACAGTTCCAAAACTGCTCATCAACCCGCCAATCGCAGCTCAACAGCGCTTTCACCAGCGCAAAGTCCTATGCGACCAATTCTTCCAGCTATTTCAGTGGCCGCACGACGGCAAACATCACCGCGCGATACACCACTTGGTTCGGCTCCGCCACCTCCAGCCGTATTGCAACAGCAAGCTCCCACTACGCGAATATCAAAGACGCTTTGGACAACAAGCAGATCGTATTTAACTGCTCATGCGCGTCTCAGTATGCAAATGCTTACGCCTATGTTAGCCCAAATTCACCTTATGTGATCACGCTATGCGGGGCTTTTTGGCCAGCGGGCAATACCGGAACAGATTCCAAAGCCGGTACTATTATTCATGAAACCAGCCACTTCACCGTCGTCGCTGCCACCAATGACAATGCCTATGGCCAATCGGCTGCGAAGTCTTTAGCGCTTAGCAACCCAACCAAAGCACTGAATAACGCTGACAGCCATGAATACTTCAGCGAAAATACGCCGTTCCAAAACTAAGGCTCGTTCTAAAACTTAAGACTTGACGTTTCTGTGCAAAAAAACCCCACGGCAACATTCGTGGGGTTTTTTTTGGCCGACTATTTCCTGACTGATGGCCGCAACGGTTCTCAAGATATTTGGCATCAACCCAGTCTAAAACGCTAGCTTTTAGGCATAATCAGTCGCTTAAACCTCTACAAAATGCGTGGTCATGGCTAAATCGGTTGTTATTTTGGGCGCCCAATGGGGCGATGAAGGTAAAGGTAAGATCGTTGACTTACTGACCGAACGCGTCAAAGCGGTGGTGCGCTTCCAGGGCGGCCACAATGCCGGCCATACCCTAATTGTGGGCGGTGAAAAGACGGTGCTGCACCTGATTCCGTCGGGCATCCTGCATCCAGGCGTGGATTGTTTGATTGGCAACGGCGTGGTGATTTCACCCGCAGCGCTCAAAACTGAAATCGACAAGTTGGAAGCCAAAGGCGTTGATGTGCGTTCGCGCTTAATGATTTCGCCTGCGGCACCGCTCATTATGCCGTACCATATTGCACTCGATCAGGCGCGCGAAGTGGCCTCTGGCGCCAGCAAAATTGGCACCACCGGGCGCGGCATCGGGCCGGCGTACGAAGATAAGGTGGCGCGCCGTGGGGTGCGCATGTCGGATCTATTCCATCCGGCAGAAGTGACGGAAAAGCTGCTAAAAGTCATGGACTTCCATAACTTTGTACTCACTAAATACCTGAATCAACCCGCGCTAGAAGTACAAAAAATTATCGACGAGGCATTGGCGTTTGGCGATTTCGTCAAGCCCATGCTGGGCGATGTGGCGGAAAAGCTGCGCACCATTCGGGCAGCGGGTGGCAACATTTTATTTGAAGGGGCGCAGGGTTCATTATTAGATATCGACCACGGCACTTATCCTTTTGTAACCTCCAGCAACACCACCATTGGCGGTGCCTGCTCAGGTACAGGCGTGGGCGCGCGGGATCTGGACTACGTTTTGGGCATTGCCAAAGCCTATGCAACGCGCGTTGGAGGCGGGCCCTTCCCGACTGAGCTTGACGATGCCATTGGTCAGGGCCTGCGTGATCGCGGCCATGAATACGGCGCCACGACCGGCCGACCACGCCGCTGCGGCTGGTTAGATGTCGTGGCATTGCGCCGTGCCGTGCAAATTAACGGCATTGATGGCCTGTGCATTACTAAGCTGGACGTTTTAGACGGCGAGCCTGAGTTGAAAGTGTGCGTTGGCTATAAATACAAAGGCGTGGAATCGGATCAAGCGCCGATTGATGCCGAAGGCTGGCGCGATTGCAAGCCGGTGTATATGAGTTTCCCAGGCTGGTCGGAAGTCAGCAAAGGTGTCACCCAATTTGACAAGCTGCCGCGCAACGCCAAGCAATATCTGCGCACGATTGAGCAGCTGATTGGCTGCCCAATCACGCTGATTTCAACCGGGCCGGACCGCAACGAGAACGTGGTTTTAGCAGATCCTTTGCCGGCTTAGCCCATCATCGAAACGCCTTCTACACCGCTAATTGGTCTAAATAACTTTAGCTCAGATTAGCGGTCAATTCCCAGCGCGGAAATGCGTCGATAGAGAGATCTTGAAATTGCCCGGCCTGTAAGCGCAGTGCGCCTGCAAAGGCAATCATTGCGCCATTGTCGGTGCAAAACTCGGGCCGGGGGAAGAATACTTCGGCGCCCATATTGGCCGCATCAACTTGCAATTTCGCACGTAAACGCACGTTGGCACCCACGCCGCCGGCAACTACCAGCCGATTGGATTCGGTTTGCAGCAGCGCACGTTTACACTTGATGGCTAGCGTTTCCACAATCGCCTCTTCAAAGCCGCGCGCTAAATCTGCTCTCGACGCCATTGAAAGCGGTGCGGCCTTTTTGGCGGCCAGCAATACCTGAGTTTTTAGGCCCGAAAAGCTGAAATCCAGGCCGGGCCGGTCGGTCATGGGCCGTGAAAACTTATATGTGCCGACGCGCCCTTGCTCGGCTAATTTTGCCAAGGCCGGGCCACCGGGGTAGCCCAAGCCAAGCAGCTGAGCGGTTTTATCAAAGGCCTCACCTGCGGCATCGTCTAAGGTGTCGCCTAATAAAGTGTAGCTGCCAATGGCTTTGACATGAATTAACATGCTGTGCCCACCGGATACTAAAAGCGCAACGAACGGTGGTTTGGGTGGATTAGCTTCCAACAAAGGTGCCAATAGATGCCCTTCTAAATGATGCACACCCACCGCCGGCCGATCCAAGGCATACGCCAACGTGCGGGCAAAAGCCGCACCCGTTAACAGCGCGCCAATCAAACCGGGGCCTGCGGTATAGGCAATGGCATCAATATCGGTTTTATGAAGCTCTGCCGCCGCTAGCACCTCGTTTAGCAGGGGAATCAGTCGACGAATATGATCCCGGCTGGCAAGCTCCGGCACCACACCACCATATTCCTGATGCATTTGTACCTGTGAGTAAAGCCGATGCGAAAGCAGGCCGCGCTCGGTGCAATAAAGCGCTAGCCCAGTTTCATCACAAGAAGATTCAATCCCTAATACACGCACGTTTGGCTGCCGTTTTGCAAATTCAATATTGCTAAGGCTATACTTCAGGGCTTGCTCATTGGAAGAGCAATTTCCCATCTACTGGAGTCAGCATGCCAAACGTTAAGGTCAGAGAAAACGAGCCGTTCGAATTCGCCCTACGCCGATTTAAGCGTTCGTGTGAGAAGGCTGGAATTCTTGCCGAAACCCGTCGTCGCGAGTTTTACGAAAAGCCCACACAAGAACGTAAGCGCAAGGCCGCAGCCGCTGAAAAGCGTCAGCAGCGCCGCACGCGCAGCGACGTGACAAAACGCGTCCGCAAGTACTAAGTCTCGCGATGAGCGATACGGCAATAAACGGTAAATTTCCATGAGCGCGCTCAAAGCCCAGCTTCTGGATGACATCAAAACCGCAATGAAATCAGGCGATAAAGTTCGCCTAGCGACTCTGCGTTTGATGAGCTCCGACATTAAGCAAATTGAAGTGGACACGCGTGTTGTCTTAGACGACGCGGCGGTGCTTGGTATTTTCGAGAAAATGCTCAAACGTCGTAAAGACTCGATTGAGCAATTCAGCGCTGCGAATCGTTTTGATTTGGCCGATATTGAAAAGGCTGAAGTTCTAGTCATTCAACACTATCTGCCTGCCCCGCTTTCCGAGGCCGAGCTAGACGCTGCTATTAGTGCGTCGATTAGCGAAGTGGGTGCCACGAATGCGAAAGATATGGGCAAGGTAATGACCGCGTTAAAAGCGAAAGTTGCTGGCCGTGCAGATATGACGGCGCTGTCTGGCAAGGTCAAAGCCAAGCTGAGTTGAAATGATTTAACTTTGCAATCACGTAAAAAAGCTCGCTATGCGAGCCTTTTTATGTGCGTTGAAATGTTATGCGTGAGTCTAAAGTATGGTGTTAGGCCAAATCACCCCGTAAACGCCTAACCTCCGCCTCTAAAACCTCAGCCTTCGCGTCTTCAGGTTTAATGAGCGAACCAACCACCAGCGCAACCCGCGCAAACAGCCGACGCGGCAATTTCAGCTTTTTATTATGGCGATCCCAGCGGCTAAACATGCTGCCCCACAAGCCCTGTAAAGCCATCGGCAATACCGGCACGGGATCGCGCTCCAACGCGAGTTCAACGCCGCGCTTGAACTCTTTGACATCGCCATCAGGCGTTAAGCCGCCTTCCGGGAAAATGCACACGACTTCACCGGCTTTTAGTGCGGCGCTAATCGCCTCGAAAGCGCGCGCATACATTTCTGGATTTTCATTGCGTCCGGCAATTGGAATGGCGCGCGCGGTTTTGAATAGCCAATTGGCACCCGGGGCTTGAAAAATCTTCCAATACATCACGAAAACGGTCGGCCGTGGGATGCAGCCTGCAATAATAAGCGGGTCGCTAAAACCAACGTGGTTACATACCATCAACGCCGGCCCTTCTTCGGGTAAGTTCTCTACGCCTTCTACCTTCACTCGATACATCACGTTAATGAGTATCCAGCAGCAAAAGCGCATTAAGAACTCGGGCACCAGCGTGAAAATATAGATCGCGACCGCTAAGTTTAAGATGGCGGTGATTAGCAAAATTTGCGGGATGCTAAAACCCAGCTTGTCCAGTACGCCCATGAAGCCGACTGCCGCCACCATAAAAAGCGAGTTCAAAATATTGTTCGCCGCAATAATGCGCGAGCGCTTTTTTTCATCCGAACGGCTTTGAATCAAGGCAAAAAGCGGCACAATAAAAAAGCCGCTAAACAGCGCCATCAGCAGCATCCAAAGCATCACCCACCACGTTTGCGTCCTCGCAAACAGCTGGGTCAGGCTGAGGCTACCCGCTTCTGACACCAGCGCTTGCGGTGCCGCGAAATACAGCAGCACACCAAACAGCGTCATACCGAACGCACCAAATGGTACTAGGCCAATTTCCAGGCGTTTTTTACTCAATACCTCACAAAGCACCGCGCCCAAACCGGTGCCTACGGAAAATACCGCTAGCAATAAAACATAAGCACTGGATTGCCCACCCAATATGGTTTTTGCGAAAGCGGGCAGCAGGGTGAAATACACAGCGCCAAAAAACCAAAACCACGAAATACCCAAGCAGCTCAATACCACCGTGCGATTGCCGGCCAACTCTTTTAAGTTGGTCCAAGTTGAAGTAATCGGATTCCAGTCAATTTTTAAACTGGGGTCAGGTGCGGAAACCGAGGGTATTTTGCTGGCCGTTAAGACGCCAACAATTGCCAGCGCGATAGTGCTAGCGGCCACCAAAATTCCGCCCAAATGTGGGTTTTCAATGCTTTGCCGCAGCACTAATGAAGTACCCAGCACCGTACCCAGCAAAATCATGAGAAATGTCGCCATTTCGACTAAGCCGTTGCCGCCCGTTAGTTCAGAGGGCTTCAAAACCTGCGGCAAAATCCCATATTTCAGCGGCCCGAAAATAGTTGAATGCAGCCCCATTAAGAACAACATCGTCATCAGCAGCGGGATGTTCTGGTAATAAAAAGCAATACCACCGATTAGCATGATGCCAAGTTCCATCAGCTTGACCCAGAAGGCGATTTTAGCCTTATCCAATTTGTCCGAAATCTGCCCACTAATGCCAGAAAACAAAAAGAACGGCAGGATAAACAGCACCGAGGCCAATAGCTGCAAGTCCAGACGCTTTTGATCCGTTAAGCCAATTGCACCAAACGTAATCAGCGCAATCAGCGCCTGTTTGAAAACATTATCGTTAAACGCATTGAGCGACTGCGTTAGGAAAAACGGCAAGAAGCGGCGTTCTTTAAGCAGGGAAAACTGATTACCTTGAGACATGCGCAGCTACCTATGTGAAGTCAGGCGAAGGTTAGCAAAACTAAAACTTAGCGATTTATGCCGTGCCTAAGTAGCACGCGATAATACCTAACGCCCTAGCATCGAAAACGCCACAATGATTTAAAGCTTAATCAACGCCCTGAGTGTCTCCGATGCACGTTCGAACTCGGCGATGACGTTTTTCGCGTCACTGATTGGATCCGTCAAGGTGCCGTTGCGGGCGCCGTGTTCGATTTTTTTCGCCAAATCGCTCAGCACAATTGCGCCTAAATTAGCACTCGTGCTTTTAAGCGAGTGCGCGGGCGCAATCATGCCCTCCACCTGCCCGCGCTGCGCAGATTGGGCCAGAATTTTGATGTTTTTCGGCGTATCTTCAAGATAAACGTTCACGAGCCCGGCAAATTCGGATCCCATCACTTCCAAGAGTTCGTCAAAAATACTGCGATCAATGGCAGGTTTAGTCGGTGCTGCGCTCAAAGGCTGAAGCGCGACCGGTGCTGGTTTGACCGGTGCTGGTTTGACCGGCGGCGCTGCCACAGGAGGCGTTGAACGCGGCGCAACGGGCTGGGGAGCGGGCGCAAGTCGCTGCTCTAAGGTTGGCTTTGGTGCTGACGACATAGTGTCAAGAAAATCTGGAATGCCATCCGCGGCACGTGCCAAATCAGCGAGCAATTTATCTTCAAGGCTCATCGGTGACAGATTTGCGTTCGCAGCCCTAGAATTGCTTGCCAGTGCGCTGTATTCATGGCCTTGCTCTGGCGCAGCGCTAGACTCGGTAGAGCGCAAATCTTGTGGCACAAATTCAGCGCGTGATTTCGCATTTGCTGGCATCCATTTGCGCATCGTTTGTTCAAGCAAGCCGCGATTGAGTGGCTTGGTCAGATAGTCGTTCATGCCCGAAGCGAGGCATTTTTCGCGATCCCCAACCATTGCATTCGCCGTCATGGCGATAATGGGGATGCGCGGCATTTTGTGCTCTTCTTCAAGCGTTCGTTGCGTACGCGTCGCGGTGTAGCCGTCCATCACCGGCATCTGGCAATCCATTAACACCAGATCAAACTTTGTGGTGGCTAATTTATCTAGCGCTTCTTTGCCGTGCTCTGCGACTTCGACACTCACGCCAATCAGGCTGACCACGCGCATCGCGACAGTACGATTGACCGGATTGTCTTCCACAATCAACACATGCCCAGTGACTGGCCCGGCCACTTGCCCGGTCGCAACGCCGGCTGCGGCAAATGTATCTGTACCCATACGCGCCGCTTCTTCCATCAAGTTAAATCGCTGCTCGCTCGCTTGATTAACTTCCAGCAAACGGTTGAGCGTAATCGCGACTTCCCCCTCGGAGGCATTGAGCATCACCGACGCACAGCGACGTGGATCCAAAATATCCCCGCTCAGCGGTTCACCCGATTGCACCAGCAAAAAGCGCACCCGCTCCATGGAAGGCTCGCGCAGCGCATTTCGCACAAACGCAGCTGCAGTGCTGCGCATCGAATTGACATCAATAACAGCGATCTCGTAAGCCCAATTTTCACCTAAAGTCGCTGAGCTTTTGAGCTTGCTCAGCCCATCAGCGGTCGTGGTGGTGTGGGTTAAGGTCATGGCTTGTGCGGACAGCACGGAAGTTAGCCGCTGGGTAACGCGCTGTTCGCTGCAAATTAATAGGGCGCGAACGCCGCTCAAGTCACGCCGCGCTGAACCAATGTCACCGGCGGCTTTAAGCATGGGCACTGAAAACCAAAATACCGAGCCTTTCCCGGCTTCACTCTTAACGCCTATTTGGCCGTTCATAAGTGCAACGATACGCTGACAAATCACGAGGCCTAAACCGGTGCCACCAAAGGTTCTTGTCGTGGACGTATCGGCCTGCTGAAAGGCTTTAAATAATTTGGTTTGGCCTTCAGGCGAAATGCCAATGCCTGAATCTTTTATCGCAAACACCAACTCTTGATGCGTGCGGGTTTCAGAACGCTTGCTCACTTCAACTTGCACGCCGCCCTTTTCAGTGAATTTCACCGCATTGCTGACCAAATTAGTCAGGACTTGGCGTAGGCGTGTGGGGTCACTGCGCATTGAAATGCGTACGCCCGCGTCTAGCTTAAGGCTGATTTTCAAACCTTTAGATTGCGCTGGACGCTCCATCAAACGCATGACGGAGTCGAGCACTTCGCGCAGATTCATGCCGACTTGCTCAAGCTCAAGCTTATTGGCTTCGATTTTGGAATAATCCAAAATATCGTCAATAATCCCCAGCAGCTGCTTGGCTGAACCGTAGGCGGTATTGAGATAATCGCGTTGATCGGGCTGTAGTTTGCTGTCGCGCAAAATTTCCAGCAAAGGAATGATGCCATTAAGCGGTGTGCGGATTTCATGGCTCATCGTCGCCAAAAACTCGCCTTTCGCCATACTGGCGGCTTCAGCGCTTAATTTGGCGGCTTTTAGCTCTTCCTCAATATTTTTGTGACGTGCCAACTCGGTTTTTAAATCTTGCGTTAAACGTTCGGCTTGAAACTGCGCTTCCTGCGCGCCAAGCTGGGCTGCGCCAACACTGGCCGTACTGGTGCTACCAAACCCTGCTGCCGGCATTGCGCCAGCACCGCTCGCTAAATTGGCGGCACCCAAGCGGCGGGCAATTAAGATATTGACGACTACCAACAGCACTACCAAGATGATGGTGGCAAACTGAGGTTGCGTCGATGTCAACAGCCGAAAGCCAACCGGAAAAAACAGCAGCGCCTGACTGGCGCTCATCAATACCACATCATCGTAAAGCAGCCATACCGCTGCGCACGCCAAGCCTGTGGCGACCAATAGCACAGGTAATTGCGTTTCAATCGACTGCGAGTTGGTAAAAAAGACGATTCCTAAACCCCAGACAAGAATACTCAGCAGCAAAATCAGTTGCGCCGGCCGTACCGCAAACCAGTTCGGGCGTACCGCACGCTTAGCCTGCACCGCGCAAAATGCCGAAGCAATCGCCAATAGCGCATGCACGCTCACCCAAACTGCAGCAAGTTGTGCATCAATATTGCTTAAGGAAAACGCCAAGGTAAGCGCCAACACAGCGCTCATTCCGGTCCAGAAATTGATCGCGTCAAACAATCTGCGCTCGTGCTCAATCGTGGCTTTACTCATTGCGCTGGGTTCTCCGAACAGAATAGAGGCCTTAGGAATCAGTACATCCCAAAGGATAGAAGTCTCGCCGCCACTACCACTAACTTAAGCAAGGCGACAGGTCAAAACAAGTGCTGCCTGGCAGCACGATCTAACACCAACATGTTTTCTCGATTCCCGCTGCATTGGGTTAACGAGCTGAGCTTTGAAAATCAAAACCAAGCTCTGCGCCTGGCTGTTGCACAAAATTGCCTTGAATAAAATCGACGCCGAGCGAGAATAACGCGGATGCGCTTTGCGCGTTTTCCACGCGCGCGGCGATTACTCGGCGCCTACCGTCATGCGCCGCTGCAATTAATGACTTGAGTTCTTCCCGCAGGCTGCCCGAGGCATCCAGATATTTATCCGCTAATTTAATATTATCGACCGGCAAATAACTCAGCACTTGCAGCGCTGTTAAGTTGGACTCGAAGCCGCCTAAAGTCAATTTCAAACCCAGTGCGCGCGCTGCTTGAAAAAACGGCACCGCTAACTTGAGTTCACGCATTATGTCGCTTAGGCGAAATTCTAGGCAAAGCGCACTGGCGTCCAGCCGCCGCGTTTCTAATGACTGGCGTAACCAAGCAATGCGCTGGGTATCTTTCAAAGATGCACCGGACTGATTCACAAACAGGCGCAGCCCGCCGCGCCCTTGTCGGCGTCGCTCATCTAGCGTCGCCATGCAGCGCGTCAAGATCCAACGGTCGATTTCTGAGGTCAAACCATGTTCGTTGGCACCTTCAATAAGCTGTGCGCCAGAATAGCTTCGCTCACCACTACGCAGCCGCAAAAGCACTTCATATTGCTCCTCGCCGGTATCTTGTAGGGCAACGATAGGCTGAAACATCAGCTGGAACCCATCTTCCTTGAGTGCTCGGCGAATCGATTCTTCCAGTAGTACCGCTTCTGACTTTGCCACCACAACTTCAGGCTGATACAGCGCCACCCGATCCCCACCTGAACTCAAACGTGCCTGATTCATTGCGCGTTCGGCGCAATTAAGCATCGCAGATGGCTCTGCTAGCGCTTGGGCAAAGCCGCAAATACCGGCGTTTAAGTTCACTTGAATGGTTTTACCAGCGATCTCAAAAGCCTGCAGCGCCACGCGTTGACGCAGTGTCGATGCCAGCTCCAGCAGCGCTTGAACACTGCGCGCTTGACTCAACAACACAATGCTGCCGTCGCTGTAACGCGCCGCAGATTCCTCTGGGCGTACTAACTCACGCAGCTGGCTGCCCAGTTGATTGGTGAGTGTATCCATGCCGCTTAAGCCAAGCTGTTCACGCAACTGCGCCGCACCGTCGATTTCAATAAACAATATGCCGCCGCTCAGGGCGTCGCGATCCTCAACGACCAGTGCTGAGGCAAGCTGGTCAAGCAACACACTGCGATCAAACAGCCCGCTGACGAGATCACGGCTTTTTGATTCGCGCCGCGCGCGCAGCAAGCGTGCGCGATGCGCGCGATTAGTGACCGCCGAAATCAAATGTTTGGGCCGTATCGGCTTATTCAAAAAGTCATCACCGCCCGCGCTAAGCGCATCAAACTGTTTGTCAGAATCTTGCTCGCCAGAAAGAAACACAATCGGTGTGCTGATAAATTCATCGCGCTCGCGAATAATCGCGGTTAACTCCATGCCATCAATTCCGGGCATGTATAAGTCCATCAAAATGAGATCGGGCTTAAAGTTTTCCAATGCCTCCAAAGTCTGCAGCGGGTCGGTCACGGCCAGCGTTTCCATACCGGCTTTACGCAAAATGCTTTCGGCAAATAGCGCCTGTGATCGGTCATCTTCGACGATCATGATGCGGTAATCCACCGATTGCTCGTGCGCCAGCAATTCTTTGAGCTTAACAAATGCCGCCTCTGGTGCCGTCTTGGTCGGCAACAGCACATCCACGCCCGCCCGCATCGCGCGAATGCGGGCGGACAAATCATTCGCATCAGCAAACGCAACAATGGGCATACGTGCCGTTGTGCGCTGGCGTAGAGTTTTTAAGAAATCGCCGACTAAATCCAGCTGACTGCTAAAGGCTTGGTCGATCACCACCAAATCTGCGGTCATAGAACTGAGCGTATCGACTAACTCTTCAGTCGATTCTAAGCGGTCGACATTCAGCCCATAAGCCGTCAATCGCGGCGCAAGTTCCCCATACATACCCGCCTCTGGCGCTAAATAAAACACCCGCAAAGTCGCCACCAGCTGGGTACGCGGTGGTGCGGGCGCGGCCGCCACCGCAACCAAGGGGTCTATTTCAATTTCGACTTCGTGGCCCTCATTAGAAGGCGCTAGAGAAGGCGCTAGCGGTGCGGGCGTTGGAGTGGGTGGAGCTAAGGCGGATTCATAGGTGGTTTCACCAAAACCATCATCTTGCTCGGCTAAGTCAGCGTGCGGCACTCGCTCTGGCGGGTGCGACATTAACTTATGTGGCACGGGCAAAATGCTGCCGAAATTGTCGCGGGTAAGCGCGCTTTGCGGGCCATTATCAATCAGCACTTCATCCGCACCTTCGATGACTAATTCCGTCAATCCATCATCAGGTACCGGCGTGCTTTCGGTCATGGAGAGGCCGAATATCTCGCGCGGCTTTAGCCCGGCACCCTCATCATCACTGGTTAGCGGCAAAATAGTTTCCACCGAAAAACGTCGCCAATGCTCGCTCGGCGGCACACTAAACGCATGGTCAGCTGAAATTTGCTCAAGCACAGGCGCGAAATCGAGCATGGACACCTGTTGCTTTATTTCCGCTTCACTCACACGCGTAAGTGCGAGTGAAAGCGCTTCAAACTCAGCCTTGCGTTCATCGCTCAGCTCAGCCGCATTCGTTAACGCCGCTTCGAGCTTAATTTCGAGCGCGTATAAGCGTTCGCTCGGCCCCATCAACCCGTAACGGCCACTTGCGCCTGCAAGAACTTGGACTTCTTGGATCAACACGGTCAGGCTGTTGATATCAAACGCGCCTTTAACCAAGCGATGTACACGCTTTTGCACCAACTCAATCCGGCGCGGCAAATGATTGGCAAACGCTTGGCGCAGCTCAGCATGGGCTTGCGAGTCGTCACTACGCTGCGGGCGTGATGGGGTGCGGCCGGTTGTATCGTCGTTGAGCTGCACGGTTTTAGGATTCACAAGTCAGGGTTACGCCTTCGCGTAACGGCAAAAATAAATGGATCTTACCGAAGCAAGACGCCAAAGGCTTTCAGTCCAGGCGACTATAGCAGCGTAAACGGCTGCAACAGAACGCCGTCAAGCGCAAAACACGGCTTAACAAGTCAAGAATCGTTACAAGCCTAGCCGGGCACCCGCTAATGGCGAACTTGACTTGTTTGAATGACCGAGGTGCGCCGGAGGCAAGCGCGCGGACACCCTCTCAGAAAAATCCGACCCAACATTGCGCCCAATCCGATGTTCACGCAACGCCTGCAAGCCCACACTGCGCCCATGACTTAAGCCCGCAGCCAACTCGATCCCTCCCAGGCGGGCACATTGCTGTGACGGGCAGTTGCTCGGACAAGGCCTAAACAGTTACCGCGCGCAAAATTTGCAACGTATTGCCGGAAAACGCTCAGATGAAATTAACACCATTTAGGATTCAAACCCTTTGACGAGGCGATTCATCGGGATCGATTGGTGTTGGCATGCCTTTTACGCTGCTTTAAATGGCTCATCATTTCCGTTTAAGCCGCGCAAAACTAAATAATTTTGCGCACGGATGGGTTTTTCCCAACAGCGAATCACGCAGCAACTCCGCGCCAATAAGGCTATAGGTGATGCCGTTGCCGCCGTAAGCCATGGCAAAATGCACCCGTGGCCCATGCGTTTCGTGGGGGCCGAAAAACGGTAGGCCATCATCAGTTTCGGCAAAGGTTCCAGCCCAGGCAAATGCGACTTTAAGATCTAGTGCGGGGAATAAATTTTTCACGCGCTTAACCAAGCGCGCAGCTTTTTTTTCCACTCGTAAATCGCGCCGCACCGCGATGTCTATGGTGTCGTCTTCGCCGCCTACAATTAAGCGCTCATCACCCGTGCGGCGCAAATAAAGATATGGGCGAGCAGACTCCCAAACCAGGGTATTTTTCAAAGCATTCAGCTCGCCCGGCATCACTTCACTGACCAGCGCGTAGCTGCTGCGATTGCTCGCCACGCGCTCTGGCAACCATTTTTGCGTCTCATAGCCAGCGGCCAACACCAAGTGCTTGCACAGCACCTGATGGCCAGAATCCAGCTGCGCACGCACACCGCCCGCCACGTTTTCGAAATGCTCCAGCACAGTGCGCGCATGCACCTGACCGCCCAATGCAGCAATGCGGGCCAGCAGTTTGTGGCAAAGCTGATACGGATCGACTTCGGCAGCGACCGCACTAAGCAAGGCGCAAGGCGCGTCAATACTAAAGCCTGCGCTCAGCGCTTTGCGATCCAGCACTTGCAGCTTAAAGCCGTGTGCCAAACGCAGCGCGCCCTCCGTCTCCACCTGGTGCTTGTGATACCAGTGGGAAGCAAAATAAAGACTCTGCATCGCTTGAAAATCAATCCCTCCCAGTTTTTTCGAAAGACTAGCCAAGCTGCCGATTGCCGCCTCGCAGGCCTTGTAAGCCAATACGCCATCTTTTTCGCCATAGCGCGCACATAAATCCTGCAGCTCGGTGTCGATCTCGTATTGCAGCAGTGCCGTACTCGCCGCCGTGGATCCCCAACCCGCCTCGCGCTGATCAATCACACATACCGACATGCCCGCGCGCGCCAAATGATCGCCAATGAGTGCGCCAGTAATGCCTGCGCCTACAACTAAAACGTCGCAATTCACCTCCCGTCGCAGCCGTGGGTAGGAGCGAATGAGACCGTTCTTGGTCAGCCAGAATGGCGCACCACTTTTTAAGTTCATCATGATCAGAGCGACATGGGTTGAGCAGATTTCGGATACTCATATTTAACCGCGCGGCACTCGGTGCGGCATCGAACACAGCCGAATCAAGTAATCGCACGGGAATGTTCGACAGCGCACCGAACGCATCAATTCAATTGAATAGCCTAAGCACTCACCCATCTCCGAGGAGCGCATAATGTTAGGAACCATTCTATTAGTCGTGGTGGTATTGATGTTAATCGGCAGCATCCCAAGCTGGTCCCACAGTAAAAGTTGGGGTTACGGACCCAGCGGCGGTTTGGCGGTAGTTGCAGTCATCGTGGTCGTATTACTGATGACTGGTCGCGTGTGAACCACCAAGACAGTACCAACACACACCCGGCTACTAAGTCTAAAAAACTTAAACTATTAATGCTTGCTGCAGCAGTAGCAGTGTCTGCGCTGACGTTGAGCAACTGCGGCGAAGTAGCAAAATTGAACGTTCGCGATGGTAGCGGTGCAACACCCGTATTGCCGCAGCCAACGCGCACGCTCATCCCCACAGTAAATATCGCCCCTGCGGTGGGTTGGCCTGAAGGGGTGAAGCCGACTTCGGTCGCTGCAACCTCAGTCGTGGCGTTCGCAAAAGATCTAGATCATCCGCGCTGGCTGTATGTGCTGCCCAATGGCGACGTCCTGGTTGCGGAGACCAATGCGCCGCAAAAACCAGATGACGCCAAAGGCATCAAAGGTTGGTTTATGAAGCGCGCGATGAAAAAAGCCGGGGCCGGCACGCCTAGCGCGAATCGCATTACGCTTTTGCGTGATACGGATGGCGATGGCATCGCGGATTTTCGCAGCGTCCTACTATCGGGTTTGAATTCGCCGTTTGGCATGGCGTTGCTAAAAAATACTGCAGCGTCAAAGAGCGCGGAACTCTATATCGCCAACACCGATGCGGTTGTGCATTTCCCTTATACAACTGGTCAAACAAAAATTAGCGCGCCCCCGAAAATGCTGGTGGCGCTGCCGGGTGGCCCAATCAATCATCATTGGACGAAAAATTTAATCGCCAGTCTAGATCAGGCGTCGCTTTATGTGACAGTGGGATCGAACAGTAATGTGGGCGAACGCGGAATGGCAGTTGAGGCCGAGCGCGCAGCCATTTGGCAGATTGACGTTCACAGCGGCGCGCATCGAGTCTACGCCTCCGGCCTGCGAAATCCTGTTGGACTTGCTTGGGTAGGCGCGGCTACCACTAACCCGCATAACGCTGCGGTACTTTGGGCTGTAGTCAATGAGCGCGATGAACTTGGCAGTGATTTGGTTCCTGACTATTTGACCTCAGTCCAGGATGGCGCATTTTACGGCTGGCCATATAGTTATTACGGCGCGCACATTGATGTACGCATAAAGCCGCAACGGCCGGATTTGGTTGCGACAGCAATAGCGCCAGACTATGCGCTGGGTCCACATACTGCCTGTTTAGGCCTTGCCAATGCCGCCGGCAACTCCTTGCCACCGGCATTCGCTAACGGCGTCTTTGTCGGCCAACATGGCTCTTGGAATCGTCAACCGCACAGCGGTTACAAAGTCATCTTCGTACCTTTTATTGATGGCAAAGCATCCGGAGAGGCAGTCGATGTCCTCACAGGTTTTTTGAGCGCTGTCGGTGAGGCCTATGGCAGGCCGGTGGGCGTAGCACTAGATAAGCAAGGGGCTTTGCTCGTGGCAGATGATGTAGGCAATGTCATTTGGCGTGTCAGTTCGGACTTAAGTCCGGCGCACCAATGAGTTCTGGGACAAGAGTTCTGGGACAAGAGTTCTGATACAGGCTCAGGCATAGTCGAAAGCGATTCAAGATATTAATTAGCTAAGTAATTATTTAATTAAAGTAAGTCATGCGCGCACGCCATTTGAGCTACAGCATTACCTTCGGCTTGGCCCTTTTAGGAGGTTGCGCCAACCTACCGCACATCGTGCCAGATTTATTAAGCGCATAGCGCTTATGCAGGCAATAATTGCAGCGGCAGGCGCGGGTTAAAATCAGTCCAGACGCCATCACTTAGTTCGCCTTCGCGTAACTCAATGTCGTGCGCACCGTGCGAATGCAAAATGCGCTTGGCGGTATCTTGCTGCACTTCATCATCGGCGACGACAGCAACGAGCGTGCCAGATTGCCGATGCTGGGCGTTTTGCATTGCCATGACTGTTTCTTCTGTTGCCTTGCTGTCAGCCGCTTCCAGGTTGCCCAAAACGCCATACAGGGACCCGCCATAAGCCCCAACACCTAAGGCAGCTGCGGCCACCATCGGCCCCAATACCGGCAGCGCGGCAAGCGCTACCGCCACGCCAATCGCGCCACCTACGGCTGCGCCTGACAGTGCGCCGTCAGCGGCGTGTGGTGCTACCGCTGCCGCCGCATCTAGCGCTACCACGGCACCTTCGCTGGTGTGGGCATCGCTGTTACGTCCAGGAATGGCGACTGAAAAGCAGCTGGTTTGCGCATCACTAAAGCCGGTGCCCAATAAGGCAGATACCGCGCGTTTGGCGGCGTTCAAATCTTGAAAATTGCCGTTTATAATGCTGCTCATAGTTAGTTTCCTTTTTTAATTGCAAAGCTGAAAAAGTTCCTTCAAAGCCAGTCGCTATTGATAGCCAATACCTAGCACGTAGTCGCGCAGCAAAGCTTCTTCGTATTTTTCGTCTTTAAGCATGGCGTTCAACGCGTCATGGGCATTGATCACCCCCAGCGGCACACCCTTAATATCCAGCACCGGAATGTGCACCAAGTGCCGCGCTTTCATCATCGCTAAGACTTCGCTTAAGTCATCATCAGGGCCGCAAGAAACTACTTCAGTATTCATGACGTCCTTGGCGCGCGAATTTGCGTTGACTGTGGATGGTTTCGCGATGTGCTGTACCAGATTGGTTTTGCTAATTACCCCAGCCATCGCGCCGTGCGCGGCACACACCACCACTAAGCTGACTTGTTCGCGGGTTAGTAACTTTGCGACATCTTGCAAAATGGTATCGGTGCTGGCGGTGGCCAAGCGGAGCTTTGTCGTCGCTTCAATACTGCTGACCAATTTTGTATTCATGCGGCTTTTCCCATCATTACAACAGCAAAGAAAGAGCTTGGTCGCAAATAAAGCTGATGATCTGTGCGCTAACACGCTTAAGTAATTGGCAGCGTGCCGTCCTTGCGCCGCAACCACAGCCGCAGCACCCACTTGCGCAGTTCACTAACCCACAACACGCTGCTTGCCATCGCCACGCACAAAAGCCATTGGCCAGGCGCAAGTGCTTTGGTGCCAAAAGCGATGTTGAGAAAGCTGAAATGGACGACCGCTGCCTGAAGCGCTAACGACAAAACGATAGCGCCCCAAAGCCACGGATTGGTGAACAACTGAGCGAACGCGCTGGTGCTGTCGGAACGCGCGATAAAGCAATTAAACAAGCAAGCGAAAACCAGCACGGTAAAACCAGCGGTGCGCGCGGTTGCCAGATCGAAAGTGCCCTCAATGAGCCCGCCCGGCAGAAAAATATCGATCGTTAACAGCGATGCCAGCGCAATCACAATACCGAGCAAAAAGACGTCGACCCACATGCGGGCATCAATTAGGCGCGCACCTGACAACCTGGGTTTGCGCGCCATCAAATCATCCGTCGGCGCGTCAATACCCAGCGCCAACGCCGGTGCGGCGTCGGTCACCAAATTGATCCACAGCAACTGCGTTGCCAGCATCGGCAAAACCACCGCGCCGTGCGTACCTTCAGTACCAGTGCCAGCGGCGTCGAGCCCAATCACGCGGGCACCAATCACGCCTAAAAACACGGTGAGCACCTCGCCCATATTGGACGTCAGCAGGTAGCGCAGAAATTTGCGGATGTTGTCGAACACCTGCCGACCCTCGCGCACGGCCTCGACAATGGTGGCAAAGTCATCGTTAACCAGAATCATTTTGGCCGCTTCTTTGCTGACCTCGGTGCCAGTTTGGCCCATGGCGATACCGATGTCGGCCGCCTTCAGCGCGGGCGCATCATTGACGCCATCGCCGGTCATCGCCACGACATTGCCGCTGGCCTGCAGCGCTTGAACAATGCGCAATTTGTGCGCTGGTGCTACGCGGGCAAACACCGAGGTCTTTTCAACCGCTGCTGCGAAACCCGCAGCGTCCAATAGCTCAAGCTCAGCGCCGGTAACTGTCGCTGTGTCAGCTTTGATGATGCCTAGGTCTTGAGCAATGCGCGCGGCAGTACGCGGGTGGTCGCCGGTGATCATAATCACGCGGATGCCAGCGCGGTGCGCCTCTTGGATCGCGACTGCGGCTTCTGGGCGGGGCGGATCGATAATGCCGACGGTGCCGACAAAAATGAGATCGCGTTCAAGCGCGACATTGGCCTGCGTGGCCTCAGCCGCTTCATTGGCCGCAAGCGGTCGATAAGCCACGGCCAAGGTGCGCAGCGCCGCGTCCGTCAGGCTGTCCACATCCGTTAACAGCTTGGCGCGCAGGGTGTCATCCAAGGGCTTTGTTTCCATGCCGACCCGAACACTGACGCAACGGCCCAACAAAACATCGGGCGCGCCTTTGGTAATCAATACCAATTCGTCGTCGTGCTCATGATCGCGCTCAATGCTGGACATGAGTTTGCGTTCAGAGGTGAACGGGATTTCGCCGACGCGCTCGAAGCGTCGCTCGCGCCGCTCACGAATGCTGCCGCCATCCAGCTTGCGCTCGGCCACCAGGAACGCCGCTTCGGTGGGATCCCCGTGGATGCTCCATTCGCCGTCAGCAGCTTTTTCCAGGCTGGCATTGCCGGCTAGGCTGCCACCACTGAGCACGACGATTTGCTCTTGCAGTAATGCACCGGTCGGCGTGGTGCCAAGCGCGTCGTTAGTGCTTGCAATAGCAGCGTTTGGCACCGCACTCGCTGTTGCAGTTGCAGCAACGTCGCTTGCCACTTGACCTTCGGGCGCATAACCAACGCCACTAATATGCGTGCTGCCTGAGGCGGTAATTACGCGCTCAATGGTCATTTCCGCCTTGGTCAGCGTGCCAGTTTTGTCAGATGCAATCACCGTAGCCGAACCTAGCGTTTCCACTGACGACAGCTTTTTAACCACTGCCTGATGCTTCGCCATACGCTGCACGCCCAGCGCCAACACCACCGACAAAATAGCGGGCAAGCCCTCCGGCACTGCTGCGACCGCGAGCGACACGCCGAGTAAAAGCACCGGGATCACATCGCTGAAGCTGCGAATATTCGACATAATTAGGATACTACCGACCACGACCAGCGCGATTGCGACCACCGCAATGCTGAGCATGCGACCCAGACGCGCCACTTCCTTTTGCAATGGCGTGGGTGCATCCACCGTCGCCTCAAGCAATTCCGCAATGCGGCCCATTTCGGTGTCCATGCCGGTCGCGGTAACGACCGCGCGGCCGGTGCCTTGCGCAATCGCGGTGCCTTTGAACACCATATTCAACCGATCCCCTAACGCCGCCGCTTGCGCCAATGTTGCTGGGTCTTTGAGTACCGCCGCACTTTCGCCGGTAAGCGAGGCCTCTTGAACCTGCAGCGCTGCGGCCTCAAACAGACGCGCATCGGCACCGACGGCATCGCCTTCAGCTAGAACCAGCACATCGCCACGCACCAATTCAGCACTCGGCACGTGTTTTACCGCGCCGTCACGCAAGACGCTGGAGTTTGCTTCGGTCATACGCGCAAGCGCTGCCACCGCGTTTTGTGCCTTGGCTTCCTCAGCGTATCCCAGGCCGCCGTTGAGTAAGACAATTATGGCAATGACGATCGCATCCACAGGCCAGCCTGCGCGCCCTTCGATAATCCAGGCAAGCAACGCAATCAAAATTGCCGCAAGCAAAAGATAAACGAGCGGGTCTTGAAATTGCCGCAACATGCGCCGCCATGCAGGCGGACGGGGCGCGGATCGCAGCGTGTTTGCGCCGTTTTCCTGTAACCGTTGTGCAGCCTGCTGTGCGCTTAGTCCATTTTCGATATTGACGTCGAATTCTTTGGCTACATTTTCTACATCGCTGACACAAGGATCAGTCATTTGGCATCGCCATCGGCTTGGCTTGCGCCCAAGCCGGCAACCGTGCGCTTAAGCCCCTGCAGCATCTGTGCGTTAGCGCGCTTTGACTATCGGCCGAACTTTGCCGATCAAATCCGCAAGACAATCCTCAAATGTTAAAGCCACTGATCCAGAGAGGGACGCGGCTTTTCCGTCAAGACTTTCCCTGGCCTTGAAGACCGCCATTTGCGCGTCGGCAAACGCTTTGAATGTGTGCCAACGCACCGACCGGACATATTCGTAGCACTAGCTTTGACGCCTGCCGGGCAGCCTGCAATGCGACGCCTAGCGCGACTTAACAATTAACAAAAACACGACAACGAGGCTCACCCATGAAAATTGCAACCCAGAGCAGTACCGAACTCACCCACGTCGCCAAGCTGATCGAAAATATCCCGATCGCCATGCTGACCACTTTAGACGACGGCGGCACTCTGGTCAGCCGCCCGATGACCGCACTGGAAATGGATGCCCAAGGCGCGCTGTGGTTCTTCACCGACGTGCGGTCCTCGAAAGTCGAGCATCTGCGCGCGGTCAATCTCAGCTTCACGGATAGGGATAAAGGTGACTATGTTTCGCTGTCGGGCCACGGCGAAATCGATACCGACCGTTCGCGCATCAAGAGTTTGTGGAGCGTGTTCGCCAAGCCGTGGTTTCCCGACGGCCCTGAGTCAAGCAACCTAGCGCTGCTGAAGTTCACTCCGGATAAGGCCGACTACTGGGATGGGCCCAGCAGCAAGATGGTGCGGGCGTTCGGGATGATCGCCTCCGTTATCGCTGGCAGGCCCGTGGCGCTGGGCGAGCATGGATCTCACACCGCCTTGTCGGCCTCCACGCGGGCCACAGCGCCAACGCCGCAACCATGAAAAGACAGCTCGTCGCCTACGTCGGCACTCTGATCCCAAGCCAGCGAAGCTGGCTGTCTAGCTCATCACCGGCATGCCTGACGCTGTTGGCATCGGATTGCCTGCAGAAATTTCGTATCACTAAAACTTCAAAACACAAATTTTATTTATTTTCACGTAACTTTGCTCATAACTGAAGTTGTCCAGACGTAATGCAGCAGCCCCGAATGCAGCACCACCGCCAAACACAACATTGCCACAAGCATCTTCAATGCCGGTCCAACAGATGCCTTGGATTCAAACCACAAGCCACCAACGTCCCCACATACACCACACCACCGGCTGCAATCACCGAAAAGACCGCGATAAAGCGCTTATGCGCAGGCACCCCTTGCCAAGGCCCAATCCAGCTTTCAAAGTGCTGTGCGGCGAAGGCAAAAAGCAATGACAGCGTAATGACCGCCATCAGCAGTTGGAATGCAAAAGCCAACCAGCCGGGCTGCGCTTGGAAAACCCCGGCTTTGCGCAGCCAAAACAGCAATAGCCCGGCATTGATGTAGCCGGAAATCGCGCTGGCTAGACTCATGCCAGCGTGCGGTGCATAAAAACTAAAATACACCGCGCTGCCGACAAAAATACCGTTTAAAAACATATTGCTAATTAAACTGGTCATCGCCGCTTTCACCGGCGTTTTGGTGTCCATACGCGAAAAAAACCCCGGTGCCAGCACTTTGACGCCAATAAAGGCAGGCAAGCCAAGCGCCAACGTGCCCAAACTCCAGGCCGCCATATGCACGTCACGACTGGTGTATTTGCCATAGCCAAATACTGCCCAAATAACGGGCTCGGCCAGCCAAGTGAGCGTCAACATCGCGGGCACCGCAATAATCAGCGCGATGCGCAACGCCCAATCTAACGCTGCGGAAAAACCGGCCGCATCTTGCTTGGCAAAACGCCCAGACAGGTGCGGCAAAATTACCGCCGACAGCGCCACGCCAAATACCCCCTGCGGCAGCTGCAAAAGCCGGTCGGCGTTGCTTAGCCACGTCACCGAACCCGCCATTAAAAAAGTAGCAATCGCGACATCGACCAGCATATTGACCTGCGCAACCGAGGCACCAAACATCGAGGGCACCATCAATTTCAGCACGCGCCGTACGCCGCTGTGCTGCCAGCCCCAGCGCGGTCGCGGCAGCAATTTCAAACGCATCAGGGCAGGAATTTGAATCGTTAGCTGTAACAACCCGCCCAACAGCGCGCCCCAAGCTAGGCCAAAAATCGGTATCGAAAAGTATCTAGACAATACGGCTGCGCCAAATATCATCGCGACGTTCAATAAAATTGGCGTCAGCGCCGGCACCGCAAAGCGCCGGTAGGTATTCATGATCCCGCCCGCAAACCCGCACAGGGACACGAAAAAGATATAGCCAAAGGTTACGCGCAACAGATCCGTAGTCAGCGCCGTTTGCGCCGGATCACTCCAGCCTGGCGCCACAATGCGCACGATTATGGGTGCCGCCAATAGGCCAAAGCCAACCACCATCAGCAAAACCGCCGCCAAGGTGCCGCAGACGTGATCGATAAATTCTTGGGTTTCTGCCGCAGTTCTATTGGCTTTGTAATCGCTTAAAACCGGAACGAACGCGGTCGAAAACGAGCCTTCATTGAACAGCTGGCGCAATAAATTAGGAATCCGAAACGCGACGTTAAACGCATCTGTGACCGCACTGGCCCCAAAGATGCGCGCCACAAGCGATTCGCGGATAAATCCGAAAAGCCTTGAGCAGAGTGTTAGCGCGCTAACAAGCGAGGTTGATTTAAGTAGCTTCATTGCAAATCCGGCCGGAAGGCGATACGGGTAATAAGTGCTGCCTTGGCAGCACGTTCCAACATACAGTGTCACGGCTTTGCTTAACGCTTTCCAGGACATTTCGCGGGCAAGACTTGACGCGCGAAAACCGCATCAATATAGTTCGCGACTCCAGCGTTCCTTCATAGCTCAGCTGGTAGAGCATCGGACTGTTAATCCGTGTGTCCCTGGTTCGAGTCCAGGTGAAGGAGCCAAGTTAAACAATTAAAGTTATAAAACCACGCAAGCATATGCATTTGCGTGGTTTATTGCTTTAATTTTTTACAATATTCTGCGTTTCATTCCGTGTTGTTTCAGCAAAATGTGTATCCGCCCATAATAAGCCCCACAAGTTGTGCACGCCGCATCCCAGTACAGGCCAAAGTTAAAAAAATGCACTGCTAGAACCTGAACGGTTTGAATCGAATCGGGTGCTCGTCTAAGTAGATCTTCGCCTTCTCAAAATCCGAGTCCAGAATCGTTTTCGGTCGTGAACGAAACTGAGCCGCTCGCAACTCTCGCCATGGGTTGGTAACCGTCCGCCCCAGCGACTCTTGCCTGTGAAGCTGCGACCAACTAGGCGCGCGGTTTCCAATTTTGTGGCAACAATGTACTAATCTGGCTGTTCAAAGTACTTGGCAGTCGGCGTAGCACATCCTCCAAATATAGCGTTGGGTTCAAGCCGCACGCCTTGGCGCTTTCAATCAGCGTATAGATTGTCGCCGCAGCCTCACCGCCGTTCTCACTTCCCGCAAACAGCCAATTCTTCCGGCCCACTGCCACCACACGCAACGCGCGCTCGGCGGCGTTGTTGTCGATTTTCGTTCGTCCATCTTCCAGATAGCGCGTCAGCGCTGTCCAGTGGCGCAAGCTGTAACCAATCGCAAGCGCCGTGGGTGACTTTGGCAGCAGCTCACGAAGTTCGCTTTCTAACCAAATCTTGAGTTCCATGAGGATCGGCGCTGCATGCTTTTCGCGACGCACTTTACGCTGCTCGGGTGTTTCTTTTGTCTCGCTGCTTGCGCGCTCAATGTCAAATAATTGATTGATCGTTGCCACCGCCGCATGCGCGGTTTTTGCCGCCGGACTAAGCTTTGCGATATCAAAAAATTTGCGCCGCGCATGCGGGGGAACGAAGTCGCATCAATTCACCCCAGAGCCAAAGATCAATTCGCTTGCTCACGACACGCGCAAACCAAAACTGGCCGGTCACGATACAACGCATCGTAATTACTTGCCGCATCCGCCTGCAAATAACGCTTCCCGTCAGGCGGGTTCCAGTGCTTGAGCGTCGCCCTAACATGCTCCCCTTTTTTGTTCGTCGTGAATTCGTAGTACACCAATTTTGACGCTGCACCCACATACGCCCAGGCCCGCGCGTTGATCGTTTTGAGGGGGTGCAATAGTGGCAGCACCGTCTCATCAACGTGGATTACGCTCTCTTGCAGAATGCTCATTTTAATCGCCTCTGCGAGCGGCGCAAGCCAGCTCGAACTGGCCAAAACCCAGTCGCATAGCGTCTGTTTTGCCAAGTTCACTTTGCCATCGCGCAGATAGATTTCGCTGATCCGATTCAGCGGCAAATGATCGTCATATTTTTTGACCAATACGTCAACGATCAGGCTTTCATCAGCCATGCCGCCATCAATGATTTGATGCAGCGGTGCGCTTATGACGCCAAGCTCTTCCAGCGTCGGATGCGCATATTTTTTGCGCAACGTACGGCGAATAAACATCCGGCCTGGCTCAATTGCCAGTTTGTCAGAAACATCACAGCCAATGAACTTCAGCGGCGTGCCGTCAGCCGCGATTTTGGCAGCTTCGTCAATGTCAATCGTGGTTTCTTCGACCGGCAAATCTTTCGGAATCGTGATCCTGGGTGCGGCTTTTGGCTGTGCCGAAGTCTTGCTCAGCATAGGCTTAATCACCGCATCTGCCAGCGCTTGAACTTCAATCGACTGCGCGCCAAACAGCTCGGCTTGCAGAGCGTTGCTGGCCTCAGATTTTTGGCCGTATTGCATGCGCTTCAGTGCCGCAAACTGAAACGTCAACTTCTCAACTAGCAGCTCTAGGTGCGCGATTCGCGCAGTCTGCACAACGATTTGCGCCGCTTGAGAAGTGATCTGCGCTGTTTTCCCAGCGTCCAAAATACGCAGCTGTTTGTTCTCTTCAAGGGCGCATTTGAGCTTGGTCATGGGGCCAAGAATGCACCGCAATAAAGTCATTAAGCAAGCGCTTAGCCGCCTTACTAAATGGCTTTTTTCGGGCACTCTCTCGCACGTAATATCAGGCATCTAAGCCACCCGCTTTGCCGTCACATTCGCCAGCCGACGTACCGACAAATCGATCCCTTCCAAAATCAATTGTAAGTCAAAATAGGTCAGCAATGCCAGCCTAGGTAACACAAACCGACCGCGCTCCAAACGCTTGTAGCACAACCAAAACCCATGCCGGTCATACTGCAAAATCTTGACCTTATCCATGCCGCGATTGAAGAACACAAAGATCGTCCCAGATAGCGGATTCGCGCCCAAATCGCTGCTCACAAGCAACGCCAGCGTGTCCATGTTTTTCCGGAAATCAACCGGACTTAAACACACCTGCACCGCACGCCCAGTCGCCAGCATTAGCGCAGGCCTGCAAGTAATGCCGGGATCGCTGCGACATCAAAAACCGCAAT
>JAYUUS010000250.1:0-26087 GCA_043754435.1 Rhodanobacteraceae bacterium
CGTGGGCCGAAAGGGCGGTGTTTACGGGGTCACGCAGGGCTTGCAGAAGAAGTTCGGCCCGCACCGCTGTTTCGACACGCTGCTCGACGAAACCACCATCTTGGGCCTGGCCCAGGGCGCGGGCGTCGCCGGCCTCCTGCCCATCCCCGAGATCCAATACCTGGCCTACTTGCACAACGCGCTCGACCAGCTCCGCGGCGAGGCCTGCTCGCTGCAGTATTTTTCCAACGGGCAGTTCGCCAACCCCATGGTCGTGCGCGTGCAGGGTCTTGCCTACCAGAAGGGCTTTGGCGGGCATTTCCACAACGATAACTCGATCACCGCGCTGCGCGATATTCCCGCGTTAATTGTCGGCTGCCCCAGCCGTGGCGACGACGCCGCGATGATGCTGCGCACCTTGATGGCCTTAGCCCAGGTGGACGGCCGGGTTTGCGCATTTTTAGAGCCAATCGCGCTCTATATGACCAAAGACTTACATGAGCCGGGCGATGGCCAGTGGCAGTTTGCCTATCCAGCGCCGAGCCAAGCCATGAAGTTAGGCGAAGGCCGCATCTATTTTGGTGAAGCCACCGACCTACTCATTATTAGCTATGGCAACGGCGTGTTGATGAGCCTGCGCGCGGCCCGGCAGTTAGCGCTAGACGGTAAAAAAGTCAGGGTGCTTGACTTGCGCTGGCTGCAGCCGCTCAACGCCAAACAAATCGCCGAACACGCGCGCGAGTGCAGGGCGGTGCTGATTGTCGATGAGGGCCGGGAAAGCGCCGGCATTAGCGAAGGCGTATTTACCGCGATTGTTGAGGCAGGCTTGGGCGCAAAACCCTGCAAACGCGTCGTTGGCGCTGATACTTTTACGCCCTTAGCGGGTGCGGCGACGCTGGTGTTGCCTTCGGATGCAACGGTTTTAGCAGCGGCTAGTGCGTTGGTGGCTTAGGTTTATGCCGTTCTCAAACACTTCAAAGTTCGCAGCGCTCGTCCGTGCAGCGTCGCCGCACCGCTTTTTTGGCCGCGCGCGCAACAAAGTAGTTATAGACTTTGTTCGCACCTAGCTTAGATAAGCCCTGGCGATATTTTGCGATGCTGGGGTAGAGTGCGCGCAGGACTGGGGTTAAATAGCGGTTGCCCCAGAACGCGGAGACGCCCGTCAAGCCCACGCGCTGATAGAGCGCAACGAAAACATCCACCCCGATCAGCCATTTGCCGTCTGCGCCCTGTGCATAGATCAAACGCATCATTTCTGCACGGGTAATGCCTTGCTGGGAGGCTTTAGCGTCGAAAAAATCTGCTGCACTGCAGTCAATGAGATCAATATCGCCGCCACTGCTGTTGGCTTTGATGAGGGTCATTTCTTCTCGGCACAAAGGGCAGCTGGCATCGAAGAAAACGCGCATTGGGAATTGGCAGTTCATAGAGGATTGGACGTTTTTGCGCATGTGCAGTCATCTGAAAAATTAGTTTGGCGGGTAGCTTGAACTAATCACAGTCATGGACGCGTGTATCGAAAGCGGGCCTGCCTAAGATTGCACGCCGCCTACGACCAACAAGTCTTAGGCACATTGGCACGTGTAGTCCACCGTGTTTTGCTATTAAATTGACCAATCGAATTTAATTGGGGTGTTTCGATGGCTGCACAAAAGCTTAATCATACTTCCGTCGCCGTCCGCGTATTAGGTGTGCTTTCCGCCGAGTTTCTAGTTCTTAGACTTGCGATTGACGGCACCCGTGCGATGTTTTCAGCGGCGCATCAAGATCGTTTGATGGCGCAAGGACAGGGCCATTTGATCAGCGCATTGATCTTTGCAATAACGTTTTGGTGTTTACTCGCTTTCGCATTGGGTTATTTTCTCATGAATTAGTGGTGCCAGAGCAAGCCACCGCCACCGCCTTGGCAACACTTGCATGAATATCTTGCGTGCCAGCGGCATCAAGCTTGCACTCGGTCAAATAGCTCGCAATCAATAGTGGCGGCTTTCCTGGCGGCCAAATAATCGCGACATCATTATTGGTTGCGTGCCTACCGACACCGGTTTTATCGCCCACTTTCCAGGTTTTGGGCAAACCTGCACGCAGACGGCTGTCGCCCGTGCGGTTATCGACGAACCATCTGGTCAACTGAGTGCGGGATTGGCAGAATTACATCGCAAAGGCGATTATTAGAGGCTCAACGCGCCTCAAAACCCTCAGCGAAAATCCGATCAATCGCCATTGGCGCACCGGCGGCAATCCAATCGTAGATGCGCGCTTGCAGCGTCGGACTTGAAGGGCCGAGCGGCATGCGCCCTTGAAGCGACGCAGCGTGCAAATGCTACCGGCATTGTCACTTGCCCGCCGCGAACACCCCACAAGCCACCCGCGCGCCGCCGCCACCCAGCGGTTGCGGCATATCGGCGTGGATTGTCGCCACCGGCGTGCAACATCAGGGAATGCCCGCTGAGATCGCTTAGTTTTAAGCGGGGCGCTAGCACCGCCTGTTGGGCATTGCCTTGCGCATCCACATAAAGCGGCGGTAAATCGCCTAAATGCCCGTCGCCCCAAGGCGTGCCGTGCTTTTTGCTCATTTGCGGGTCGTAGTGCCCACCGGCAGCTATCGCTGCGGCAGGTGCGCCATCTTTTTCCCCGGCAGCGCAACTTGGGTTTTCGTGCAGATGAAAACCATGTAGGCCCGGTGCTAAACCTTTTAGCATGGGCGTAAATACTAGGCCATATTTGCTTTCACTGACCACAACTGTTCCCAAAACAGCGTTGACGCCCTTGGCATCTACTGCGGTAATCGTTACGCGCATTTCGCCTGCGATTGCGAGTTGACCGGACATCGTGAAAGCCAATGCGGCTGCGATTTTTTTAAGCTAGTCATAGGAGGTTCTAGTCATAGGAGGTTTGATATAAATCGTGTGTTTAAGACAATATAGTCAAAGATATTAATTCGTTGATTATTCAGATACAGTCTTGTGCTTGCGCCGAACGCTCAGTTTTACGCCAACACAAACAAACCAACAACTCCTCGGCGGCGAGTAAATTTATCCAATATTGATATTGCTATCTGATCCAATAGCCCGTCGCCCATTCGTGGAAAAATTTCCCAAGTGCGTCGACCATATAATACATTTAGTTGCGCCTCCGCAAACCAAGTACGCAATATTACTTCCGGAATTGGTGCTTCATCTGGGTCTTCTGCGATGGCTTCATATCCTCGAAAGTTTTGTCGAAATGGCCTATTCCACCAAGTCAATATCGGTGGTTCGTCTTGTGGATCAAAATCCATAGGTTCAGCAATTACAATACGCCCACCTAGGGCCAAATTTTGGCGCATCTTTTTCAAAAGATCACGGCTGTCGTCATGCCGCAAATGGTGCAAAAACCCAACCGCAGTGATCAGATCAAACTTAAATTCATTATTATCTAAATACGTCAAAGCGTTGGCTTGAACATAATTTATCTTGCTACCTTGAGGTTTTGCTCGGGCCATAGCCAACATTGGTTCACTGTGATCGACGCCAATCACCGATTTGAACATATGCCCGAAGCGATCGCACATCTGACCAGTGCCACAGCCTAGATCCAGCATTTTTTCGCGTTTGGTGGGAAAAAAAGAGCTTAAAGAAGCAAACAGAGCGCGATTTCCTAGTCTACGCGGCACGTTAACGACGCGCTCATATTCGCGCGCAATTGCATCATGGTGGGCTTTATCGCGCTCTGCATGTTCCATATTTCAAATCTCGTTAGTTTGTGAGTAAAGGTTTTGAGAATTCAACAGTCATTTTATCTAAAATATTGGAAGTTTGTTCCAATCCAAATAAAACTCCATTTAAAGAAATGTCCACGGCCCTGTTTCTTGGTGTGCTCCATCCGATTACAACATTCGGCGTTATCGTTGTGTCGATCATTCCGCCGTCCTCGATACAGTTAAATAATGCATGAATAGGAATTTTATAATGTTTTACTTGGCCGACTGTCGAGTCAGAGAGCGCAGGCATTACTGTGCCTGCTGGCATTGCGCAACTACTCATTATTTTGTTGACTCCCACAACATTGAGCTCGCCACCTGGAAAGAAGAAGGATTCTAAAACGTTCCAATTTCAGTGTCGACGAACCATCTGGTCAACTGAGTGCGGGATTGCGGCGTCAAGATCGTGTTTTGCGTGATCAACAGATTGCGCATGCTGCCCAACATCGCTAACGGTGTGGTGGTGTCGCGCTCATCCCCAGGCTGACATTCACCTAAATCTGGTTCATTGCGATCTAAGCGCGTGATCCCATCGTCAAGTAAGCGAATAAATTGTGTCAACCCAGCTGGGCCGCCGAAAGTGTTCAGCAAAAGATTGGCGGCGGTATTGTCACTTCGAATGATGCTGCCTTCAGCTGCGCCACGCTAGCGCCAGGTGTGCCGACAAAGGTTTCCGCGACGGGTAAGTTGCCGAGCAAATCCGCGGCAATTTATTCGCATTGGCAGAATTACATCGGCGCTGATACTTTTACGCCCTTAGCGGGTGCGGCGACGCAAATGCTGCCTGCACATCATCACTTGCCCGCTGCTGCGAACACCCCACAAGCAACCCGCGCGCCGCCGCCACCCAGCGGTTGCGGCATATCGGCGTGATTGTCGCCACCGGCGTGCAGCATCAGGGAATGCCCGCTGAGATCGCTTAGTTTTAAGCGGGGCGCTAGCACTGCTTGTTGCGCAAGGCCTGCAGCATCCACATAAAGCGGCGGTAAATCGCCTAGATGCCCGTCGCCCCAAGGCGTGCCGTGCTTTTTGCTCATTTGCGGGTCGTAATGCCCACCGGCAGCTATCGCTGCGGCAGGTGCGCCATCTTTAAGCCCAGCGGCGCAGCTAGCGTTCTCGTGCAGATGAAAGCCGTGCAATCCGGGGGCCAAACCTTTAAGCATGGGCGTAAATACCAGGCCATATTTGCTTTCACTGACTACAACCGTTCCCAAAACAGCGTTGACGCCTTTGGCATCCACGGCGGTAATCGTCACGCGCATTTCAGCAGCGATTGCGAGTTGACTGGACAACGTGAAAGCCAATGCGACTGCGATTTTTTTCAAGCGAGTCATGAGTGCACCTTAAATATCAGTTGAGACCGAGCAAGGTTAGTCGTAATCGCTCAGAAAAGGTTTTGTTCAATATAAACCATGCCACTCATTAGCGTAGCAATCCCGCGCAGCGGGATGAATTGCGAAGCGGAAACGAAGTTTTTTCAAAGAGGTGGTCAAAAAATCCACCACGCTGATGCAAATATGGTCAGCATCGTAAACAGCGCCGCCATTTTTGCCGCCGTGCCCAGCACTAAGCCTAGCCATGCGCCTAGCCCTGCCTTGGTGGCCTGACCTAAATTTTCTCGATAGATGAGCTCTGCCGCCATCGCGCCAATAAATGGCCCAAGCAATAAGCCTGGGATGCCAAAAAATATGCCGACTAAAGTTCCCACTCCGGCACCGACCATTGCCCACTTACTGGCACCCGCAACTTTGGTACCAAACATTGTGGAAACAAAATCCGCAGCCATCGCAAGTGCCGCGATCACACCCAACATAATGATGGTCCATCCGCTGACATGCTGGAACCCGTCGGCCCATGCAGCCAGTAACAAACCCCCAAACACCAGCGGTAGGCCGGGCAGGGCCGGTAATATCGTGCCAGCAATGCCGACAATCACGAGTATGGCCGCCAAAATCATCCACCCAATCATCGCTGAGTCCTTAAAATAGAGTTACTAATGTTAATGCTGCACGCTGCCTAAAGCGGGCACATATGCCAAAAGGCGCTTGCTTTCAGATAAGTGGAGTGTATTCATCCTTGAACAACGCAGCTTTGCAACGCAAAATCCACAAACTTTGAAAGCTACTGAGCGAAAAATGGTCGAGTCTTTACATGGATAGGCGTTGGCTATGTGCCGGTTTGTCTGCGCTGTGTTTCTTGGCTTCGGCACCGATGGGTTGGTTTCGCGGACTTGTGATGCCGATGTTGGCTGTAGGTTTTTTGGTTGCCATACTTTGGTTTTGGTTCATTGAGCGTATGGGCAGTGTTTCCAAGCAGGCTGAGCTGTATCTGCCATCGCCCCAAGAGATAGCCGCTCTCAAGCAAGCCGCACTGCAAAAGCAGCAAGCCGGTGCGGTATCGCCCGGAACTCCCGCCCCTGAACTCAGCAAGCCCGCTGTTATTTTGCCTCGGCAGAACATTCAAGCGCCAACTGCGGTGCCAGAACTACCGAAAGCGCCCGCTCCCACCGGCCGGGCGGTGTTTAATTTAGGTGAGGAAGCCCCCAAGGTTCAACCGAAACCGCCCCAGGTTTAAGCCGTCGAGCTTTCAATTCAGTGCACCATGCGCCCACGTAAACTTGTGCTAAGCGCCGGATCAATCGCTTGATCGCGCAGATAGACCTGCACGCCGTTCGCCGCAACGGTCAGCGTTTGGCCCGCGACTATCTGGACTTCAGCTGCATCAAAGGCGTTCTTCCATGCGCCGCTGGGTACGCGAGCGTCCAAGGTGAAATTGCGCGGCACAGCACCCTTGTTGAGCAACACCAACGCCGTTTGCGACTGGCCCGCATGTTGAAAAACGCGTAAAAACGCCGCTTGATCGTTTTGCATGACCAGATTGAGCTGTAGGCCGCGCTGTAGCGCCACATTGGCCTGACGCAATTTGGCAATCCGCTGTAGCTGCTGATAGATTGGGCTTTTAGGTGCCGCATCAATATTGGCTTGACCAAAATAGTTGCGATTACCCGCATGTTCGACGGTGCCGCGCATAAAGCCGGTTTCCGAGCCGTAATAAATAATCGGGATGCCGCGCGCGGTGAAAAGAAAGTTGTTGGCGTTGATGAAATCGGTGTCGCTACCGGCAAAACGCGCCATATCGTGATTGTCGTAAAAACTCATCAACTCATAGGGGTTGGCGTAGGGGCCGTTTTCCAAATACAGCGCATCCGCAATCGCGCCAAAGCCGCCTTTGGGCTTGGTTGCACCGTCCGCAGGCTTGGTTGGATCAAGCGCGGGTGTGCTGAAAGCAGATTCAATTGCGGCCTTAAGCGGGAAGTCCAGCACGCTCATCGCACCATTTTCCGGCAGAGTATGTACGGCAATTTTGTCCGCAGAATAATCATAGCTTTCCCCAAACATGAAAAACCCTGGGTGTTTGGCGCGAATACGCGCGGTAAAGTCATGCCAGAAGCTATTTTTCATGTGCCTGACAGTATCCACGCGAAAGGCATCTGCGCCCTGATCAATCCACTGTAAATACGCGCCGACAAAGTATTCCAGCACTGCCGGATTGTCCTCATCATTGTCGGAAAGCTCGGCTAGCTCGGTTTTTTTCGTATAAAAGCGATGCAGGGGATTGTGCTCAGGATCAAGTTTGTCCGGCGCTAAATTTTGATGGTCAGCGATAAGCGTGCCGTTGGCGTCATAGATCTTGCCGAACTTGGGCTGGTCAACGGGCATGCTAAAACTGGGTGAGCCGTGATTGGCGACAATATCCAACACGGTTTTTAAGCCCTGCTGTTTTAAGCCTGCGGTTAAGCCTTTGAAGTTGAGATCCACACTGGGCAAATGTTCGTCCAACTCATAAAAATTCACGCCCCAATAGCCGTGATAGCCGGTTTTACCGCCGTCCGTGAACGAGCCTTTCCACACCGCTGGCTTGCCGCCACTGAAGGCTTCGTCCGGGTTGTCAACAATGGGCGTAATCCACACCGCGCCGAAGCCCAAATCTTTAATATAGCGGGCGTTATTTAACAGTCCGCGAAAATCCCCGCCCAAATAACCAACATTGTCGGTTTCCCCAGGCGGACCACCGGGCGTTGGCCGATCAAAGGTCGGAAACTTTCCGCCTTGGGTACGCTGATCGTTGCTGGTGTCGCCGTTGACAAAGCGATCTGTCAACACGAAATACACCGCGTCGCTCGCCATCGGTTCGAGCGTGCCGTAGAGTTCCACGGGCGCAGGTGCTGCGGCCGAGTTTGTGGGGGTTTTAGCGGGCGTTACAACGGGCGCATTCGCTACCGATTCAGATTTTTCGGTGCAGGCCGCAAGTGCAAAAATACCAACTATGGCGAGTGTGCGTAAGTGCGTCATTGGCTTATGCCTTTTGCTCATTAGGAACCATCAACGCTAGCAGCCCGGCAATTACAAAACTTGCCGCGCCAATCAGGAACGCGAAAATAGGCTGATTACCAAACAGATATTTCAATAAAAACCCGAGCAAACTGGCGGCAACCAGTTGGGGGATGACAATAAAGAAGTTAAAAATGCCCATGTACGTGCCCATTTTTTGCGGTGGCAGGTGATTTGCCAGCAGCGCATACGGGATTGACAGGATCGAGGCCCAGGCAAAACCAATGCCGAGCGCCGACAGCAGCAGCCAATTCGGGTCTTTAATGAAATAAAACGAGGCGAATGCTAGCGCGCCAATCCACAGATTGACCGCGTGCGTCAGGCGCACGCCTAGGCGCTTACTCATTAGTGGAATAAAGATCGCGGCAAGCGCGGCAAAGCCGTTGTAGGCACCGTTAAGCAGGCCGACCCAGTTCGCACCGGTGTTGTAAGCTAAGCCGGTAGTGTCGGTGGCACCAAAATGCACCTGCGTGACCGCGCTGGTCATGTAAATCCACATGGAAAATAGCGCAAACCACGAGAAAAACTGCACCGGCGCAAGCTTGCGCATTGCGGGCGGCATGGCTTGAAAGTCCGCCACAATCGTTCGCAAAATGTTGCGCTCCGGCAACATGGGTGCCAGCGCCATCGCACCGCCTAAGCCAATCAGCAGCCCGGCCAACACATATAGAGATTTTTCCAGCTGGTAGTGCTGCACCGCAAAACCCAGCGCGATGCCAATCGCAATCGCCATGTAAGTGGCCACTGAGCGCACGACACTATTGGGTGCGCCAAGCGCTTCTTGCGGCGGTGGCGCTTCTTCAAACTGCGCGGCCAGTTCTGGCGGGTATTCCTGGGTGCGAAAAACGGTCCAGGCCATCGCACCCAGCAAGATCGCGGCGCCCAAATAAAACGCGTAGCGAACGGTGTCGGGGATCATGCCGGGTGCGGCCGTATTGGCCACGCCCGCCCGCTCTAAAAAATACGGCAGGGAGCCGCCAACCGCGCCGATACCGATAAAAAAGCTTTGCATGGAATAGCCGGTTGGGCGCTGTTCGGGTGAAAGCTGATCCCCAATCAAGGCGCGGAACGGCTCCATCGCAATATTGATCGAGGCGTCTAAAATCCACAGCAAAAGTGCTGCGATCCAAAGTGCCGGGGAATTGGGCATTACGAACAAAGCAAACGTTGCCAGCATCGCGCCCGCAACAAAATACGGCCGCCGCCTGCCAAACCGATTCCAGGTGCGATCAGAAAAATAGCCAATAATCGGCTGCACCAGTAAGCCGGTCAGCGGTGCGGCAATCCAAAGGATGGGGATATCGTCAATCTTGGCACCGAGCGTTTGAAAGATGCGGCTTACGTGGGAGTTTTGCAGCGCAAAGCCAATTTGGATGCCCAAAAAACCGAAGCACATATTCCAAATTTGCCAAAAGCTTAAATGCGGCTTGCTGCGCATACATCCACCTCCAATTCCCGATTTGCCTGCAGCTTAGCCGCTTGCGGATGCGCGCGAACTTGCTGCATACGTATTCATGGACAATTCCCGAGCCAAAACTCTAACCGCGCAGTAGGGTGCAGGCCTGAGCTAAGCGACGAGTATCGAATCAATGCCGATTGGGATGGTTAAATTGCTGAGTATTGTGGGCCTATTGGCGTTCGCGCTTGTCGCATCGGTGCGCGCTGACAAACCTGTTCTTGCCGATTGCGAAGGTGCGCATGCAACGTTATTGCAGGCGAGCGCTATGAATCGCAATGATGCACGCGCCGTGTGGCTCAACGGCCGTCAAATTCGCTGGCCTAAGCTCGCGCCTGCACCGGCCACATCAACGCAGTTCAAACTGTATTTTTCCGAAAGTGGCGGGCTGCAAATCACGCCCGGAAAAGCCGTGCGCGGTGCCGATGGGGAAATCACTTTGCAGGCAAAGTTCGCACCTTTAGCTGCCGAATTTAGCGCGCGCTTTGGCTATTTGGATGCCGTTGGGGTAACGCTGAGTGTTGCCCCCGCTGAGCAAAAGCAACTGAGCCAATGGCAGCGCGGCCAGCTTATGGTGGCGCAAGTTGCGCAAGCGGACGGCCGCGTTATGGATGCAACCGGCCTGCAAATTGCGGGGTTTTTAGACGATGTGTATGCGAGCGCTGAAGCGGTCGATAGCCTGGGTGCCGTCGTTTTAGGCGACAAAAAAACAACGACTTTCAAGCTCTGGGCACCCACTGCGCAAAGCGTGTCGCTATGCGTTTATGACGGCCCCAAATCAGCGGCAAAAAGTGTCGCGCCAATGCAAATGGAGGAACTAACCGGCGTTTGGGACGCGCAGTTAGTGGGCAATTTGCAAGGAAAATACAATCGCTACTTGGTCGATGTTTATGCGCCGGGTGTGGGAATGGTGCGCAATTTAGTCACTGATCCTTATTCGGTTTCCTTGAGCAGCGATTCCCAGCGCAGCTATATTGCGGATCTGGATGCCGCCGGTTTGGCACCTAAAGGCTGGCACCAGAACGTGCGTGCGCCTGAACTTGCGCAGGCGGTGGATATGTCGATTTATGAGCTACACGTGCGGGATTTTTCCGCGAACGATGCCAGCGTTTCAGCAAGAAATCGCGGCAAATATCTGGCTTTTACCGAAGCAAAATCAGACGGCATGCGCCACTTGAAGGCTTTGGCGCAGGCAGGCATGACGGATGTGCATCTATTGCCGGTGTTTGACTTTGCCACGGTGCCGGAAACGGGTTGCGTCAGCCAAAAAATTCCTAATGCAGGCGCGGCTAGCGAAGTGCAGCAAGCAATCGCTGTTAAAAATCAAAAGCAAGACTGCTTTAATTGGGGCTATGACCCCGCGCATTTTGGTGCGCCTGAGGGCAGCTACGCCAGCGATGCGAACGATGGTGCAAAGCGAATCATTGAGTTTCGCGCGATGGTCGATGCGCTGCACCGCGCCGGTTTACGGGTGGGCATGGACGTGGTTTACAACCATACCGCCGCGTCCGGGCAAGATGCGCGCTCGGTTCTCGACCGCATTGTGCCCGGATATTATCAGCGGCTGGACGCGAACGGCGTGGTTGAACGCTCGACCTGCTGCGATAACACCGCCACCGAAAACCGCATGATGGCGAAATTGATGATCGACACCGCCGTGCGCTGGGTGCGCGATTACCGCATTGATTCGTTTCGCTTTGACTTAATGGGGCATCAGCCAAAAGCCGCGATGCTGGCATTGCAAAAGGCGGTCGACAAGGCGGCGGGGAAGCCGATATTTTTATTGGGCGAAGGCTGGAATTTCGGCGAGGTTGCGAATAACAAGCGCTTTGTCCAAGCCGCACAGCTGTCCTTAGCGGGCAGCGGTATCGCCAGTTTCAGCGATCGCGCGCGCGATGCGATTCGCGGTGGCGGCTGTTGTGATTCAGGCGCGGACTTGCTGCGCAATCAGGGCTATATCAATGGCTTGCACTACTTGCCCAATGGCTATCATGCGCAAGAATCTGATTCGGCATCCAAATCGGTGCCCAGCCTTGAAGCTCTGCTGCGCAGCGCTGACTTAGTTCGACTGGGCTTGGCAGGGTCTATTAATGATTTCCAATTGACAACGTTCGAGGATAAAACGAGCACCTTGGCGCAGATCGACTATAGCGGCCAGCCAGCAGGCTACACAGCACAGCCCGGCGAAGTCGTAAATTACGTGGAAAACCACGACAACCCGACGTTGTTTGATATCAATGTGCTGAAACTGCCCGTCGCCACCCCGGCGGCTGAGCGCGCGCGCGTGCAAATGCTGGCAGCAGCGACCGTAGCCTTGAGTCAAGGCATTAGCTACTACCACGCGGGCATGGAGGGATTGCGCAGCAAATCACTGGACCGCAACAGCTTTGATTCCGGGGATTGGTTTAATCGCATTGATTGGCGCTTTTCCGACAACTATTTTGGCTCCGGGCTGCCGCCAAAAACCGACAACGGTGCCAATTACGCGCTTTACAAACCGCTGCTTGCGAATGCCGCGATCAAGCCGGCCGCTGCCGATATTCGCTGGATGCGCGATGTGTTTTTCGACCTGCTGCGTATCCGGAAAAGCACGCGTTTGCTGCGGTTGGCAAGTAGCGAGGCAATCAAGCAGCGTCTGCATTTTCTCAATACCGGCAGCACGCAGGTTCCGACGGTTATTGCGGCGGTGCTCGACGGCAGTGATTTAGGCGATGCGGGCTTTGCGCGGCTGGCGTATTTCATCAATGTCGATGTGGTCGCACACACGCTTAACGCACCTGACGAAGCGCACAAGCGCTATGTATTGCATCCAGTGCAGCAGGCTAAAAACGCGGCGGATAAGCGGGTGTTTGACGCACGCTACGACTCAGCGACTGGCGCGTTTACGGTGCCTGCGCGAAGTGCGGTGGTTTATGTTGTTGAATTGAAGGGGAATTAGGCTCAGGGCGAACGGATATTTCAACTAAAACAACACAGCTTATAAAATTTCAAGAGGTCTAAATGTTCTCACGCAACCTTCTTTTAGTCAGTTTACTTGCAATATCAACATGCGCAGTTGCCAAACCCAAAATCGTCGCAACCGCCACTTCTCCCGGTAAAGTTTTGAGCGTCAATTTGAGTATTGACGAAGGGCGCTTAAGCTATTCGGTTGCACGTTTTGGTCAACCGGTGATCGCACCCTCACGTCTGGGGTTTTTATTGCAGGGCGCGCAGTCGCTGGATCGAAATATCGCGCTGGTTAGCCAAGACGCGTCAGATTTTGACGAAACCTGGGAACAGCCTTGGGGTGAATCCCGGCTGGTGCGTAATCACTACCAGCAATTACACGTAAAGTTTGCAGAAACCACGCGCGACAAACGCATTTTCGAGGTGACCTTTCGACTCTATGATGATGGCCTGGGCTTTCGTTATGAATTCCCGGCTCAGCCGAATTTTAAGGAGGCACTCATTGTTAATGAGCTGACAGAATTTGACGTGGTTGATCCGGCGACCGCTTGGTGGATTCCGGCGGGGGAGTGGAACCGCTATGAGTATCTCTATAACCGCACGCCGCTCAATCAAGTGGGCCAGGCGCACACACCAATTACGGTGCGCACGCGCGATGGTTTGCACATTGCTTTCCATGAAGCTGCGTTGGTGGACTATGCCAGCATGTGGCTGCGCCGAGTGGAAGGGCAAAAGCTGCGCGCGCAGCTATCACCGTCATCACAGGGCTATTCGGTGCGGCGGGAATTGCCGTTCCACACGCCTTGGCGCACGCTGCAAATTGCGGATCACGCCGGCGGTTTAGTCGAATCTAATCTGATTTTAAATTTGAACGAGCCGAATAAATTGGGCGACGTGAGCTGGGTACACCCATCGAAATATGTTGGTATTTGGTGGGGTATGCATTTGGATCAACAAAGCTGGGGCACTGGGCCTAAACATGGCGCGACTACGGAAAACGCCAAGAAAATGATCGACTTTGCCGCCGAGAACGGCTTTCGCGGTGTGTTGATTGAGGGGTGGAACGTGGGCTGGGACGGCGATTGGTTCGCGAACGGCTGGAATTTTAGTTTTACCCAAGCCACACCTGATTTTGATTTTGCTGCAGTTACGCGCTATGCAACATCCAAAAATGTGCATTTGATCGGGCATCATGAAACCGCGTGTGCCGTTAGCCACTACGAGCGCCAGCTCACTGCCGCGTTTGATCTTTATAACAAAAATGGCGTTGACCAAGTGAAAACCGGCTACGTGTGTGATGCCGGTCAAATCGAGCGCCAAGATGTCGTCGATGGACCGATACTGCGCGAATGGCACGATGGTCAGTGGATGAGCAATCACCATCTTAGAGTCGTGACGGAAGCGGCGAAACATCATATTTCAGTGATCGCGCATGAGCCCATTAAAGATACCGGGTTGCGCCGCACCTACCCAAATTGGCTGGCGCGGGAAGGCGCGCGCGGTATGGAATACAACGCCTGGGGCAACCCGCCGAACCCGCCTGAACATGAAGCTAATTTAGTTTTTACCCGAATGTTGGGCGGCCCGATGGACTTTACTCCCGGTGTGTTGAGTCTAAAGGGTCGAGGTGGGCAAGCGATTCTCAGCACGCTTGCCAAGCAGTTGGCAAATTACGTCGTGCTGTATAGCCCGGTGCAGATGGCGGCGGACTTGCCCGAGCACTATCAGCAAAATTTAGCAGCGTTCCAATTCATTAAAGACGTGCCAACCGATTGGGAGCAAACGCGGGTACTGAACGGTGAAATTGGCGATTACGTGACCATTGCAAGACAGGAGCGCGGCGGCAAGAACTGGTATTTGGGCAGTGTGACCGACGAAAATGGCCGCGTGCTCAATATCCCGCTGGATTTTTTAGATCCAAAAAAGCGTTACACCGCGCAAATTTATCGCGATGGCACCGATGCCCACTATCACGACAACCCCACTGATTTTGTCGTGGAGTCGCGCGATGTCAGTTCGAGTGATGTGTTGACCTTGCGTTTAGCGGCAGGCGGTGGGGCGGCGGTTCGGTTTGTCGAAAAATAGCGACGCTGCAAAATCGTCTGGCCGTCGCGGCGCGTTAATGGCGTAAATTTGAGCTGGGTTAAGTAGATGCCAGCATTTGACGATCAAAGCACAGTTTAAGTTTGGCACTGTTTGATTGCGCTATTAGCAAATAGAGTACGGCTCCTAAAACGTTTTAAGCGCCCAATTCATCATGTCAAATTCAGTTTTACGGGCGCTTAGCGTCAGCTGCCTTTTAGGCTTAGGCGGTATCATTGCTGCGGCAACCCATTTTTCCGTCGAAAACGAAAGCCAAGAAGCCTATTTAGGGGATTTTTGGGCAACGCGCGTGAGCTATCCGACCGGGCACTTCAATCCCAAATGGCAGTTGGACGCGATTGCGCAAGCTGAATTGGTGCCAGAGGGATTGCCTGCAGGCAGTGAATTCGCGCGCAAAAGTATAGGCGTTAATACCTTAACCCCGAATCGATTCACCGCGCTCGGGCCACGGCCCTTAGGCAGTTTGGCCAATGCTGTTGCCGGGCGTACCAATGTGATCGTCAGCCATCCAACCAATCCGGCAATCGCATGGATTGGTTCGGACGGTGGCGGCATTTGGAAAACCACAAACTGCTGCACCACGGCTACGGAATGGAGCATCAAAACCGACTTGCCACAGATTCAAAACAGTGCGATCAGCGATATGACGATCGACCCCAATAACCCGGACGTGCTGTATGCCGCGACCGGCGACTTGCGCTTTGGATCGTTTTCATTCGGTAGCAACGGCGTACTGAAAAGCGTGGACGGCGGTGAAACTTGGACGGTTAAAGGCGAAGCTGAATTTAATCCGTTCTACCCACCCTCGGCAGGCGGGTTCCCGCAATATCAGGCGATTGGCCAAGTCGAGGTTGACCCGAACAATAGTAATAACGTGGTCGTGGGTACCAAAACCGGGCTTTATTTATCTTATAACGGCGGTAATTCCTGGACGGGGCCGTGTTTGTCGAATGCTTTCCCGAATCAGCGTCAAGACACCACCGGCATTGTGCTGCGTGATCTGGGCACCACCACGGAAATTATTGCCGCCATCGGCGCCCGTGCATTTGAAACCACGGTGCAGCCCAATTTAAATCAGAACGGTGCCAATGGCATCTATAAAGCCACGCTACCAGCCAGCGGCTGCCCGAGCAATTTCGCGCTCATCAGCAGGCCCGACAACGGCTGGCCGGCTGGCACGGGCAGCGGCATTTCCATCGCGTCAGTGGGTGATCCAAATCTCAATACGATAGGCCGCATTGATATCGCGATGGCACCGACGAATTCAGCCGTCCTCTATGCTCAAGTGGCGCGTCCGAACCGCGCCAGCCCAGACATTCTGGGCATTTGGCGCAGCGATGATGCCGGTAGCACTTGGACTCAAGCTACCGTTGGCACCATTTCCGGCTCGGGTACGCAAAGTTGGTACAACGCGGGTCTAACCGTTTCGCCGGTGGACTCTAATACCGTTTGGCTGAGTGCATTCAATACCTTTCGTTCAACCACCGGCGGCAGTGGCTTTATCCAAGTCAGCTCCTCTCCGCACGTCGACCACCACGCACGCAGCTATGTTGCCAATAACCCGGATCAAGTTTTGATCGGCACCGACGGCGGGGTTTATTACAGCGCGAACGCGCAAGCGGCATCACCTACTTGGATTTCGCTCAACGCCACGCTGAATACCATTGAGTTTTACTCAGGCGGCATTTCCGAGAATTTCAATACCGCCGCGACCGCAGGTGCTGTCGGTGGCGCGCAGGATAATTCCTGTATGGTGTCCAGCTGGAATGGCGGCAATTTCACGCCGCAACTTTGGAATACCCGCAATGGTGGCGACGGCTTTTCCGCCACGATTGAGCCTATCCTCGGCCAACGTTGGTACTACTCCAGCCAAAATGGCGCGATTGTAGTCAGCTCAACCGCGCAAGGCACTGGCACTCAGTCAGCCCAACCGAGCGGTTGGTCAGCAGATCGCAAAAGCTTTCTGACGCAATTTGATCTCTATCGTTTTGGCGGTGAAACCACCGGCTGCCCGGCTGCCACGGGTTGCGGGCGCATTATTACCGGAAGTTACCGCGTTTGGGAAAGCACCACCGGTGGCGTGCCGACCTCAAGCTATGTCGCGAACAGCCCGGATTTGACCAAAAATACTCTAGCCGACCGCTCCTTTATCAACCAAGTCGCGTACAGCTACTCAACGCCCAGCCAAGCCATTGCTGGCACCAACGATGGCAATGTCTGGCTCGGCTTTAATATGGGCTTAGGTACAGCGGGTTCGGCAACTTGGGTGAATTTGACCAATGGCAACACCATTTTGCCGAATCGCCCGATTATGGATGTTGTTACCGATGCCGCTGACCCGCTGATCGGCTATGCCGCAGTCGGCGGCTTCGATCAAAATACGCCCACGACTCCAGGCCACCTGTTTCGCTATGTCTGTAGCGCAAATTGCGCAAGTTTTACGTGGCGTGATATCAGCGGCAATTTGCCGAATATTCCTGCGAACTCAGTGATGACCAACCCGAACCGGCTCAATCAAGTCTTCGTCGGCACCGATTGGGGGCTGTATTTTACCGATGACGTGACCGCAACGCCGGTTGTTTGGCGCAAACACTCGGGCATGCCGAATGTGATGATTTGGGACTTGACGATTGATCGGGGTGCCACAACGCTCGCGGTTTGGACGCGCTCACGCGGCGCTTGGGCCGCACCGCTGCCGCTGCAGCCGAATAGTGACGCCATTTTTGCTGACGGCTTTGAGATTTAGCGCTGAGCATTGAATTTTACGCTGAGCACTGAAATTTAAAGCTTTGCAAGACTTGCAGGCACCTTGAACGCCCCTTACTCTCAGGGGCGTTTTTTTTTGGTAATTCTGCTCATGGATCACGTTGCAATCAGTTTTGAGTTTTTCCCGCCAAAAACCGAAGACCAGCGGGAACTGCTGCATAAAAGTGTGCCCAAATTAAAGGTGTTTGCGCCCGAATACGTGAGCGTGACCTTTGGTGCCGGTGGCTCGACCTTGGATTACACCGTTGACACCGTTAGCACGCTCAAAAGTCAGTACGCGCTCGACGCCGCACCGCATTTGAGCTGCATGGGCGGCACGCGCGCCGAAATCAAGCGCTTGCTGGACACCTATGTCGCGATGGGCTGTAAGCGCATCGTGGCACTGCGCGGCGATATGCCCTCGGGCATGGCCAGCAGCGGTGATTTTAGCTATGCCGCTGAACTGGTCAGCTATATTCGGCGCGAGCACGGCGATCATTTTCATATTGAAGTCGGCGCGTACCCGGAATTCCATCCGCAGTCAGAAAGCGCTGATGCAGACTTGACGCACTTTGTCGACAAAATTAACGCCGGTGCGGACGGCGCGATCACGCAATATTTTTTCAACGCCGATGCGTATTTTCACTTTCTTGATGACGTCACCGCGCGCGGCGTCGCAGTGCCGATTGTGCCGGGCATTATGCCAATCGGTAATTTTTCCCAGCTCAAGCGCTTTTCTGATATGTGCGGCACCGAAATCCCACGCTGGTTGACCAAACGCATGCTGGGCTTCGGCGACGACGCGCAAAGCGTGCGCGATTACGGGGCCGACGTGGTGGCAGAACTGTGTGACCAACTCATCGGCGGCGGCGTTGAAGCGCTGCACTTTTATACTTTGAACCGCGCTAAATCGACCTTGGATGTTTTGGAGCGTTTGGGGGTTAAGGCGAAGATGCCGCGCTAGGCGTTGCGTTCTGTTTAAGGGTGCGATCCAAAGTGATATTTTTGGAATATATAGCGTGCCCCTGAAAGAAACACGTTCGTGCTGAGCCTGTCGAAGCATGTAGCCGCACGCTTCGTGATGCTATGGCTGCGTCAGTATTTGTACGGCTCTGCCCTTCGACGGGCTCAGGGCGAACGGTTCTTTTGGATGAAGCTCGAAAAATTCAGACTTTAAAAATCACTTGAATCGCACCCACATTTACGGACTTGCCCACATGCGCATCAAATTGTGATAGCAATTCGTTAAACGCAGGCTTTGATCATCATCACCATGTTCATGGCGCAGCGCCAAGATCGCCATGTCCAAATCAAACAACACCGCGCGCTGCTGCGGGTCGCGCACCAGCGATTCTAGCCAGGAAAAGCAAGCCAATCGTTCGCCGCTGGTCACGGGCTCGACGCGGTGTACGCTGTAGGCGGGGTACAAAATCAAATCCCCGGCGGGTAATTTGTGCGCATGTCCGGTAATGCCGTCTTCGATCACCAATTCACCGCCTTGGTAGTCTTTAGGCTCGCTTAAAAACAGCGTGAAGGACAAATCGGTGCGCACATTGATGGCTGATTTCGGATGCGTGCGAATCGCGTTATCGACGTGGTTGCCGAAGGCGTTGTTGGACCCAGCATATTGGTTAAATAACGGCGGGTAGATGCGTTTCGGCAGGCCAGCGCTAAAAAACAGCGCGCTGCGGCTTAAGGCCTCCAGCACAATTGTGCGTAAGGCCAAAGCGGGCTGGCAATCTTGTGGCAACTGACGATTGTTTTTGACCTGCGCCGCCTGTGTGCCCGCCGTTACGCGGCCGTCGGTCCATGGTGCTTGGGCCAGTAAAGCCCTACACTGCTTGAGTGCGTCGGGCGACAGGATTTGCGGTATGTGTATTAACAAAAGGATTCCGGGCGCGGGAAGTGAGCATTAAAACTTGTATTCAGCGCTAAAAATAACGCTGCGCCGGGTGCCTGGCATTGCAAAGCCGCCATTGTCGTAAAGCCCATCAAAATAGACTTTATCAAAGACATTGCGCAAGTTCATGCGTAATTCCCAGTCCATATTTTCATAAGCCAACATCGCATCCCACCGGTAATAGGCGGGCGCGGTGTTGGGATCAAAACGGCCGTTTACGAACAGCGCGCTGGCATCCGCCGTGGACGGCGAATAGACCAAGCGTTTGCCTTTGGTTTCCACACCTAGACCTGCTTTCCATTGGTCATTCAAGTCATAGGTTGTCCACACATTAAAGGTGTAATCCGGGGCATTGCGCGCCTGTTGGCCGACTAGGCGGGCATCTGCACGCGCGACGACGCCTGTGGTTGCATTACGGTTTTCCGCTACTTCCAAAATTTTGGAATCCATCAGGGCAATTCCGGAAAACACCTGCCAGTCGGGGGTGATGCGCCCCACTAATTCTAGTTCTAGGCCATCGGTACGGCGTTTGCGCGTCAAAATAGTAGCCGTGGATTCCAAATCGGTGTTGCGCTCCCATTGTTTATCGGCGCGATACAGCGCGCCCCGAAAAGCTAAATCGCCCTCCAAGAACAGCCACTTTGCACCCGCTTCCAGCACCTGCGAGCGTTCTGCTGGGTAGGACCCGCCGGAAAGCTGATACAAATCGGCCGTTGGGCTAAAGGAATCGCTTTGCGTTAGGTAATAGTGCGTGTACTCGTCTGGCTGCCAAGATAAGCCGCTGCGCGTGCTCCATTCGGCAAAATCTAAGCTCGGCGAATTAAGGTTTGAATACTCAGCGCTCAAATCATCCCGTCTAGCGCCCAAAAGCAGCTTCCAGTGCGGCAAAAACTCAATGGAATCTTGCAGATACAGCCCGAGCGTGTCGCCATCAAAAATAGCGGGTGTAAGGGCGGTGTTTTCCACGTCCGGGTGATACAGCGGTGCCAGCGCAGTGCCGACATTGCGCAAAGCGCGCCGATAGCTTTGCTCTTGCATTACTTCACCGCCGATCAGAATTTCATGCTGCCAATTCAAAAAGCTAAACGTGCCGTTGAAATCACTTTGCAGCGTGCGGGTTTGATAGTCGCTTTTACGCGTTTGATTGCCGCCCGTGGCACCATTAGGGCTGGGTGCCAGCGTTGCGCTGGGGGTTTTTGCCCAATACTGGCGTTGATAGCTGGCATCGCGCATTAGCGTGCGCCACTGCGCGCCGGACTCGAACCGGTGCAAATAGCTCAGCGTGCTTAAGCGGTTTTCGCCGTCGTCAAAATTTTGGCCGTTGCCCCAAAAGCTATTCACCGAGAAATTACGCGTCACCCGACGCGTTGTGCGGTCAAAAGCGACACCATAATCTGGCAGATCATGTGCCACCGTCCTGACGTGGTTGAGTATCAATTCATTCGCGCCGCCGATATTAAAGCCTAAGCTTGCTGCCAGACCCGTGCGGTGAATTTCTGGGCCATCGCCAGTCGTTGGATTAACGCGCGTGCTGCCTTCATCACGATGCAGCAAATTGACACGAAAGCCATTTTTGGCACCAAAAGGCAGGTTGAGATCGGCTTTAGCTTCCAAATAATCTTGACTGCCGCCGCTGACCGTCACTTCGTTTTCCGCTTCGAATAGCGGCGTTTTGCTGACTTGATTAATGACGCCGCCGGCCTGGCCACGGCCAAACAGCATCGCCGCTGCACCGCGTAAGACGTCTACTTGTTCCAGATAAAAGGTTTCGCGGTTGTACTGCGCGGTATCGCGTATGCCGTCCAAATACAAATCGCCAAAGGTATAAAAGCCGCGCAACATCATATTGTCACCGGTGCGCCCGCCTTCTGCGGCGTTGAAAGTTAAGCCAGAAATATTGCGCAACGCATCACGCAGGGCACCGACGTGCTGCTCTTTCATCAACACTTGCGTAATCGTGGTGAGGGCTTGCGGCACATCATGCGGGTCTTGCAGGGTTTTAGTCGTGGTCGTAGTGGTTGCGCGATAGCCATCGGCAACGCGCGTACCAATTGCTTCGACCTTGGGCAGCATTTTTGCCTGATCTGGATCCCCGGCATCGGCGTTGGCTCCCGCGCACGCCCAAAAGCTAGCGCCCGAAAGCATCATGGCGGCGATTGGCAGCAAGGGTGCCTTGTTGACGCTTTTTGAAATATTCTTGTTGGCCTTTGGCCGCGTGGGTGTTGTGTGGTGCATAGAAAAATCCAGAAAAGTGTTGAAAACACTGGCTGGCGTTGGGCTGGCTGGTGCAAAGAGTGAGTTTGGATGCGTGCTTTGCGGCTACTTAGTCAGTATTAATTTCTTCAAAGCCGTGATCTGTAGCCGATAAACCTGCCCGTTATGCGCAATTTCAAGCACGTTTGCCCCGCGAAAGAGGGTTTCCGCGTTGATTCTTGTAGGCACCGCATTTGCGGGCGGTGTTGCATTTTCGCAAGTTAGGTTGACCGGCTCTGATTTCATGGATTAATCTTAATGCGAATCATTATTATTAGCAACAAGTTTGGTTGTAGCTATCGTCAACCCAGCAGTTCCGCCTAGGGCCGTACCGCTGGCAAATCACGCGGCACCAAATACGCATAGAAAGGGTTTGAGGTGTCAAATTGGCTGGCTTCAAATCGTTGGCAACCCATCCGATCCATGCCTAAAAAGTTGCTGTCATTTAGCAATGTGTGGACGCGCACGGTGCCATCCGCATGTTGGCGCACTAAAATACTACTGCCAAATGCCCGTTTGACCGCACCTACTACGCACACCATCACGGGATAAAAACCATCTTTTTAATGGCGCTATTGGCTGAGGCTACGCTGCGCACACATTGAATTTTGGGCAGCGTTTCAGGCTTTGACGTCAACATCGCTGGCGCATCTAGAACAAATCCTGGATTACCTGCCACGATTCGGGGCAACGCAGCGCAGTGCTAGGGATTTTTATCGGTAGTTGGGCTTGAAGCAAATGCTGAGCACTGATTCGTTTTGACCAATGCGCATGCTTCAATAATGAATTGGACACAAAGCGGGGGCTATCCGCTAAAACGGGCGCAACGAGCCCAATGCGAACGTCTGGGGCAAATTCGCGAATGGACTGCAACCCCGGTTCAAAATCAGAATCGTTGCTACACAATACCACCTGCTCGACAACGCCTCTGAGCGCATGACTGACCATATCGACGGCTAGCCGCACATCGGTTTGCTTTTCTGACAGCACCTGCACCTGCGCAGACTCCGGCATTCCCGGAACCGGCTTACTGAGCCTAAGATGCTTGGTCTCTGAAATCATTTTGCCTTCAATGATTTTGACTTGAGTGCCGCAGTATTTTCGCAATGCCTGCCAATAGATGCGCTGGCGACGATGTGACTCGGGGTCATCAGACATGCTGGCGAGTATCGGCGCCGTATAAAAACGCAGCTCAATCAGCTCGCTGGTATCCGCATCCAGAACGTGATCGCGAAATAGGCTGAACAAATTCAACCACTTATAAGGCGAACGGCGCAGCAGGCTGTAATACAAATTATAGCCATCGACATAAACTATGGTGCGCAAATTAAGAACCTTAAAAAACGAAGCCGCCCCGAATTGCTTCGGCGCGGCCCGTAACCCAAAGAGCACAGCGGAGGTCCGCGCGGTCAAAGGGGGAGTAGTCATAGAATAATAGCACTGCTATTGGTAACGTCAAGCCTACTTAGTAGCATCGTAAAGCGGAGTTTTTTCACACCCCAAACCCCCGCTTCGTCTGCCTAACCCGCCCCATATCCACCAGCGTTTGCAGCAGTTCGCCTAGTTTCGGGGCTTTTAGGCCTTTGAAGCGGGCGGCGATCTGTTCGGCAGGCAGCGTTTCGACTTTTAAAAGCTCCAGCACCGCGCGCACTTGTTCGGGCAGGGTTTTCGGCCAGGCGATCTTTTCGACTTTGATAAGCGTCGCCGGGTTTTCGTCTTCTTTGCGTTCGACCGCCATTTCGGCCTGTTTCGGTGCGGCGGTTTTAAAGTTTGGGTCTTGGAATTCTGGACGCAGATAGCGAATCAGCCCGCGCTTTTCATCCGCCGCGCGCTCGGCGTTGAGCGCAACTAGGCGTTCGAGCAGGGAGCAGTAAAAACGGCTCTTTCATTTAAAACTTCAAAATACAAGCCACAAAACAACGCCCAGGTAATTAGCCCGGGCGTTGCATACTCCAACCGCTAAAGCAAAGCGCAAATGCTACGGAAGCTCTGCAACTGCCGCCGATTTAACCGTTCGTCGAACGACAAATTCAATCGTGTCCTCGAATTGATCAGCTGAGTTACCGACTGCAATTTCGTGGGTTCCAGTGGCAAAATCAGCGCCACGTAGTGTAAACGTTGGCTTATTCCCTAAAATCGCATCGTTTTCGTCCGCCCAAACGATATTGCTGGTTGCGACCGTGCCAGACGACATTTTGCTAGCCGCAGCAACTGCGACGCTCAGGGTTAAAATAGTCGTTTCATCCAGAAATGCTGGGATACCTTTGGCAATAATTAGATACGGTAGCGCTTTGTTAAGTGCAGTCGAACTTTGACTTGGTATTGATTCATGCCCCGACATATTGGGTGCAAACACCGTTGAGGCAGCAGGAACTAAGTTTGAATCTGAATTTTCGGCTTCCTCTATCGCCTCTGGTGCATTTTTAGCGGGGGTCAGATTCTGCATTGATTGTGTAAAGGCAATTTCCGAAGCCAACGATGCACAGAGCAGCAACTGCGCTTCGCTCGCATTCAAATATTCGACCGATGGCATTTGCGTGCGTACACAAGTCTGACCGTTAGGTAGCGTGTATTCGCTCCACACCATATAGTCGTTCCCAAATCCCTGAGATTTTCGAATTTCGGTTGCCCCTACCAAATCCTTTTCAGAAGTGCACGAGCCAAAATTGAGTGTCAAAGCTCGCGCACCCATTTTCATACATTCTGTGCGATCACAATTTGCTTGCAAGCGAGCTAACCAACCCACGGTTGGAATGTTGTAAGAAGCAGCGTGCGTTGGCGTGCTTATTGCGCTAACAAACATTAAAATGCCAGCCGACAGAAGATTGATTAGTAACGAAAATTTATTCACAGCACCCCTACAAAGAATATGCCGTGTGAAACTTTCATTTCACACGGCATATTGATCGACTAAAAAATTAGAAATACTAGCGCCAGATTACAAACCAATCGTCCAGCCCTGTGTCCAATCACCATCTACAAACGCGCCCTTGGCACCGTAGCGCTCAAAGAACGCGTCGGAGCTGGTTTGTGTTGCGTTGCGCAGCGGTGAATTCAGCAGCAAGGTGCGGCCATCACTATTAAATAAGCCTGTTGCGGGGCCGGTAACATTGTCGGCTTGGCCATTGACGAAGGTGCTCAGCAAAAACGGATCGGCGGCTTGATCGTCGAACTGCTTGGTGCAGCCAAAATACGCGCCGCTAATCGTCGTTACGCCATTGAATGCGCCGTTTGTGCGGGTTGCATCGTAGGTCGCTGCATCATTGAAGTTCAAGCACGAGCCGGTAAAGTTCACGAACACTACGTTTTGCAGAACATACGCCGAACCACGACGAATGCGTGCGCCGTCGAAGCCTAAGCCAACGCCATCAAAGGTCGCATTGATCACCGTCGGGCGCGTGCGCGGCAACGCATCAAAAACAGTCGGTCCGTTATCAGATTCAATCCCGTGACTGTCGGTATCAACGCCTGGGCCTTGCTTGATATAGGCGTACTGAATTTTGCCGACGTAGCCGAAATCGGTATCGATATTGTCGTCGTTGCTGCCCAAAGAGACAATGTGTTTCATGTTGACGGTACCGCCGAACATCTCGAAGCCATCATCACCGTTATAGGCAGCTTCCACGAAGTCAATCAAGGTGCCAGCGCCAACGCCGCCCAGGGTCAAACCGTTTAAGTCAATGTTAGGTGCCAAAAACCCACCTGAGCTGCGAATTTGCACGTACTTGAGCACGCCAGAACTGTCATTTGCGTCCGTGCCGCCCCATACAATCGCCGAATCAGCCTCAAATGCGCAGGTAACGGAACCAACGCCGGTGCAGCCGGTATTGATCGGTGCACGACCGGCAATAATTAGGCCGGCCCAAGTGCCAGCGTTTACTGCTGCATCAGGAACCTCGGTAAGGCCGGTGAAAACAATCGGCGCGCTCGGTGTGCCTTCGGCAAATATTTTCGAGCCTGGGTTGATAATTAGGCGCGATGTCGACGCTTCGTTGCCGCGCACAACGGTGCCCGGCTCGACAAATAAACGCCCTGTGGTGGTTGAAGGCACGCCTGATAGCGCCATTGCGCCACCAACTGCAACGCGGCCGCCCAAGCGATAGGTTGCAGTATTGATAAGGCGTAAATCACCACTCACGGTGCCGGCTGGAATTTCACAGACGCGATCTAGGCCAGCAACTGCGGTTGTACCGGTTGGGCAGGCGGTGAATTCTTTGACAAACGGGCAGCTAGACGAGCCTTTGCCGGGCGCATCTAAGCGCGTCATATCCAGGTTTACGGGAGGGATGTTTGACGTGCTCAGCGGCGTGAAATCAATCTTGATTCGGCTGCAGCTCGCCATATCAACGACCGCTGTGCCGACTTTCGCTGAGGTAATCGCTGAAAACGGGGGGAATGTATTGCCTGGGGCCCCGCCGGTGACTCGAAACACATCGACGTTTTTAAATAAACGCTGGCCTTCACGACCTGAAGCAATGTATTGCAGCCAGGTTGGGTTTCCCTGTGCATCATAGGTAAACGACACTAATACGTAGGTGCCATTGCCCAATGCTTGCGGCACATAGTCAACCG
>JAYUUS010000251.1:0-2849 GCA_043754435.1 Rhodanobacteraceae bacterium
TTGCTGCAAAGCCCGGCCCGGCGACAAAACTCGGTCATCGCCAAACCGCTCTGCGCCTGCGTCGCAATCCGTACCCGCCAATCGGCGCGCTGTTGTTCCCTGCTGGTTTCCTGTTGCATCGTCGTGGCTCTAAAAAATTAGAGCCTGAACGAGAAAATAAGGGCGGTTAAGGTGGCTGGGGCGGACGCTTACGAATGATCTGGCGAAAGGTTCAAGGCTGCCGCCAGATATTGGCTGAAAACTGGCCAAAAGTGGCTGTCCGGCGCAGCGCTTCCCGTCGGACCTTTTCTTGGGGTACTCTTATCTGCTTGCGGGTGTCCGCTATTTGGCGCTATTCAGCTTAATAAGGAGCTATTTCATGCTTTCGCGCTTTTGCTTAATCGCGACCATCTGGCTGTTTAGCCAAGCCGTGGTAGCCCAAGCTCCGGTGTGCAGCACTTTGAGTTATGGCACGCTGGCCCAGGCCCGCAGCATTGAAGAAGTATTGCAATCTGGCAGCGTGTCACAGTCGGTAGCGGCGATACGTGCCGCGCAGGCCAGCCGTGGCATAGAACTCGGCTGTGCGGACGTGGCCTACTCGCTGAACGGCGGCGATGCGACAGCCCCCACGCTTGCGCAAATCCGCGAAGCCTGGCGCCAGCAAACGCTGGTAGCTACCCAATCGCTGGGAATCTATGATCAATGTCCGGCGATCGGGCGTGGCGCTGGCGCATATGCTTTGGGCGGCTGGATGGCGCGCGCTGGCGCGCTCGAATTTGCCGAGGCGCCGTTAAACGTGCTCGCGGAAAACTTTGTGGCAACCCAATACGGCATCGATAAGACGCCGGGCGAACAGCAATCGTGGGCCGGAATGTTCAGCTATGCCGAGCGCACGGGCGACCCGCAAGATACCTGCTACATCCCTGGGGTGGTCGGCGAAGGCGCTACTTTAGCTTGTGGCCTTGCGCCGAGCTTGTGCGTGAGCTATCGGTCCGGCCGCTTCGCCAATCAGCGATTTGTTGTCGGGGACTACCACGCTGCCAGCGGGATAAGGGACGGCGGCGCGGGGTTTGATCAAGGCTGGGCTGGCCTGATGATGATCGAAGCTGCGTTGGGCACGAGCGAGCGCCCGGCTGCGGCGCGTTATCGACAAGCCGCACTGGCAGCCGCCGATTGGGCAGTGAGTGAACCGGCCGTACGTAACCATAACTACACCGCCAAACTCATTTGGCTATTGGCCGCAGCCTATGACTGGACAGGGGAAGCGCGTTACCGAACCGCGTTGGTCGACAAGCTCGAACGCAGTCTGCTGCCCGGCATTTTGATGGATCAAAATGCCGACGGCCAAGTCGATGGCGTGCCCGGCGTTCTTTTCTCCGAGCTTAAAGCGCCAGCTGCGCGGACTCCTGGCCGCATGTGGGATGCGCACAACGCGCTGCCTTGGTACCAAGCGATGAATGCCATCGCGCTAATTGAGGCTACAGCTGCTTTTAGAGCGCGCGGCGATCTGGAATTGCTGCAACGCGTGCAGCCGTTCGCGCTTGCGGTGCTTGACAACTTGGCTGCGGAATTACAAGCGGGCACCAGCAGCGTCGGCGGGACCAACGTGGCTTATGCTTTCGCTTCTGGGCTTTGGAAGCTCAGCGATCCGCAAGGCTTACGTAAACCCGAGTGGGAGCGGGTGCTTTGGCGGATCTGGAATGCCGGGATCGGGGCCTCGCCGGGCGACAGTAAAACGGCGACTGCGGCGATTGTTTCAGTACGCGCAGAAGGCCGTGCGTGGCGTCCATACCGCTCACGTGGGGCGCGCAATAGCGTGACGCCGCCGCTGGACGCGCGCATTTCCGGGTTGTGGTATGACCCAGCAACGCCTGGAGAAGGTCTGAATTTGACGCTGGTCGCCGCAGATCGACTGGTGCTCACCTGGCATACCTATCGAGCCGACGGCAGCGGGGAGCCGCATTGGATCATTGCCGACGGTGCTTTCGACGGACGTCGCTTCAGCGGTGCAGCCGTTACCGTTCGCGGGACAAATTTTGGTGCCGGTTTCAACGCCGCTAATGTCCAGCAGAGCAGTTGGGGGGAAATCGTCCTGGAATTCACCCGCTGCGATGCTGCGACGCTGACTTGGCGCTCCGACCAACCTGCTTTCGGCCGCGGCACGCGCAATTTGATCAAGTTGTCGGGGATCGTTGATTCCGGCTGTTGACAGCAATTAAAATCTGGCTGAGCGGCTATTCGTAATTCAAAATCAACGGCGAACAGCCGCTTGACAGCACAGCTTCTGGCCTTAGGCGCCCGCAATTAGCACGCGTCGCCCGGCCAGCTTGCCGCCAACATATGCTGGCGCTGGTCAAGTCTAGACACCCAAGCCTCAGACTAAAAATGCCAGCGACCTAAAATCCGCTGGCATTTTCATATCCCCTCGTCAATTTCGCCACAATTCCAAACCAAAACAAATCAAAATCCAACATAACCAGCCGCATTCGCGGCATTAAAAATAACCCAAAGTCGTCCTAAATCTTGTTCAAAATCCGAGCAAAACCAATGCCAAACAGCGTGCGCTGGCTGATTTCCTTGGCCTTGTCGATCAATTCCTCCAATTCCCCAACCACTCGCCAGTAACCCGAGCCAATGCCTTTCACCCGTGTCGTCCAGTGGGTTTTATCTAATCCCAATTTGGTTAACGCTTTCGGCTCGCTCGCTGCAATCTTGCCGTGCTTGCCAGGGTGTAGTTCTCGGCCGGTAAAGTCGACCAGCTCTATGTAGTCCGCTGCCGAAATATCCGGCAAATTAAAAGATCGCACGCCAACCAGTGGCATGAGTGGCTCTATTGCGCGCTCGGGATTTTTAAGCAGCTGCTGATTGCG
>JAYUUS010000252.1:0-2848 GCA_043754435.1 Rhodanobacteraceae bacterium
GCGAATGCCGCAGCCCGGTAGTTTTGGCAGGTTGCAAAACGAAAGTAGCGGCAAGCTAGTTCCAACAATAAATTGCAGCCGACCATGCGGCATTTGGCGCTATCGCGCTATCATTGGTTTTCGGGCCGCATGTCGGCTGAATTCAACGTTCGGTCCCATGGGGAATGTGCCTCGCAATCTTGGAAGCTGCGTCATGGTCATCATGCTGGCCATTTACGCCTATGGCTTTATTCGCTTCCCTGATAGCCCCATACACCCATGCCCGGAGCACGGCTACTGTGGCAAGCTTGGTCAGCCGCACAAAGAAGATGAGTACGTTGCCTTCTCCCACTGGCAAACTCTGCTCTTCGTTGTATGGCCCGTTGGAATGCTTTCGTTCTACCTAATCAGCCGCAAGCGCAAGTAGTCGCTTTCGTTGTCAGTAGGCGTGCTTTCGGGCTCGAGTCAAGGATCTTGCGTCATCCAGCCTGTGGCCGAACTAAAAATTCCAGCCGACCATGCGGCATTCGGCGATATCGCGCTACCATACTATTTCGGGCCGCATGTCGGCTGAATTCAACGTTAGCGAGCCTGCAAAAAGGAAGCATTATGGCAAATCAAAAAGTATCAATCTCAGACGTGCTTGCCGCTGCAGTCGCAGGCCTGATCATCGCGTTGGTTGCTGGATGCACCTCAAGCGGAGGTTCGGAACAAAGCGTTAATACGATCACAATCCCTGCGGATCGAATTCAAATTGCTTCCAAACAAACTGCAAAACCACTGAGCAGTCAGGCTATGGAAGCAGTTATGTTAGTCGATAAGCTTAGAGCAAAGTTGATAGCGCGCGCTGAAAATGGCGGCCTAGTCCTATTGGTGGACGGCAAAGTACTGGGAAAGCCGTTGAGCGCTCGTGCGGAGTATTGGTTTGATGGTGGTTTAAGGTTACGCGCAACGTCTAGGGGCGCGCCTCTCTCCAACACTCAAAGCAAATGCTTGGTTGAGTCCATCAGTGCAAGGAGATGCTTCGATGGCGATGAGCCGCCGTTTATTGTGCGCCCGATAGATCCTGGACAGGTTCTAATAGCAAAGGCGTCGACGAAAAGTTGTGGGAACGAAAAGTGTCGCTTTGTTTCTATTCGCACCCGACTTCGTGAGAACTACTCTCTCAATCCAGAGCAACCAATGTGGTTTGAGTTCGATCCGAAAGATGGATGGATACAAACGGAGATCTTCATGACTGACGAATTAGACTTAGTTTCCATGACGGTAACCCGCAAATTTAAAAAAATTGAACTCGTGAAGAACTTCGTACCCGATTATTCTTCAAGAGTTCACGCGCAATAGTTATTGCCACATTTGCAGCGATCTGGCAAAAATGAAGGTGCGCTAACTACAAATTGCAGGCCGACCATGCGGCATTCGGCGGTATCGCGCTACCATTGCTTCTTGGGCCGCATGTCGGCTGAATTCAACGTTGGGCCCAGCTAGTTTCTCTAGCGAAAGCCACGTTTTATAGCTAACAAATCGCGGGGCGCGCAGTAGAAAATTCACGGCGGCGTACGCAGCCCATAAGTGGTTGGAATCCTGCATTAAAATAGTTTCCGGGCGCTCGCAGCAGGTTAGTTTGTGCGGTGCGAAAGCCGCAGCCCGGTAGTTTTGGCAGATCTCAAAAGGTCAGTGGCGGCAAGCTAGTTCCAACAATAAATTGCAGCCGACCATGCGGCATTTGGCGCTATCGCGCTATCATTGGTTTTCGGGCCGCATGTCGGCTGAATTCAGGCGTTAGCTACTTCATGAAAATTCTATATTCGATTTTATTTTTACTATTAAGCTTTTTGATCACTTCATGCGCTAGCGATAAGCAGAGCTTCGTTAATGAGCACGGCATAGTTGAATTCCATAGCCGAGCAATTGCACGAGTTGGAGTAGAAGTTAAATTAATAAAATCGCCAAACCCACCTGCAATGTATCAAATGTGGATTAGGCCAGTTGGTAATGGTTTGGCTCATTGGAGTTCCAGTGAGAAAGGACAAAGGGTCGCTATGTGGCAGGAGGTTGTGAAAGAAGAATGTGGCGAAAGGTCAGTAACAATTGTTCATGGGCCTGACGCTACGGGATTTGCTCCGGAATATTGCACACCTGATCCTGGCGAAACAGATTGCGGCCTTGCCAGTATTACAGGTGATTTTATATGCGTGAAGTAGCTAACTAATTAATCAAGCCGACAACGCGGCATTCGGCGATTCTGGTTTATCCTATCGCTTCCGTGCCGCATTGCGGCTTATTAAATCGTTGGGCCCAGCTAGTTCATCTCGCGAAAGCCTCGTTTCATAGCGAACAAATCGCGGGTTTCGCAGTAGCAAGCGCGCTGTTTTGGCAGCCCATAAGTTGTCGGAATCCTGCATCAAAATAGTTTCCGTGCGCTCGCAGCAGGTTAGTTTGTGCGGCGCGAATGCCGCAGCCCGGTAGTTTTGGCAGGTTGCAAAACGAAAGTAGCGGCAAGCTAGTTCCAACTAGTCAATCAAGCCGACAATGCGGCATTCGACGATTCTGGTTTACACTATCGTTTCTGTGCCGCATTGCGGCTTATTTAATCGTTGGGCCCAGCTAGTTCCTCTCGCGAAAACATCGTTTCATAACGAACGAATCGCGGGGCGCGCAGTAGCAAACTCGCGGTGTTTTGGTGACGTACGCAGCCCACAAGTTGTTGGAATCCTGCATCAAAATAGTTTCTGGGTGCTCGCAGCACGTTAATTTGTGCGGTGCGAATGCCGCAGCCCGGTAGTTTTGGCAGGTTGCAAAAGGTCAGTGGCGGCAAGCTAGTTCCAACAATAAATTGCAGCCGACCATGCGGCATTCGGCGGTATCG